>JAYTMT010000218.1:0-17465 GCA_043728315.1 Polaromonas sp. | reverse complement strand
CTTGGCGCGCTTGGTGGTGTTTACCAATGACCAAAAAGACTTCATTGCCGTAGAGCCCGTGAGCCATGTGAACAATGCCATGAACCAAGCCGATGCAGCGGCGCTGGGCGTGGTGATTTTGCAGCCGGGCCAGTCTTGGTCGGCCACCATGTCGATTGATGTAAAAAGTGTGAAATGAGCAAAATATGACGTGGCAAACCATTGTTTCAGAGCCCAGCGTGTTGGGTGAATCGCCGTTTTGGAGCCAGGACGAGCAGTCGCTTTACTGGGTGGATATTGCAGGCTTTGCCATTAAGCGTGCCAATGTCTACATGGGCACGGTCGAGCGCTGGGCCATGCCCTCAGAGCCAGGCTGCATGGCACCGGCTAAAAACGGCGGTTATGTGATAGCCCTGCGCGAGAGCATCGTGCGCGCACACGCATGGGGCGGCGCGCTGGAGCTTCTTGCCACTTTTGACCACGATGCCAAAACCACCCGTTTTAACGACGGCAAATGCGACCCGCTGGGCCGTTTTTGGGCGGGCACGATGTTTGAGCCGCGCACGGCACGCTTGGCCAATTTGCACAGCCTAGACGCACGCGCTGGCCGCAAGCCACTGGTGCAGCACATGGCCAGCGATGCCACCATTGCCAACAGCCTGTGCTGGTCGCCCAACGCCAAAACCGTGTATTGGGCCGATACGCCCAACCATGTGATGTATGCGTGGGACTATGATTTAGAGAGCAACAGCATGGCCAATAAGCGCGTATTCAAGCAGTTTGCCACCAAACCCGAGGGCTGGGCTTTTGGCCAAACAGACAACGGCGGATATTTGGGCAGGCCAGACGGCGCATCGGTAGACGTGCAAGGCAACCTTTGGGTAGCGATGTTTGAAGGCCAGCGCGTCCTGCAAATCGCCCCCTCGGGCGACATCCTGCAAAGCATCGCCACGCCCACCCTGTGCAACACCATGCCCTGCTTTGGCGGCGACGACCTGCAAACCCTGTATTTAACCACCGCGCGGCACAACCGGTCTGATGCCGAGCTGGCCGCGCAACCCCTCTTAGGCTGCGTGCTGAGCATGCGGGTGGGGGTGGCTGGGCTGCCGGTTAACTTTTTTGAAGATTAAAAACCGAATTTCCGGCCGCGAAGGGCGCGAAAGATACGCGAAGGACGCTAAAGGAATACCAAAAAGGGAATAAACAGATAATTTATGAAAATTTAGGCTGATGTCATCGCCAAATCGTCATAGTTTGCTATTTATTTCATATTGTTTGCCAAATTCACTTGTCTAAATTTTTAAATTCCTCCTTTTCTTTCTTTTCTTCCTTTCGCGTTCTTAGCGTAACTTTCGCGCCCTTCGCGGCCGGAAACTCGGTATTTATCCTTAGCCAATCAAAACCATGACCATCTACCCATCCCTGCAGAACAAAGTAGTTTTTATCTCCGGCGGCAGCTCAGGCATTGGTGCTGAGCTTGTGCGCGCGTTTGCGGCGCAAGGCGCGCAGGTGGCTTTTAATGGCACTAAGCCAGGCGGTGGCGATGCGCTGATCGACGAAATCACGCTGGCGGGGCACAAAGCGCCGCTGTACGAGGCCTGCGATGTGCGCGACATTCCAGCGCTGCAAGCCATGCTCGAGCGCATGGCCGACAAACTGGGCACGATCCAAGTGCTGGTGAACAATGCAGGCCGTGACGACCGCCACAGCTTGGACGAGCTCACCCCCGAGTATTGGGACAACTGCCTCAATATCAACTTACGCCATCAAGTATTTGCTACGCAAAGCATAGCGCGCCGCGCCCGTGCGACTATGACATCGGCCAGTATCATCAACATGGGCTCGATCAGCTGGATGCGTGGCCGCCCCAACTTGATTGGCTACACCGCCAGCAAAGCAGCGATCAGCGGCATGACGCGCACACTGGCCCGTGAGCTGGGCGAGTTCAACATTCGCGTCAATGCCCTCGTGCCCGGTGCGATTGTGACCGAGCGCCAAAGCGCGCTGTGGCGCAACCCCGAAGAAGACCAAAAATTCATCGACCTGCAATGCCTGAAATTCCGCCTCGATTCCAGCCACGTGGCCAAACCTACTTTGTTTTTGGCCAGCGACGACTCGGCGGGCATCACGGGGCACAATTTGATTGTGGATGCGGGGCTGGCCCAGGTGTCTGTGGTCGGCTAAGGCATATGCATTATGCATACTTTGCTATGTATTGCGCAGTGACACGAATGCAAAAAGTGGCGCGTAGGCCGCAACCAATGCGCAGTTCAGGCGCAGTTGGCACGCACCTGCAGCACAATTCCTTACAAAAATCTGGTCAAAACAGCCGCCGATCAACCCCCTAATCGCACCGTTGGTCGTGTTTGTGTTTGTAACAATAGCTGGTGCGGCACACTCGCTGTCCATGTAGCCATTAACGAACTTGTTCGCCAAAACCCGTGAAAAATCTTCTTTTAAATGCATCTGTGTCGCGCAGAATTTTTGCCAGAAATACAGCAGTTTCCGCTGGTGCAGCCGCGTTTTTGGCGGCCTGCGGTGGCGGTGGCAGCGCTGACCCGGCGGGTACTAACTTAGGCTCAGGCGCGCCAGCCGGTGGTGCGGGTTCTGGGTCTGGCTCTGGTACAGGAACTGGAGCGGGTACAGGTACAGGTACAGGCACGAACACTGGAGCAGGGCTTAGCACCTCTGTGGCGGGAGTGGTCATTGCCGATACTGCCCTGTCGCAAGAGCAGGCGGCGCGTTTGCTCATGCAAGCGACATTTGGCCCCACGCTAGATACTGTGAATGCGCTCAAAGGGCGCAAGCCTTCCGCGTGGCTTGCAGATCAAATGGCCATAGCCCCTGCGCCAGACTATGTCAATGCAGTGCAGGCGCGCTTTGATTTAGACGTCAGTGGCGGCACTTACAGGCCGGGCAATGGCGGCACCAACTACAGCCCCAACGGTTTGAGCCAGTTGTTTTGGAACAAGGCGGTGAACGCGCCCGACCAGCTGCGCCGCCGCGTGGTGCACGCGCTCATGCAAATTATGGTGGTCTCGCAGGCGGATTCTGGCTTGTACGACCATGCGCGGCCATTTGGCCAATATCTGGACAATTTGGGCAAGCATGCGTTTGGCAATTTCCGCGCCTTGTTGGAAGACGTGGCGCTTAGCCCCGTGATGGGCATGTATTTGAGCCATATCCGCAACCAAAAAGCCGACCCCATTGTGACCAGTGCTTCGGGCGTAACCAAAGGCACGGGCCGCATGCCTGACGAAAACTTTGCCCGCGAGGTGATGCAGCTGTTCTCGATTGGTCTTTACCAGCTCAATCTAGACGGTAGCACCAAGAGCGATGCCGCTGGCAAGCAGATTGAAACCTATACCAATGCCGACGTGGAGGGGCTGGCCCGCGTGTTCACTGGCTGGTCCTGGGACATGGCAGATGGCACGAATGCCAACAGCACTTTCAAATGGGGTGGCCCTGGCCGGTATGACACCACGGGCAGTGCGCGCTTTGACCTCAAACCCATGCGGGTGTACCCGGCTTTCCATGAAACAGGTGCTAAAACATTCTTGGGCATCACAATCCCAGCGGGCACCACTGGTGCAAGCAGCATGCGCATCGCATTAGACACCTTGTTTAACCACCCTAATGTGGGTACTTTCATTGGCAAGCAGCTGATTCAGCGCTTGGTCAGCAGCAACCCCAGTGCGGGCTATGTGCAATATGTGGCGCAAAAATTCAACGACAACGGCAAAGGAGTACGTGGCGACATGGCCGCTGTCATCACGGCGGTGCTGCAACACCCCGAGGCGCGCGGCGAGCCCACGCCCGAGGCGGGTAAGCTCAAAGAGCCAGTTTTGCGCACCACACAGGCGCTTCGCGCACTGCAAGCGACCAGCCTCACTGGCAAATGGATGATCAACGACACATCTTTGCTGCAAGAGCCACTCCATTCGCCATCGGTGTTTAATTTTTACCGCCCAGGCTATGTGCCGCCCAATACCGACATTGCCAACCGCGCCATGGTGGCACCAGAGTTTCAAATTGCCAACGAATCGAGCGTAGCCAATTGGACCAATTATGTGTATGCCCTGATCCAATGGGGCGTGGGCTGGACCGGTACTGCCCCCGATATATTGGTGGCGCAGCATAGACAACAAGACGTTAAATTGGATTTTGCCATCACCACTACGCCCATGGCGCAGGCATTGGCTACCAGCAGCGCCGCAGTGGTGGACCATATCAACCTGCTGCTGTTTGCCGGCCGCATGTCAGCAGGCCTGCGCACCCGCATCCTAGATGCCATGGCCAACCAAGTGAGCTGGAACGCCAGTACCACCAACCCCGCCAACAACACCCGCAGCCGTGACCGCTTGCAAATAGCCGTGTTCATTGCACTTTCTTCTTCTGAGTTCATGATCGAGCGTTAACACCATGGATGCATCACGTCGCGCTTTTTTGCACACCTCGGCCAGCCTCAAGGCCGCCTCTATGTCCCAAGGCTTGGGCGCAAGCTCGGCCTTTGCTGTGAGCTTGGCCGCCATGGGCAGCGCCGCTGCGCAAACCGTGGGCGCAGGCGACCCCTACAAAGCCTTGGTTTGCCTGTTTATGTATGGCGGCAATGATTCGCACAACTGGGTCTTGCCCGTGGATTCCACTAGCCACGCCGCCTACGCTGGCGCGCGTGGCGGTGTGTATGACGCAGTGGCCAATGCGACAGGTTTGGCACTTGCCAACACTGGCCTCACGCCCATGGCGGCTGCCTCTGTGACGAGCGGTTTGCAATTTAGCATGGCCCCCGAGCTGTCTGGCTTGCGCGCGCTGTACGACAATGGCAAAGCCGCAGTCATGGCCAATATTGGCCCTTTGATCCAGCCCACCACCAAGCTGCAATACAAATCAGGCGTGACCCCGCTGCCACCCAAGCTTTTTTCGCACAATGACCAGCAGTCGCTGTGGCAGTCAAGCTCTCCCGAAGGCGCGCGCTATGGCTGGGCCGGGCGCATGGGCGATTTGATGATGGGCAACAACACCACGCCCGTGTTCACCAGCATATCCGCCACCGGCAATACCGTGATGCTGGCTGGGCAAGACGTAGTGCAATACCAAGTGGGCGTGGACGGCTCGGTGAGTATGCGTGGCATATCGGGTGATACGCTCAACTCCACCACGGGTGCTGCGCAGCTGCGCGCCGCCATGGAAGACACAGGCACCAATGCGCTGCAAGCCGAATACGCGCGCATCCTCAAGCGCTCGCTGGGCACGGACACCACCTTCAAATCCAAGGTGCTGGACTTGACCAAAGTGGGCGGTGTAGTGAATTTAGACTTTGACCCGCGCCTTGCCCTGCCCACCACGGCCTACACCAACCCTATTTCTGGCCAACCCACATCGGTAGACAAAGACAACTTGGCCCAGCAGCTGCGCATGGTGGCGCAAATCATCTCCAAAAATACCGCCATTGGGGCCAAAAGACAGGTGTTCATGGTCTCAATAGGTGGCTTTGACACGCACGACAACCAGCCGCGTGAGCAGGCGATTTTGATGCAGCGCGTCTCGCAAAGCATGGCATACTTTCACAACGCCATCAGCGCTTTGGGCATGGCCAATCAAGTGGCGCTGTTCACCGCCTCTGACTTTGGCCGCACCTTGGTGAGCAACGGCAAAGGCAGTGACCACGGCTGGGGCAGCACGCATTTCATTGTGGGTGGTGACGGCGTGTCTGCCACAGGCGCGGTCAAGGGTGGCAATATTTACGGCAGCATGCCACCCGCCGGTCTGGGTCACGACTGGGAGTTGGGCTCTGGCCGATTGCTGCCCACCACGGGCGTAGACCAATACGCAGCCACTTTGGGTAAATGGTATGGCATCAGCGACAGCAATTTGAAGTTGATTTTGCCCAATTTAAGCAACTACGCCACGCAAAATTTGGGCTTTATGGCATCGTGATTTGGCGCGGTGGCACAGCACTCACCAAGGCGCAGGGTGAGGTGGTGGGGTATGTTGGCGGTATGTGCTTAGATTGGTGCTTTTATGAAAAATAGCACCAATGTCAGCGCCATATGGTCATAGCTTGCTATTATTTTTTAAGCAAGCCGCCCAGCATGCCCATCAAGTCACCGGCACTGCCTAAGCCGCCCTCTGGGGCTTGGCCGTTGGGAGTGAGGTGGTTGATCAGGCCGGGCAGAATTTGGCTGAGTTGGCCTGCGGCATCGCCAGAATTCATGCCCAATTTGGCGGCAATGTCGCTGATGGCATCGCTGCCCAGCGCGCTGGAGATCTGCTCGCCTGATACGGCTTGGTTGTCGCCATTGCCCACCCACGAACCCACGGCATCGCCCAAGCCAGCTTGCTGAAATTTCTCCATCAAACCACCCAAGCCGCCTTGCGCACTGCCATTTCCCAGCATGCCAATGGCAGCCGTAATCAGTGCCGAATTCATGCCACCGCCCTGCTGGCCACCTGCGCCGCCCAGCATTGAACCCAAAATACTGGCCAAACCGCCGCCTTGTTGCTGTCCGTTGTTGGACATAGCGCCTGCTGCTGCGCTTAAAACCGAATCGAGTAAACCCATGGTGTGCTCCTAAAGCCGATTGAAAAAATGGATGAATAAATACTACACAGCCATTGTGACAGTTTCTGTGCCGCCGTCAAACAGATGTTTTGCGCCGATGCAGTGCCAGCCACGTTAAAGCGGCAATAGTGCACAGCACGGGCAGCAGCGAGCCTTTGTTGAGCAGCTGCCAGCCCTGCGTGGTAACCAAGGCGCCCGATGCAAAAGACGAAAATGCCAGCGTACCAAACACGCAAAAATTCAAAGCGCCTTGGGTTTTGTCTTTTTCTTCGGGGCGGTAGGCTTCCAGCGCTAAGGTAGTGGACCCTGTGAATAAAAAGTTCCAGCCCAAGCCTAAAACAAACAAAGCCACTAAAAATTGGTGCAAATCCGTGCCCGACAGCGCAATGGCAATGCACGCCAAATTGAGCGCTGCGCCTATGCCCATGATGGGCAGCGCGCCAAAGCGTTTGATCAAATGCCCCGTGAAAAAGCCCGGGGCAAACATGCCAATCACATGCCACTGTAGCACCAGCGCCGCGTCTTTGAAGGGCAGGCCGCACTGCTGCATGGCAATGGGCGTGGCGGCCATCAGCAAATTCATCACGCCATAGCCCAGCGCACCCGCCGCAGCGGCCACGATGAACACTGGCTGGCGCATGATCTCGCGCAGCGGCCGCCCCGTGCCCTTGGCCGCTTGCTCTGCCGCCTGTGCCGTGCTGAGCTGGGGAAACTTGATAAAACTGATCACCGCCAGCCCCAGCGCCGCCACGCCCACCAAATACAAATACACAGCGGCAAACGGCGTGGCCATGGCATCGCGCCCGTAAGCGGCCAAATTGGGCCCCACAATGGCTCCAATCAAACCGCCAGCTAGCACCCACGACACTGCTTTTTCTTTCTCGCCTGCGCGCGCCAGCTCAGCGGCGGCAAAGCGGTAGAGTGAGGCATTGGCGCTGTAATAGCCCGCAATCACGGTGGAGGCGCACAGCAGCCAAAAATACTGGTGCGAGGCCGCATAAAAGCAAGCCGCTGCCGAGAGCATGCCCGTGACCAGCCCAATTTGGAACGAGCCCTTGCGCCCAAAGCGCCGCTGCGTGCGCGCCACCACACCAGTTGACAGCGCCGCGCCCACCACATAGCCCATCACCGGCAGGGTAGCCATCCAGCCCAGCGGTGCCATGGCCAAGCCCACCAAGCCGTTCACCGCAATGAACACCACGTTGTTGGTCAGAAACAGGCCTTGGGCTAGGGCGAGTAGTAAAAGATTTTTATTCATATGCTTGGCAGTGTACGTGGGTTTTGCTGTGGCAATCGCCCTGCAAGCGCGTTTATGACCAGCATGGCGCGCAAATGGAAAGGTGGCGCGTATTTGCATTTATTAGCAAATACGCGCCAAAATGCCATAAATATGGCGCGTAAAAGCTATAAAATGGCGCGTATTCACGTTACGCGCCATGAAAATGACCACATCACCTTTGGCAAACCAACACGCTCCAGTCTTGGCAGTGTTGGCGCAGCATCCAAACGGCTGCACCTTGGCTCAAATCTTAGCTGGGTTAGACGCGCCGCCTTCCAAGCGCAGTGTGCAGCGTTGGTTGTTGGGCTTGGCGCAGCAGGGCTTGGTACGCACACAAGGCGTTGGCAAAGCCACGCGCTATGCCGCTGGCGGTGGGTTCGTCGCCCACAGCACCGCAAGTGCGGATGCGCCCACGGCAGAGCCCGCACCAGAGCCCTCGCCAGAGCCCACTTCCGCCTCGCCCATCACCCTGTCGCAGCAAGCGCAGGCCGCGCTACGGCATGTGCAGCAGCCACTGCAAAAGCGCACGCCCGTGGGCTACCACAGCGCATTTTTAAACGACTACCAGCCCAATGCCAGCTTCTATTTGCCAGCCGCCACCCGCGCAGCGCTGATGGCCTGCGGGCAGGCTGTGCAGGCCAATGAGCCTGCTGGCACCTATGCCCGCCAGATTGCCAGCCGCCTGCTCATTGACCTGTCATGGAACTCCAGCCGCTTAGAAGGTAATACCTATTCGCTACTAGAAACAGAGCGTCTCTTAGAAGCGGGGCATGCAGCAAACGGCAAAACCACGCAAGACGGCCAGATGATTTTGAACCACAAGGAGGCCATCGAATTCTTAATCAGCAACGCCAGCGAGATTGGTTTTAACCGCTACACCCTGCTCAATTTGCATGCCCTCTTGTCGGATAACCTGCTGGCCGACCCCACCGCCAGCGGTCGCTTGCGCAGCATAGCCGTGGGCATTGGCCACACCGTGTTCATGCCGCTAGAAGGCCCGCAGCGCATCGAGGCGCATTTTCAGCAGATTTTGGACACCGCCAGCGCCATTGTTGACCCCTTTGAGCAGGCGTTTTTTGCCATGGTGCATCTGCCCTATTTGCAGCCCTTTGAAGACGTGAACAAACGCGTCTCACGCTTGGCGGCCAATATTCCACTGATTGCGCGCAACCTGTGCCCCTTGTCGTTTGTGGATGTGCCGCAACCTATTTACATTAGCGCTTTGCTAGGCGTGTATGAGCTCAACCGCATCGAGCTGCTGCGCGAGGTATTTGTCTGGGCATACCAGCGCTCCTGCGCGCGCTACTCGGCGGTGCGCCAGTCCTTGGGTGAGCCCGATCCGTTTCGCGTGCAATACCGCGCCCAGTTGTTGGCCTGCGTGTCTGAGGTGGTACGCACAGGCCTGAGCAAGGCAGCGGCCGTTACTTTCGTACACCAATTTAGCCAGCAGCAGCTGCCTGCAGCAGACCAAAAGCGTTTTGTAGAAATGGCCGAAACCCAGCTCATGAGCCTGCACGAAGGCAACATGGCGCGCTACCGGCTGCGGCCTAGTGAATTCCAAGTGTGGCAGCGCAATTGGAATGAATAACGCTATCATTTATATAGTTAAGTATGACCATATGGCGGTGACATTAAGTGTTTTTACTTAAAAATGGCATTTCAGCAGCTATATATCCTCCAGTCGACTATGCCATTGCTTGTGCCTTTGGCAGTTCTGGCAATCCATACATCCCAATCCATTCGTGAATCAAGCTGCGAAAGTTATCACGACTTGTTGTTTTAATAGCTTCTAGAGCTGCTTGATTCTGGCAATCGTCCATGCGCTTTTTCAAACGATTGGGCACCATCAAATCGCAGATTTGATCATAGGTTGGATGGTTCTTTAAATAAGCAAAACAATGGGCTAATCTGACTTTAAATTTCCCTAAATCCCAGCCTTTGCTATTTGCCAACTCCTGCAAAGAGGTATCTAGATTATCGTATTCGTCAGGGGTTAGACCAAGATACGCAAACCACGTCAACTTATTGTTGTCAGTTAGCATAATTTTATTGCTCTCTATCTCAATTATTTTTCCCTCCATCTCTTCCCCAAGTGCTGCCAATTGAGGCAACAACTCATGCACGCGAAGTATGGAATGGATCTTACTTTCCGAGCTTGTTTTGAGTGCAGTTGGTAGCGGTTCAGGGCTTGCATCAGGGTTGGAATTGTCAGTATTGTCATAGTCAGACATAGACTTTAGATTCACGTTGAAATTAGGCTTGTGTGCATTTAGCTCGGGGTGGCTCTGGGCATGTTTTATCTCAGATTGCAAGCGGATAACAATATCGTCCACGTTTTCGCCCGGCTTGGAAATTGCAAGTGCATAGTCACGAAGTCCTGATGAAAAAATATCTCTGACAGTCCAGATTAATTTACGAAAAATCCATGTGGGGATAGATGCACCTTTGCTCATCTCCCAGTCTGCTAAATAGCGGCCATCTTGAATGGCTGTAGCTTCTAATCTTTTAATGAGTTCATCCGTGAAGTGCTGGGCAAAAAACAGCAAATTACGTTTTTTGGCGTAACCATATGCAAGCCGTTCGCACAGTTCATACAGCGCTTGCAAAAAATCTTTTTGCGCTTGGGTGGGCTGATTGGCAGACAAACTGCGCTCGATGTCGGCCATTTGTGCATCATCTGCCTGGGTATTGGAATGATTTTGCCTTTTCTTTTTAAGCTCGAGAAAGCGTGCATCCAAAGCTTTCTCGCGCGCAAGGTGGTCTGCAATTTCCTTACGAACCTTAATTAATGGCGGATTGTCGACGTCGTATTTTTTTTGGCCTAACGCTTCTTCTTTGATGCGCAGCGCAATCATTGGACTAGCAAAATGTGGCACGGCGCGGTAAGCCAGCAGCAGCGCCAGCAGTTCAGCATCATTTTTTTTACGGTTTTCCAGTTCTTCAGCGCGTTTTTCTGCGGCTTTTTCAAACTCAGACAATGCCATATTATTAACCCCAAAGTAGTATAAAACCGATATTTGGCAAATCGGCGTATCACCCTCTCATAGACACCAACATGAGAGCTTGTATGCCCCAATCTACCAAACTGCCCATTTCGCCTAATTACAGATTTCAGCGCTGGATTTGCTTATTTGTAGACGCATCGCTCACTATAGCAGCAAGTTTTCTTTTGTATGAAATAGCAAAAGTCTACGCCCTAGACCCGTGGGACACAGGCTTAGGGCAGCGCTATAAAGTTATCGGCACAGATCAAGATTGGCGGCCATACCTTGCTGTTACGTGGGCAAATGCCTTGATGCCCATGGCCGATGACTTGCGCGCTGCTTTGCTACTGCGCACCGCCTACCTATGGCTGCCCTTGCTGGCCCTGATGGGCTGGGCGCTGTTACAGCTTGCCAAATCAGGCAAACCAGCCGCGCTGGGTTTAGTCATTGTTGTTTGGGGAGTGGTGGCCGTTTTTATGCGCCCGTTTGCATGGCCGCCCTGCGTTGGTGTCTTGCTTGCCAGCGTTGGCATATGCCTTGCAGTCGTATCCTTTGCATCAAGCAGCAATTCGCTGCGTTTTAATGCCAAGGCTCAGTTCCGCGCGCCCAACTTCTGGGGCGTTTGCCTTTGGTCGGGTTGGGTGTTGTTCACTGGCATAGCGTGGCTTTGGATTGCTGATTTTGCTGCGCGCGGACCAGTGGGCATGCAGGTGGCAGGTGCCAAATATTTTGGCTTGCGTCAGGCAGATGCTATCTGGCTAGCCCACGGGATGGTGTTTATGAGCGCGGCCAAGTCGCACGCCATAGTGCGCGCCGTGGTGCAGCTAAGCGCTGCTTGTGCCGCCATGCTTGCCCGCCCGCGCGGTTGGCTACTCATTGCACTGATTGGCACACTTGCTGCGCTCACTTTGGCTTGGCTGGGTCACCGCAATGATCCGCCGTTTTCATTGCTAGGCATGCGCATGGCAGGCGCGGGTAAGCCGCATATAAGTGGCGAGCTGCTGCGCCTGGCGGCATGCATCGCACTGGCTTGGTTGGCCTATCGTTTTGGCGAGCGCCAGTCAAGCGGCACGCGCGCACTGCGTGGGCTTGCATATGCGCTGCTAGTTTTGCTTTTTTGTAGCCTAGGCTTAGCTAAATCGGGCGATATGGGCCCTTTGATCATATTGAGCTTGGCACTCATGCTGCTGGTGGCAAGCGCGGTTTCACAATTTGGGTTTTACCGCGCAGTGCCCTCTGGCAGAAAAGCACAAATTTTGCTTTTACTGTTAGCCACTGCCATGGTGTGCGCCAGCATAGCCGTGTGGCGCACAGGCCTGAGCGACATAGCCCCACTGCTGAGCAAAAATGGCGCAGCCAGAGAAGCCGCGCGCCAAAACCCCTACGATGCCACCAGCCCAAACCTCGCCCAAAGCCGCTGGCTCATGGATGCGGCAGCGCAGCAGGGTGGTTTTGGGCTTGGCGCAGTGCCCTATTGCGGTGCCAAAGCCCATATAGGCCTAGCGCCCTGCACGCTGGGCAGCGGAGCGCCGCTGCAATTGGCATCAGATTTTGCCTATGTGGGCATCGTTGCCACGTGGGGGGTGCATAAAGCGGCGGTATTGGTCATCTTGCTACTGGCATGGCTGTGCGCGCTTACCTTGGCGGCCATGCCAAGCCGCCATGCGCAAGCCAGCCAGATAGACACTTTGCTTTGGCTGCGCGCGTGGCTGGTGGCCGTGCCATGCCTGTTGGCCCAAGCCCAAACCCTGCTCACGGTGGGCGGCACGCTGTCTTGGGTGTCGTTGTCAGGCGTTGGCCTGCCAGTGTTGGGCTATGGCAGCACAGCGCTGTGTGTGGTGGCGCTGTGGCTGGGTTTGGCCTGCTCCAGCAACACCCAAACCAATATGTCTCAAAAAACCGTATAGCCCAAGTATCCCCACACCACAGGAGCAACACCATGCGCGCTTTAGCCCCCCAGATTCACTACCCATCCTCCGGCTCATCCTCACTGTTGCGCCGCACCTTCGGCTTCATGGGCATATTCACCATGGTGTTTTGCGCACTATTGGTCTGGCCGCAGGCGCTTGGCAGCCAAAGCGTGCAAGACCACTACAGCAATGGCGCGTTGGCGCGCAGCCTAACACAAGGCCTGCAATGGCTGAGCGAAGAACTCATAAGCCCAATCGACACCGCCGCCTCTGGCATAGCCTGCCCGCCAAAACCCAGCGCAGGCGCAGCAGACAACAACAGGCGATGGATCTGCGCCCATGCCGCCTTAAATACCAAGCTAGCCAGCGCCAACCCAGCGCATTATTTACCCACCCTCCCGCCCGAGGCAAAGCTTAAGGCAGAGCTTGTCAGCGACGTGCAAATAGCCCTAGATTGGCTCAACCGCCACGCAAAATCAGGCGACCACGCCTTAGCCCTCATCAGTAACCCAGAACAAGCGGCAGCACAAAACGGTTTGCGTGACCCATTTCGCCTAGCAGGCTGTTTTTTTACAAACCACGCACCCGCTTTTGCGACGAGCCTAGCGCTTGCCAGCGCACCCAGCAAGTTAGCGCCAACGTCGGCCTGCCCAGAAGCCGCAGTGCAAGATGCCACCAATGCCCTGCCGCATATCCAAAATTTATTAACGCCAGTGCATCAATACAGCAGCCCCCTGCGCGGCCAAAGCCCCAACACCCGCAGCTGGGCTAATGCATCGAGCAGCACGCAGCTCATGCAAGGTCGCCACGTAAGCGCCGCTTGGCACCAGCCAAGCCAAGACTTTGCGCAAACCACCGCCGCGTGCTACACCGGTGACCTAGCAGCGTGCCAGCAATGCCACTGGTGCAACAAAGAGCAGGCGGGCAGTATGTTTGAAAGCGCCAGAGCCCGCGCCATGGGCATCCTGATTGTTGACGTGCAAACGGGCGCTGTAGAAGCCGCCGCCAGTGCCTACACACCTTGCTACGCAAGCCGCCAAAAAGGCGAACGCGCCGCACAAGGCTGCCCGCAGCTGCCAAGCCTGCCAGACGGCACGCCGCCCAAGCGCAGCCACCGCAACAACAGCCAATCCCTCATGCAAATGGCTGCGCCGGGCTCGCAGGTTAAATTGCCGATTGCACTTGGCTTGCTAGAGGCGGGCCTGACGCGCCAAGAAGCCCAAACACTGCCCAGCATACTCACACGCTCAGCCAGCACAGAACTCATAGACATGGTGATGTGCAAAAGCCAAGGCTTTGCACCTGACTGCGCAAGGCATCGCTTAAGCAGCATAGCCCGGCTGGCGCGGCGCATGGATGCTGGCAGCAGCCATGCAGATATTTTGAGCGCAGGCCAAATCGACGGCCTGCATGCGCCAGTATTTGCGTCGCGCCTGCTCGATTTTGCGCACCCAGCCCAGTCTGACGATTGGGCGCAACTACAAGCACAGACATTGCGAGCCTGTAGCCAAAAGCCCCCCGAAACCGCATGGCGCAACTGCCAAGGTCGGGTGCTTAACAACCTGCTTGCCGAGCTATTTGGCACGGGCAACGCACTGGCCAGCCCCGTGGGCATGGCCAATACACTGCTCCAGCTGGCTGCGGTGGCCAACGGCCAAGCCAGCGCCGCCCAAGCCCACCTCATAGCCTGGGCCCAGCGCAGCGACGGCACTAGCCAGAGCGTGCAGCCCAGCACGCCACTGGCTTTTAGCCGCGCCGTGGCGCAGCCCGTGCTGCAAGGGCTGCAAGACACACACACTTTCCCCGCAGGCACAGCGCGCAGCGCCTGCGCCAGCGCCCGCAAAGCCACGCCCAGTGGCGCTTGGCACATTGCCTGCACGGCCAATGCCGCCCAGTCTATTCGGGTAGCCAGCAAAACTGGCACCCCAGTGTTCTCGGGTGACCGTAAGCCCCTGCCCGTGTGGCGCGCAGAGTGCCAAAACTTTGCCGACGAGCTCGCCCGCACCCGCCAAGGCCATGCACGTTGGTATACCTTGCGTAACGAAATCGCCAAATGCCAAATGCCCCCCATGAAGTGGTATTCCATGCTGGTGGGCTTGCCCGGCTCCAGCACATGGGACAAAGTGGTGGTGGTGCTGTCGGAGCGCAATTTCAACCAAAGCACACAAATGGTGGATAACGTAAACGACGAAGGCCCGAATGTATCTGCCGAAGCAGGCTTGGCCGTGGTCAACGCGCTGTATGCAGCCAGCCTAGCTGGCAGCCAATGGGTGGCAAAAGCTAGCCCAGTACCCGCAAACTGATTTAACCCCATCGAAATACACCCCACCGAAACACAACCATGCAAACCCACACCGCCACCCACTCCCCCAGCCCACTGCGCTTGCAAAGCCAAGCACGCACGTGGCCAGCGCTAGTCGGCCATGTCCACGATGCGCTTTTTGATGCGCAGCACAGCCGTGCAGGCTTGCAAGGCCACACGCCGCAGCTGCAGATACTGTTCAGCGCGGCATTGCTAGACCCGCGCAGTGCAGCAGGCCACGCAGGCATGGCCTATTTGCAGCGCCAGCTTGTAGCGCTAGGCGTGCATTTCGATCTGAGCTGTACGGTGCGTGGCCAGCCATTTGCTAAGTGCCATGTACTGCTGGTGCGTTGGCAGCCGCTGCACGCTGTCTAAAACCACAGCATAAAACCGATATTTTTCAAATCCCCGTATCACCCCCATAAGCCGGCATTTTCCGGTGAAAGCAAGTTCAGTTTCTTTATTCACCCACCTTAAAGGATGTTTACCATGAGCCACTCCCTTCACACCTCCCCTTTGTTTGGCCAATCAGGCAAAGCCACCGTGCCCGCTGCCGTGTCCAGCCGACGCCTTATTTCCATGTTTGACTGGCTATTTGGCGCCGCACCACCTGCCCGCTTTGCAGCTAGCCCAGTTTTTGGCGCTCAGCGCCCAGAGCCAGACCCGCTTGACCCCATGTTTGACCAATGGGTGGACGGCTTCAATGCCGCACTCACCGAAGGGGCCACCAGCTTCATATTGCGCCATGTAGCGCCCTACCACAACGAAGACCCCGAGGCAGGCTACCGCATCAAGCGCGTGAAAGTGGGCTTCAAAGATGCCGCCACCCCCTGCCTGCGCGCCATCCAGTCAATGCCCGCAGAGATGCGCGACCGCATCGTGCTGCTGCGCATCAAAAAAGCCAAGGGCGCTGAGCAACTCGATTTAAGCCAGTTTTATGGCCTGTCCATCGTGGCCGAAGACAGCATGATGGAGGGGCAGCTGGTGGAAACGCTGGTGAGCTATTCTGGCGCACGCTTTGCCCTCAAGTTTGAGTTTGAGGGCGAATACACCACCCTGCCTCTGCGCGAACCGCTCGCCAGCCCAGCGGTGGCGCAAGCGCCTGAAGCGACCCCAACCCCAGCAGCAACCCCGACCCCAACAGCAACTCCAAGCCCAGCACATGGGGCAGTGACCGAGCCAGCGCCACAAGCACCAGTATCTCCCGTTGTGCCGCCCACCGCACCTCCCGCAGCCAGCTTTGATGCCTTCAGCCGCGAAACCCCTTTGGCCACGCGCCCCATTGCACCAGCGCCAGCCACGCTTGGCGGTGAAACCCCTCTTTACAGAAGCAGCCAGCCCCAGCGCAGCCCCATTGCCCGCCTGCACCTGTGCGCAGCCGGTGTGCAGGCCAGTGTGGATTTGTTTGAAGACGGTTTCCCCTACACCATAGGCCGCCACCCTGATCTGCCCGGCTTTGCGGTGCGCCCGCGTAACTTTAGCCCCAGCCACGCAGACCGCGGTCTGCTGGCGCAAACCCAAGCGCCCGGCACCCTGTGCTATGTGTCGCGTGAGCACCTGTCTTTGCAGCTGCCCGACTTGGCCGCCAGTGAAATCCGCATCGACAACTTGGCTGCCCAGCGCGGCAGAAACGGCGTGTATTGCAAAGGAGTCGTGCAGCCACAACGCTTTATCCACCGTTTGGGCGCAGCGCACAGCCTGAGCCTTGGTGCAGCCAGCGGTGATGGTATTCTTGAAATCAAGGTAGAAAAAGCATGAACACCACCATTGAACTGCGCTGGGCCAACTGTGGCCATGCCCAAGAGGGCACTTGGGCACTGGCCTGGGCGCAGCTCATTGGCTTGCACCACGCCAGCATCAGCGAAGACCACATTGCCCACCGCAGCGTGGCGCTACCCCACATGGGTCATACTGTGGGCAAGGCCATAGTGGCCTGCGTGAATGACGGGGTGGGCGGTGGCAGCAGAGGCGACATAGCCAGTGCCGAGCTGAGCGCCCACTGCCTGCACACCGCCCCCGAGCTGTGGGGGCAGGCCGCAGGGCTGGCCCAGTGGATGCGCCAAGCCGATGACCATGTGCAGGCTAAGCTTGCCCAAGTGAGCTATTCGCCAGGCGCGGCCACCAGCGTGGCCGCGTGGCTGCTGCCTGGCGGCCGAGGCCACATCATGCGCGTGGGCGACTGCCGGGCCTACCGCTGCACGCCCACAGGTGTGGAGCAAATCACCTTTGACCAAACCTATGCAGCTGTCAACGAAAGCCCGCCACAAGGTGCCAGCGCCAACGACCCCGCACGCCAAGTGGGCGCAGGCTTCATGGGCGAACCCGACATCATGCCATTTAGCCTAGTGTTTCATCACACATAAATTGTCGCATAAATAGTTGCTAAATATGAGCATTAAAGTGACAATAAGCGATGGAAAAATACATCGTCACACTAGAATCTGCTGAA
>JAYTMT010000217.1:0-2711 GCA_043728315.1 Polaromonas sp. | reverse complement strand
GCTTTAGCCCGAGTTATGAACATTCCTCCCATTTGCTTGAAAAAACAAGCTACCCCGAAGGGGCCAGCGACCGTTTGCGCGTGGGCACAGCGCTCGCTTAGCCGCAGTGAGACCATCCCAGAGCGTTGGCGCATCACTCGCTTAGCCGCAGTAAGACCAACCCAGAGCGTTGGCGCATCACTCGCTTAGCCGCAGTGAGACCAACCCAGAGCGTGGGCACAGCGCTCGCTTAGCCGCAGCGAGACCAATCCAGAGCGTTGGCACGGCGCTCGCTTAGCCGCAGCGAGACCAATCCAGAGTGTGGGCACAGCATTCGCTTAGCCTCAGTGAGTCCACGCCAAGCGTTTACGCTTACGATACAGCCATGCCCCACACGCTAAAACTCCCTACGCTGTCGCCAGAGGATATTTCCCGCATCATCGAAATGGCGTGGGAAGACCGCACGCCTTTTGAGGCCATAGAGCTGCAATTTGGTTTGAATGAATCGGCCGTGGTGAATCTCATGCGCACGCAAATCAAGCGCAGCTCGTTTGCCATGTGGCGCGAGCGCATGCGGGGCCGGGTGACCAAGCACCAAGCGCTGCGGCTGCCTGAGATGAACAATGCCAAACGCCACAAGGCGGCGCACCGCATTCCACAGCGCTAGGGGCTTAGGCTTTGCCATAATTTCGGCCTCAGCCGCCCAGACTTCGGTTACTTGCAGGCGCGCCATCCCAGCGGTTTAGGCCGCTTTTAAATCGGCTGATTGCGCGGCATCCGCGCCCAGTGCGCCCAGCCCTTGCAGCACATCGCCCACCACAATCACACTGGGGCTTTGCAATGATTCACGCTCTATGGTGGCACGCAGTGTGCCCAGCGTGGCCACAGCGTGGCGCTGGGTGGGCAGGCTGGCGTTTTGGATGATGGCCACGGGCGTGTGCGCGGGCAGGCCTTGTAGCAATTGGTCTTGAATCTGCCGCGAGCCACTCACGCCCATGTAAATCACTAAGGTGAGCTTGGCCTGCGCCGCAGTGTGGGCAAGCAGCGCCCAGTCTGTGCCCGCGTCGCCGGGTTTGGCGTGGCCAGTGACAAGAACCACGCCGTGGGCATGTTCGCGGTGGGTGAGCGGCACATTCAGTGAGGTCAGCGCTGCCAAGCCCGATGTAATGCCGTTGACCACTTCTACGCTGATGCCAGCAGCTTGCAGAGCCTCAATTTCTTCGCCACCACGGCCAAAAATAAAAGGGTCGCCGCCTTTGAGGCGCACCACGGTTTCGCCCTCTTTGGCCGCCATGCGCATGAGTTTTTCAATGAAAGCTTGGGGGGTGGATTTGCAGCCGCCGCGTTTACCCACATGCACGATGCGGGCGCTAGGGTTGGCATGCTGCAAAATGGCATCGTTGACCAAATCATCCACCAAGATCACCGTGGCGCTGGCAATGGCTTTGGCGGCTTTGAACGTGAGCAAATCGGGGTCGCCCGGGCCTGCGCCTACGAGAATGACTTTGCCTTGGCCCAGCTGGGCGGTTGGTCGTGCTGCGGTGGTTTTCATGGGGAAATGTCTTCTCGGGTCTTACATATGGCGTATCAAATGCAAGATATGTTCCACCTGCTGGGTAATCGGCGCGGGCACAGGTTTTTCACCGTTTAATACAGCCTCTGTGTAGCGGGCCGTACCCCCAGCGCTGGTGTCGTTGGGCAAATCGGGCAGCACTGCCAAGCTGCCCGATTGGGCCTCTTGCACGCGGGCGACCACGCCGCCAGCGAATGCATCCATCTGCGGGGCACGGCGCGCATCGGCCACGCTTTCGCCTTCCGTGCCGCGCAGCAGCAGGGCGCGCGCGCCCGTGAGGCTGAAGGTGGCCGTCATCGACTGCAAGTATTCGGGGTGGGTGTAGCTACTGATGATCAAGGCTTGGTCGCTGTCCACAGGGTTCATCAGCTTGACCATGCTGTGCGCCGAATTGCGCAGCCCCACAGCACGGCGCACGTCTAAAAGCCGCATCAAACCGCTGCTAAGAACCGCAGTGGGCGCATACACAAGGCTGCCTTGCTGGAAGCTATTTGCTACAGTATCAGTAGCTATATATGACCATATGACGCTGACATTATCCAAATTTTCTTTAAAATTGATGTTTTGAAGCACTTCTAGGCTGGTCACCCGCTTGTCTTCGGTAGCCGCGCCATGCATGAGCACCGCAAAGCGATTTTTAGCGCCTTCTCTGGCCAGCAGCGCAGCCAAAAGCGGCGTGAGCACAGGCAGCTTGCGTGCCCCGTTGTAGCTGGGCAAAACAACTACAGGGCAGTCAAAATGAATTTTGTGCAGCCGCGCATGGGCGGCATCTAAAAAACCAGCCATTTCGTCGGGCGTTTCGCCTTTGATGCGCATAGCAAGGCAAAAACCACCAATTTCAAGGTCAGACACCGCGCCGTCTAGCACTTGCCCCATTAAGTCGGCCGCTTGTTCGCGGCTAAGCGACCGAGCGCCGTCTTTGCCGCGGCCAATTTCTTTGATGTAGTGTGCAATGCCCATGCCGCTATTGTCACCCAAGCCTTATTACTTTTGGTGATGCGCTTAAGCGTCTGCCATGCGCCCTGAGCTGCTCACGGCCGTGGCTATGCCCATACTGTGTCTGCGCATATTTCGTTCTTAGGTGGTCACTTCTGCGGCCAAGCGAGCGCTGTGCCAATGCGCAAACGGATCGCTGGCCCCTTCGGGGTAGCTGGTTTTT
>JAYTMT010000216.1:0-5009 GCA_043728315.1 Polaromonas sp. | reverse complement strand
GCTTTAGCCCGAGTTATGAACATTCCTCCCATTTGCTTGAAAAAACAAGCTACCCCGAAGGGGCCAGCGACCGTTTGCGCGTGGGCACAGCGCTCGCTTGGCCGCAGCAGTGACCAACTAAAATCGAAACATGAACACCAGCACAGCGCACGCTTAGCCGAGGCAGCAACCAAACTGAACATGAACCAGTTAGCAGCCTTAGAGCGAGTGAAACAAACTAAACGAACAGTATTGGGTATCCCCGCATGAGCGGCGGCGGGAGAGCCAAAACGCTGACCCGTAGGGGAAAACGCCATGCACCGATAGCCCCGCAGCCAGCGAAGATACAGCCATGAATCCAACTGTCCCACTCCATGTTTGCGTCATAGGCGCAGGGCCCAGCGGCATCACCGCTGCTAAAAACTGCATCGCCGCAGGCCTGAAAGTCACGGTATTTGAGCGCAACACTTTGGTAGGCGGCAACTGGGTGTTCAACTCCAGCACCGGCCACAGCAGCGTGCATGAAAACACCCACATCATCTCCAGCCGCGCTTGGAGCGAATACGAAGACTACCCCATGCCAGCGGGCTACCCAGCCTACCCGCACCACAGCCAGTTGCAGGCGTATTTTGAGAGCTACGCCAAGCATTTTGGGGTCATGGAGTGCATCAAGTTTGGCCACAGCGTGACGGCGGTGGAAAAGAACGCCGATGAGACTTGGCGCGTGGATTATCTGGACGAGGCAGGCGAAGAACAGCGCATGCAGTTTAGCCACATGATGGTTGCCAACGGCCACCACTGGAATCCGCGCTGGCCTGAGATACAAGGCGAGTTTGCTGGCCAATACATCCATTCGCACGACTTTAAGGGCGTGGACGACAGCTGGCGCGGCAAGCGGGTGCTTGTGATTGGCGGCGGCAATTCTGCCTGCGACGTGGCGGTGGAGGCCGCGCGCGTGAGCCACAGCGTGCACCTGAGCATGCGCAGCCCGCAGTGGTTTGTGCCCAAATTCATCTTTGGCAAACCCAGCGACGAATTTGCCAGTGGCTCGGCTTGGCTGCCCACTTGGGTGCGGCAAACCAGCTTTCAGTGGCTGCTGCGCCTCTTGCAGGGCAACTACCGCGACATGGGCCTGCCCGAGAACACCAAGCCACCCCTGCACGCCCACCCCACCCTCAACAGCGATTTGATCGACTTCATTCGCCACGGCCGCATCGGCCCGCGCGGCGGCATTGCCCGCTTTGAAGGCGCAGACGTGGTGTTTACCGATGGCAGCCGCGCCACCTACGACACCGTGGTGGCCTGCACCGGCTTTGTCATCACGCACCCGTTTTTTGACAACCGCTTTATTGACTACAGCACGGTCGATAAAACGCCTTTGTATTTAAAAATGCTTCACGCCCAGCACCCCAGTTTGTATTTCATTGGCCTGTTTCAACCGCTGGGCTGCATTTGGCCCATGGCCGACATGCAAGCGCGGCTGGCCGTCCAAGAAATCATTGGCAAATGGCAGCGCCCCGCCAACCTGCCCGCCAAAATTCAACATGAAATGGACAATCCGCATTTTGATTTTGAAATCGCCCCGCGCCACAGCACCGAGGTGGACTACCACCTGTTTCGCAAAGAGCTGCAAGCCGCGCTCGCCCAAGCGGGCATTGACATTGGCAAACCGCCGCCGCAGCGCAAAGGCGGGGTAAAACGCCCACAAGGCTTGCCAGCATGAGCATTGGGCCAATCACCCACTCATTTGCAGCGTCTCTAGCATCGTGCGCAGACCAACAGCTTCTAAGCCTGCGCCCAACGGGTAAGCCTCTCCAGCGGGGTACACCACAAAACGCCGCGCTGGCGCAATATCTTCACACGCGCTGTAAAAACCGCGCCTAGGCGGGCTGGCAATGCCGCGCTTGATTTCAATCGCCCACACGCCGTAGCCCGGCACATCCATCACCAAGTCAATTTCTGCGCCATTGCTGGTGCGATAAAACCCTGCGCTGGTGTTGATTGGCGCAGCGTTGAGCAGCGCCTCTATTACAAATCCCTCCCAGCTGTTGCCCACTACCGGATGCGCCAACACCGCATCAAGCGAGGCAATGCCCAGCAGCGCATGCACCAGCCCCGAATCGCGGATATACAACTTGGGCGACTTCACCATGCGCTTGCCCACATTGCTATGCCATGGGACCAAGCGGCGCAGCAGCATCAGGTCCACAAACAAATCCAAATAGCGGTGCACCGTCTTAGCATCCAGCATCAAGTTTTTGCCAAGCATCGACACATCCAGCAAGCCGCCTTGTTGGTGCGCCAGCATCGTCCACAGGCGGCGCAGCGTCTGGGCCGGAACGCGCGTGCCGTAAGCCGGAATATCGCGCTGGAGATACGTGTTGATTAAATTTTGTCGCCAGGTCATGCTTTTGGGCTGCGAACTGGCCAAAAAGCTGCTGGCAAACCCGCCCCGCAGCCACAGCGCATCTTGATCTAGAGCCCGCAATTCAAGCGGCTGAAAAGGCGGCAACTCCAAGTAAGCAATACGCCCCGCCAAGCTCTCGCCCGACTGCCTGAGCAGCTCACCCGAGGCAGAACCCAACAGCAAAAATCGCCCTGCACTCAAACCCTTGCGCCGCCCTTGGTCAACCAAGCTGCGCAGTACCCCAAACAGATGAGGCATGTGCTGCACCTCATCCAAAATCACCAGCTTGTCCTCATGCGCCTGCAAATACGCCTGTGCATCCAGCAGCTTTTGCCTGTCATGCGGGCTTTCCAAGTCTAAATACATGCTGCCCGTGCCCTGCCCACTATTGCGCTGGTCGCCAATGTGGTGCGCCAAAGTCGTCTTACCCGCCTGCCGCGGCCCCAGCAGCGCCACAGCAGGGTTATCGGCCAGCGTTTCTAGCAAATGAGGGTACAAATGGCGATCAATCATTCATGTATTATACGGAATATAATACGTAAAATGCATGATTAAATTATTAAAATAGTGTAAACAATGCGATTGAGATGATCAAGCTTGAACTTATTGCTGGGTGATAGGCAAGTAAGTCCAAAATTGGCTCAAAGCACCTCAACGATCAATCCGTAGAATGCATTAAAATAAATTCATGCTCAGTGAAACCGTAACAACATCTCCGCGTATCACGCGTCGTTCTGTCGCGAAAAAAACTGCCCCTCAGCTGCTCGTGCTAAAGCGCAACGTGCCACGCTTGGATGCGGCTGATAAATCAGTCTTTGAAGCCATTGCTTCTAGCTCTCAATTTACCTTGGCAGGACTAAAAAAGCTTGTCGCCCATTAAGTGGGTATGCCGGCTCACCCGCTGCCTGCTACGGCGCTCAAAGCTTGCATATCCCCTTGGCTGCAAGAAGCATTTTCAGCTGAGAATATCAATGCGCAGCACTTCATAGATCGCTTTGTGCAATGGAAGCACAGCGGGGAGGATGAAAGCTATTTCTTTGGCAAGGATGCCTTGAACTTACACTCGTGCATGGTACGCCATGTGCATATGGTGCCAATTTCCACCCCAAATGCCTTAGCCGCATGGGATACCAACTGGCAGCGCCGCAGAAAGCGCGTCAGTGATCGGTTTTTGTTCTATGTTGATGGTGGCCGTCATGGCTATCTTTTGCTCTACATTGTCAATGATCCTGGCGCACACGAATTTCTCAGCAGCAAAGACAGCGCCAACCAAGCGGTACAGCGTGTGATTCAAGTCATGGCTGATGAGTTTTACCATTTTGGTACAGTGGCACAGAGAGCTTGACTCTTCACGCCGTACAACCTCCAAAACCACCCTTTGCACCGTAAACACCATGCGCTCCAAACCCCCCATTCTTTTTCTACACGGCATGTGGAGCCGCCCTTGGGTGTGGGAGCAGTGGCGCGCCCTGTTTGAAGCTGCTGGCTACCGCACGCAGGCCTTGTGCTTTCCGGGCCACGAAGCAGCGCCTAACGAGGCAACTCCTGATGATTTGCGGCATATGGGTATTGCCAACTATGTGGCGGCAGCGGCTGAGGCCCTCGAAAAATACACCGAACCACCGATTGTGATTGGCCACAGCATGGGCGGCTTGGTGGCGCAAATGCTAGCAACGCAATCTCGCTTGGCCGCAGTGGTGGGCGTGTGCGCCGCAGCCCCGGGGGCGGTATTTCCGCTGCGCCTTGCCGCCCTGCCCGGCACTGCACGGCATTTTGCTAACCCCTTGCTCTGGCGCAGCGCATTCAAGCTCAGTGCTTGGGAGGCCAACTATTTACTTTTTAATGCCATGCCAGCACCACAAGCCAGAGATTGCGCTGCCCAACTGGTGCATGAATCTGGCCGAGCGGCCTACCAACTGGCCTTTGGCCCGCTCAACCTTGCAGGCAGCAACCGCGTGAACAAATCCCGCATCCATACACCCATGCTCCTGCTAGCTGGCGTGCAAGACCGCATAGTCCCCATCGGCGCGTCCCGCGCCACCGCCCGCTGGTATGGCCCGCTAGCAGCCAGCCGCGAATACCCCCAGCACGCCCATTGGCCGCTGGCCGAGCCCGGGTATGAGGCGGTGGTGGCGGATGTGCTGGCTTGGTTGGATGGGTTGGCGCTTGGTTGAAAGAGACTCTTTTGAATCCACTAGATAATTTGGCTAATGTCACCGCAATATAGCGATAGTTTGCTATTATTTTGGTAGTAATAGTAGGTGTGATGTAACTATTGCTAAGTCAACATGCCTGATTTTCGGTCACGCTTGGGCGCTTACCTAGCTCGCAATACGGCTTGCATGTTGTGGAACGTTTCCTTGATCACTAACGTTTGAGGTAAGGCGACACCAACAGCGTGGCGCGCCGATTGCCTAGGGTATATGAGCATGCGGCGCGCCACGCTGTTGGTGGACGCCTTGACCGAAGTGTTAGGCTAACGCGCTAAAGATGACCGAAAATCGTAAACAAAAAATCATACTTATGAGCCACTTGCAGAATTCAAAAAAAGCGCCAGCTAAAGCTGACAAATTCCTGAATTTTCAGGAGTTTTCAATCTCTTGAGCTGCTATCGGCACTAGTG
>JAYTMT010000215.1:0-1998 GCA_043728315.1 Polaromonas sp. | reverse complement strand
TGGGGCAAGATTGATATTGAGGGCGGCATAGTGAAGCAGCAAAACTATCCGCAATACCGCATGCTCAAATTGGCCGAAACGCCGCAAGTCGAAACTCATCTTGTGCCCAGCACCCAAGCGCCCACAGGCATCGGCGAGCCCGGCGTGCCGCCTCTCGCGCCTGCGCTGGCCAATGCGATGTTTGCTTTAACAGGCAAGCGGGCGCGGAGTTTGCCGTTGATGCAGGCTTGACAATTCAGCTTCATATTGCCGCGACAATAGGCGGATGAGTTTTTCTTCTTCTGTGGCTAGTGGTTTCAGGTTGCACCTCGCTTTATTGAGCTTGCTTGCTGGCTATGCGCAAGCCATCTCGATTGCTGCGCCTTGGAATGGTCAGCCGCTGTGGTGGCTGCAAATGCTTTCGTTAGCTGCGCTGGTGATGCTGATTGATCGGGCAAGCTCGACAAGGCAAGCGGCTTTGCTTGGCTGGCTGTTTGCCACAAGCTGGCTTTGCGGCACGGTGTGGTGGCTCTTCATTAGCATGCATGTGTATGGCGGGCTGGCAGCGCCACTGGCGATGCTGGCGATTTTTGTCCTGTGCGGATTTTTAGGCCTGTATTACGCGGCTGCGAGCTATTTTTATAAGCGTTTTAGGCAGGTAGCCGGCATACATCCTGCGTGGAGTGCTATTGTTTTTGCAGCAGCATGGATGCTGGCTGAGTTGGCGAGAGACAGTTGGTTTACCGGCTTTCCGTGGGGCGCGGGCGGGTATGCGCATGTGAATGGGCTGCTATCTGGTTATGCAACTTGGATGGGTGTTTATGGGCTTGGCTTTTTAGCCGCATGGGTGGCAGCAGTGCTTCCACAGTTTTTGAAATGTGGCCGTTTGCAGCGCATCCTTGCCGTGGCGGTGTTGTTACTGCCTACCGTAGCGCAGACCGACGCAACTTGGCTCGAACGCTTCACGCAAAACAGCGCCACAACACAAATTTCTTTGCTCCAAGGCAACATCCCGCAAGGCGAAAAGTTTGAGCCGAGCACGGGGATCAAGGCTTCGCTGGATTGGTATCAGCAGCAGTTGGCCTTGAATACATCTTCATTGGTTATCACGCCAGAAACTGCGATTCCGCTACTGCCGCGCCAACTGCCCGAAGGCTACTGGGAGGGCATTCAAAAACGCTACGCTACTGGCGATCAAGCTGCGTTGGTTGGAATCCCGCTTGGCGATTTCAACAAAGGCTATACCAACTCAGTTATCGGCTTAAAACCAAGTCAAGTCGTGCCCCATCAAACCCAGCCTTACCAATACGACAAACACCATCTCGTCCCCTTCGGTGAATTCATCCCACCACTGTTCAAATGGTTCACGCAGATGATGAATATTCCGTTGGGGGATTTCAACCGGGGCGCGGTGGGGCAGCCCAGTTTCGAGTGGGCAGGTCAGCGCTGGGCGCCGAATATTTGCTATGAAGATTTGTTTGGCGATGAGCTGGCGCGGCGCTTTGTGGATGAAACTCGCGCTCCAACGGCGATGGTCAATGTGAGCAATATCGGCTGGTTTGGCAACACGGTAGCGATTGATCAACACTTGCAAATCAGTCGCATGCGCGCCCTTGAATTGGGCCGCCCGATGGTGCGCGCCACCAACACGGGAGCGACTGTAATCATCAATCACCGAGGTGAGGTGACGCATAGCTTGCCGCGCCATACGCGCGGTGTGCTCAGTGGATCGGTCGAAGGCCGGCAAGGCATCACGCCTTATGCAGGGTGGGCAGGGCGCTTTGGGTTGTGGCCTTTGTGGATTTTCGGCGTTGCTATAATTATAATAGCACTTTACGCAGTATCCATAAGCGTTAGAGGCCAAAAAGGCACATAAAACTACTTGCTTTCGCAGCCAGCGACTAGGCGAAGAGCGACGCATTTGTACCGCACAATGTGTGCCGCCAACATGTTCTAAGCAGCACGTCAATAACAAAATAGAAGACAAATTACCATGGCAAGAATAGTTGTACTTGAAGA
>JAYTMT010000214.1:0-2918 GCA_043728315.1 Polaromonas sp. | reverse complement strand
ATTGCGCGGCAAGATTTTGAACGTCGAAAAAGCCCGCTACGAAAAGTTGCTGACCAGCAACGAAATTGTGGTGCTCATCACCGCCCTGGGCACCAGCATAGGCAAAGAAGAATTTAACGTCGACAAGCTGCGCTACCACCGCATCATCATCATGACCGACGCCGACGTGGACGGCGCGCACATTCGTACGCTGCTGCTCACCTTCTTCTACCGCCAAATGCCCGAGCTGGTGGAGCGCGGCCACATCTACATCGCGCAGCCGCCGCTGTACAAGGTGAAGCATGGCAAGCAAGAGCAATACCTTAAAGACGGCCCCGCGCTCGACGTGTACCTGCTGCAGGTGGCGCTAGACGGTGCCAAGGTAGTGCCCGGCGCAGGCAAGCCGCCGCTGCAAGGCGACGCACTGGCCGAGATTGCACGCAAATATCTGGTAGCCAACTCGGTCATCAGCCGCCTGGGTGCCTGGATGGACGGCGAAGGATTGAGAGCCGTCATGAATGGCGTGGCGCTGGACCTGGACACGCTGGAGGCTGCCGAAAAATCAGCGTTAGCGCTGCAAGGCGGCCTGCACAACGCGCAGGTAGCCGCCGTGTTTGATGCTCGCACCGACAAGCATGTGCTTACCATCACCCGCTGGATCCACGGCAACGCCAAGGTCAGCAACATCACCGCCGACTTTGTGCACGGTGGCGACTACGCTGCCATGCGCGAGGCGGCCCTTACCTTTGAAGGCCTGATCGGCGAAGGCGCGGTAGTGCAACGCGGCGAAGGCGAAAAACAAAAAGAACACAAGGTAAGCGACTTCCGCGAAGCCATGGCCTGGCTGATCACGCAAGCCGAAAACGCCGTAGGCCGCCAGCGCTACAAAGGCCTGGGCGAGATGAACCCGATGCAGCTATGGGAAACCACCATGGACCCCACCGTGCGCACCCTGCTGCGCGTGCAGATAGAAGACGCCATCGAAGCCGACCGGGTGTTCACCACCCTGATGGGCGACGACGTAGAGCCGCGCCGGGCGTTTGTTGAGACGAATGCGCTGCGGGCGGCGAATATTGACGTTTAACCGCGCACTGCGCGGTATTTACTGCGCCAACCGCATGTAATGCAAATTCACCTTACAATGTGAACACTATAAAGCTGAAAGGCCAATACCATGACCACATTGACCGTTACTGAGCGGGGGCAGGTAACGTTTAGAAAAGACGTGCTGCAGCACCTGGGCATCAAGCCTGGTGACAAGATAGAGCTAGACCTGTTGCCAGACGGGCGCGGCGTGCTGAAAGCAGCGCGGCCTAGCCAAACCATTCAAGGATTTGTGGGACTGCTGGCTGGGCGGACTAAGAAAGTTGCCACCATCGACGAGATCAACGAGGCTACT
Source organism: Polaromonas sp. (assembly GCA_043728315.1). Taxonomy (GTDB): domain Bacteria; phylum Pseudomonadota; class Gammaproteobacteria; order Burkholderiales; family Burkholderiaceae_C; genus JAAFIP01. Next base: position 1,540 of record JAYTMT010000214.1, on the reverse strand, counting down.
GCCAAAGCATGGGCTGGTAAACAGTGAAAGTTACGGCCGATACCAATGTGCTGGTGCGCGCTGTGGTGGGTGACGACCCGGTGCAGGCAAAAATAGCTGCCAAGGTATTGCTGGACGCCACGCTGATAGCTATTGCGCTGCCCAGCCTGTGCGAGTTTGTCTGGGTGCTGCGCAAAGTCTATGGCTTTACGCCCATGGACGCTGCCAGCGCCATCCGCGCGCTATTGTCCGCAGCCAACGTGCAGATGAATCGGCCCGCTGTAGAGGCGGGTTTGCTGATACTGGACGCGGGTGGAGATTTTGCTGACGGCGTGATAGCCTACGAAGGCCACTGGCTGGGCGGGGAAACCTTTGTGTCGTTTGACAAAAAAGCAGTTGCTTTGCTGAAGGCGCAGGGCCAGCAAGCGCGATTTTTATGACGCTACGCGGCCAGCAGCGCATAGGTGTGGAATTTAAACGCGCCGATGCCCCCACCATCACCAAAAGCATACGTATCGCCATGCACGACCTGAAGCTGGATGCGCTGTACGTGGTGTACCCCGGCCTGCACCGCTACCCCATGGGCGAAGGCGTGGAGGCGGTGCCGCTGTGTGCGGTGTTGCCTGCAATTATTGGAGTATGAATAAAATCTAAAATGAGCAATTTTGCACGGGGCGAACGCACCACTATTCAAGCGCGAATTCAATTTAATCAGCGTATGTGTAGACTCTATGGAATGATGCTGTACAGCTCATTCTGGATGGCGAATCGCAAACCGCCAAAATCACTCTGCGCGAGGTGGTGACTGCTCCGGTGAGGTTTATGGGGAACAGGTCGCAAGCTATATTGAATCGTGTCGTAGATAAAAAATTGAAACCTTAGTTATTTTGTGTGGTGGTCAACGTATTTTCGTAATAGTCTAGTTTCTCGGAGAGATACGAGATCAAACTCAAGATGTTTAAGCAATCCAACTCAGAGATTAGTTCTGGTACAACTTTTGCCATTGGCGCATGGTTAATTGGGTTTCTGAAGCCCGCCATCAAACCACGAGTCAAGTGTCCTTGCCCTTCTTGAATGTTGCGCAGAGAAAGAGTACTTAAATCATTAACGGGTAGTTTTGGTTGTGTGGTTACTGCGTTTGCTGCTTTATCGTATGTGATACTAAAAACGCTTGCGAGATCCGTGCCATCAAGATTAACTAAATTGGTGAGCTCTCTTATGCGGTCAGCAAACAACTTGGCTCCTTGATCAGCTGCGTGGCCAAATTGATCGTTTTTATAATACTCAGAAACTCCATCTTTTAGTGATTTATGTAGATGCCGCCAATGAAGAAGCGGATACTCAGGGATAAGATTGTATAAAGCACGCACTACAGGGGCAGTCGTCTCATCTACCTCTTCATTGCGTGTCATTACTTGAACAATCGATTCAACGGACTCTCGGACTCCTGTGGGCAATGATTTGAACCATGACTGGGTATTGATACCAGTGACATTTTCTACCTCTTGTTCTTTTTTGTTGGTGCGCTTTTTTCGCCAGTCCTGACCGATAGCTGAAATTA
>JAYTMT010000213.1:0-5648 GCA_043728315.1 Polaromonas sp. | reverse complement strand
CACAGACTGCGGATCAGTTGGTCTTTTTGCCCATCGCTGAGTTCATTGAGGTTTGGCAGATCTTGCATGGATGCGATTGTCGCTCATTATTTGATAGCTATACGTGATTAGTTTGGGTGGGGGCTGAGTAGTTACGAAACTTTAAACTGGGTAATAACCATGAACACCTCACGCGCAAGCTTTTTCACTCTTTTGACCATTACTCTCAGCCTTGGCGCTCTGCTAAGCCCATTCGCTTCGCATGCCCAAACCTTCCCCACCAAAGCCCTCAAAATCGTGGTGCCCAACGCCGCAGGCGGCGCGGCCGATATCACGGCGCGCACGGTGGGCCAAAAGCTGGCCGAGGCGCTCGGCCAGCCTGTGGTGGTAGAAAACAAACCCAGCGCAGGCGGCATAGTGGCAGGCGAGGCCGTGGCCAGAGCCGATGCCGATGGTCACACCCTGCTGCTGATCTCTAGCGGCACCGCGGTGAGTGCCGCGCTGTTTAAGCAGCTGCCGTTTGACACCCAGCGCGATTTTGCGCCAGTGTCCAAGCTGGCCAGTTTTGATCTGGTGATTGCCGTGAGTGAAGCGGGGCGCTTCAAATCACTTGCCGAGCTCTTGACCTATGCCCGCGCCAACCCGGGCAAGCTCAACATTGGCACACCGCAAAAAGGCACTACGCAAAATCTGGCCGCTGAGCTCTTTGGTGCCAGCGCAGGCATAGAGTTTCAAACCGTGCCATTCAACGGCACACCGCCCGTGATCAACGCCCTGCGCGGCGGCGAGATTGATGCCATGGTGGAAATCCTAGGGCCTCTCATGCCGCAAATAAGCAGCAAAGCCCTGCGCCCCATTGCCCTGCTGGGCGAGCGCCGCTCGGCCAATTTGCCCGATGTGCCTACCGTGCGCGAGAGCGGCGGCGCGCTGGCCAGTTTTAACGTCACTTCATGGAACGGCATAGCCGTGCCCGCCAAAACCTCGCGTGAGGTAGTGGCAAGGCTCAACAAAGAGCTGCAAACCGTACTGGCTCTACCTGATGTGCGCAAGCGTTTGTCAGACCTGCAGCTCAATGCCCAAGGCAGCACCCCCGAGGAAGCAGCGCAGCTGCTGGCCACCGAGACCAAGCGCTGGGCAGGTGTGATTGAGCGGGCGAAGATTGAGCGGCAGTGATCCTTGCATATTCCTTATCGCCTGACAACTAAACAAGGATACATGATGCAATTTTTTGATAATTTGCACCACCCGGCTTCGATCCGCTAGTACCCTGCGAACAGTTTTTGGATGGCGCTTTGCATAAATCACTTCTGCAACGGTAGCAGTAGCACAATCATGTTGGTAATAGATCGAAAAAATGGGAAACGCTTAGATGCAGTGCGGTAAAGACCCAAATGTGACTTAGGGTGAATACCTGCACACAAACCTAGCGACTCAATGTCAGAAGCTAATGATTGCAGAAAACGTGGTTTGACGTATAGGGCGGCGTAAAAACCATTTTTTAAGAATTTTAAGCCCAATGTCAGCGTCATATGGTCATGTGCTGCTATGTATTTATGAGTTTTCGGGTGTGTATATCGGTGTATTGTCGGCCAATCAGGCTGTGTTGTTGCATATACTGCGCCCATAAAAAAAGCCCAGCGAGCTGGGCTTTGTAACAATAGAACTGGTAACAAGTATCAGAAGCCACCAGTAATAGGAGCCACTGTGAGGGTAGCGACAGGCGTATTGTTGATTGTTAAACCACCGGTCACACTGAGAGTGAGCGTTTTATTCACTGGTGTTGAAATGGTGTTGCCAATTTGAATTTGGATTGGTGTAAAGCTCGTACCTATTGAAATCTGAGGAACTACGATGTTAAATGTTGGAATTCTGGGGCGGCTAAATACCGGGAATGTGTAGCAAGAATCACCGAGACGAATCACTGCAGGTAGACCGAACTTCGTCACAAATCTGACTGTTGCTTGGCAAAATCTTGTGTAGGTGATCGAGCCAATCAAGAAGTCAGCATTGAATACTTCAGCGCCATCTGTAACTGTCATGGATGGATCGCCACCAGCAGTTGCAGCTGCGGTAATCACCATGTCTGTTTTGCCAGTCGTGCCTAATTCTGGTACGCCAGCGCTGAAAGTAATTGGAGTTGTGCCAGCAATAGAATTGACTAATGCCGTGCTAGTGGGTATTGTTGTTGGTGAAGAAGTACCTTTTGTTGACGTATCTTTCACATCCAACCCACCACCACCGCCGCAAGCGGCCAAGACCGCGGCTGCGGTAACTGACAGCGCAACTGCCCATTTTGCTGAAGATTTCATAACAATACCCCTTGAAAAAGTTTTTAAACAAATGTGAATCAAGCACACCACCATAAAATTCTACTAGCGTAAGCGTAGCATGTAAACCGTATTATGTGGCTTTTTAGGCAAACTGGCACGATTTAAATCGTAACAATCCAAAGTTTTTTTGCTTAGGGGCTGTATTGGTCGTTTATTGTGGGGCTAGGGTTGCCGCATGTAGGTAAAAAGATTCGCGCATGCGGTCAAGCTGGCCAGCCATGTAGGCCAAGCCTTGGCGGCCTAGGTTGAGCTGGCGTTGCTCGGCGTTGTAGTCTAGGGCGAAATCGCGCACGGCGTTTGAGTCTACCGTGTTGTATCCGCCGCTGCCAGAGTCAGCTATGCGGGTGCGAATGCCTCGGGTGAATTGTGGTGTACCGCCTAGGCTGATGCCGGCTGCCTCGTAGCCTTTGCGGGGGGTAAGCGGTATGGACATTTCCAGACCAGCAAACTGTGCCACACCGCCTTTGCGGTAGTGCAGGTGCATGGCCACGTCGCCAAACCAGCGGGTGAGCACCACCGATGGGCCGCTAGTGCCATCTGAGTAGCGCTGCGCTCCTGCTTCTAGCCACAGGCTGGGGGAGTGCACGTAGCGGTAGGTGGCCGACAGGGGGGCAGCCTGCGCGCTGGTTTGGAAGGATTTGAGGGTGTATTTGGCTGCTTTGATGCGCAGCACATCGTCGCGGTTGGGCACAAAGGCGCTGGCCTCGGCTTGCACGCCATTGGTGTCGTGGTTAAACCGGCCAATGCCTGCGTTGGCAAATACGTGTCGGCCAAGCCACACGGACTGGTGCAAGGCAATAGTTTTAAAACCTGGGCGCTGGCGAAAACTGGCAAAGCCTTGGCCCGGGTCCATATTGGCTGAGTTTGACAGATTGCGGATGTGGCTGGTGTAGAGCTCTGCGCCCTTCCACAGGGGGATGATGCTTTGGGTGTTGGCAGCTAGGGAATAGTCGAATGCGGCTAAATCTGTGCCAACTGTAAGGGCGAGGTCGGGCTTGATTTCAAGGCGGGCTAGGTTGCGGGTGCTGGACTGGGCGGTGTGCCAAGTCACGTTGTCGGTACTGGGGGCGCGCTCCACGTTTAATGTGTTGCGCGCGCCGCCTGCCATGGCATCGCGCAAGAAGCGCCTGAATGCCAGTACTTCTACGGATGTGGCATAGCCCGCAAGCCCTGCTTTAAGGGTGATGGCTTGCACACGCTGGGTGTCTTTGGGGGCGAATTCTGCTGCTAAACCCAGCACAATACCTAATGCATCGGCTTCGTTTTGGCCGTAGCGGTAGTTTTCGTATTCGGCTATGAGGGTGCTGCCTTGCATGCCTACGCGCACGCGCTCTAGGCCAGCTTCGGTGAGGGCGCGCTGCAGGCTGCCCAAGCGGTCGGCCGTGGTGGCCACCATGGCGCTGGGGGCTGCGTCTATCAATGCCAGAGGAGTTTCGGGGCGGTATTTGGCGGGTTTTTGGGCCATGCGCTCCAAGGGGATCATCATGGTAAGCGAGAAGCTGGCTCGGTCAACTTTTTGGGCTAAGGTGTTGACTGCGCCCGATGTGGTTTGCACTGTGCCGCCTAGCTGGGTGTCTCCCAGCATGGCAATCGGTTGGCTCACGTAGCGCAGGCCTGCGTGCTTGGTTTTGCCGTCGTACTCGGCCAAGGCGGACAGGCCGGTCTCACCCAAGCGGTATTCGCCGCCTGCAAACACGCCATTGAAGGTGCGGTTGGCTGGTATGCCGCCCCGGCCAGTGCCTTTGGCGTAGCCTAGGCTCCAATTTAGATTGCCAATCTGGTCGCTTGCTACCGCGTATGCAGATTTAAAGTACACGGCACCGCCTGCAAAATCAGTAGCTCCCACTGCCAGTGCAGGCGCGCCGCGCCAAAATTCGGGCAACTTGTATTTGACGTTGGCCGAAATGTCACGCGGGCCGTTGTTGAGCGTGGAGTTAGGCAGGGGGTTTTGGTATTCGGCAAAGCGCCCAAAAAGCTCAAAATTTGGCAGCAAACCCACACCCATGCTGTAGTTTTGGCGCTTGGAGTAGGGCCCAATCAAAGACTCCATGTAGTTGCCTGCGGTGAGTGCCACACTGCCCTCAGGCAGCACCGCTGCCGACGGTATGACCAAGCCGCCAGTAGCGCCTTGGGTGGTAACGCCAGTGCTTTGCGCATGCGCAGTGTTGGCAGCGAGTGCTGCCCATGCAATGGCAGACAGAGTAGTGCGCAATGGTTTTTGGTATTTCATGGGTAAGAGCCTAGCACAGTGGCAAAGTGTGAATTAAAAAGTTTGTAACTGCTACTGTATTAATAGTGAACTATGACCATATGACGCTGACATTGCCATAAAAAACCATAAAAATTCAATTTAAAACTATTTTCTATCAACCACGCCCCACAAAAGGCATCTTGGTAGCCATCACGGTGTGAAACAACACATTGGCCTCGGGCGGCAGGCTGGCCATGTACAGCACCGACTGGCCCACCACGTTCACGTCCATCAGCGGCTCTATGGCGATCTCGCCATTGGCCTGCGGCACGCCTTTGGCCATTTTCATGGCCATTTCGGTGGCGGCGTTGCCAATGTCGATTTGCCCCACCGCTATGTTGTATTTGCGGCCATCCAGCGCGGCGGTTTTGGTCATGCCAGTCACGGCGTGTTTGGTGGCCGTGTAGGCTATGGAGTTGGGGCGTGGGGCATAGGCCGAAATCGAGCCGTTGTTGATGATGCGTCCACCCATGGGGGTTTGGACTTTCATGGTGCGAAAGGCTTCTTGGATACACAAAAACACGCCCGTGAGGTTGGTATCGACCACGCTTTTCCACGATTCAAACTCCAAGTCTTCCAGTGACGCGGCTTTGGGGCTCACGCCTGCGTTGTTAAAAACCATGTCAACCCGGCCAAAGCGGGCCGTGGTGGCGGCAAACAGGGCTTTGACCGATGCGGGGTCGCCCACGTCGGTGGGCACGGCCAGCGCCCGCTCTGGCGCGCCAGAGGCCGCAATGGCTTCTTCTAAAGCATCTGCTCTTCGGCCTGCCAGCGCTACACACCAGCCTGCTGCCAGATGGGCAAGTACGGTGGCGCGGCCCACACCGCTGCCGGCTCCAGTGATGATGGCTACGCGGGGGGTGCTGGGGGTTGGGGTCATGGTCACTCGCTTATAAATTGTGGGGTTGACAAAAAAAGGAACAGGCATCTATTCTCTACGAAATTCGCCACACAACGGCCCACCAATTGAAGCTGCAGCCCATGACTAAGCACAAATTTCCAGACGCAGACTACAACCCCGGACGGTTTGGCTGCTTTGGCGCATGTGGTACAGCACTGCGCAGCTTATGGCGGCGCTGTGCACCGCC
>JAYTMT010000212.1:0-6637 GCA_043728315.1 Polaromonas sp. | reverse complement strand
TACCTTTGTGTAGCAAATAATGTAGTGCCTAATCAAATTAGATCGTTGTTTTTATTGAGTATTTATTTTTTATAGGTTGAAAATCGCGGAAGTCGGGAGCCAAACTCGCAGCGATTTAAGCCAAGCGTAGAGGCGTAGAGGCGTAAACACAGAGCAAGCCTAGTCGAAAAACCAAGCTTGAGGCCAATCACACAAAGCCAAACCACCAAAGTCAGTTCAAAATTAATAGCAAACTATGACCATATGACGGTGACATCTGCCAAATTTTCTAAAAATTACCATCTCCATAGCCCGAAGCCAGACTTTCAAACTTCGTGATGTTCTTGAGGAATGCCAATTTGACCGTGCCCGTTGGTCCATTGCGCTGCTTGCTAATGATCAGCTCGGTCACGCCCGGTTCTTTGGAGTCTTTGTTGTAGTAATCGTCGCGGTAAATGAACATGATCACGTCCGCGTCTTGCTCAATTGCGCCTGACTCGCGCAAATCGCTCATCATGGGACGCTTGTCGGTGCGCGCCTCTACCCCGCGCGAGAGCTGCGACAGTGCAATCACGGGGCATTGCAGCTCCTTGGCCAGCGCCTTGAGCCCGCGCGAGATCTCGCCCACCGCTGTGGCGCGGTTTTCTTCGCTCATAGAGCTAGAGACGCTCATCAGCTGCAAATAATCCACCACAATCAAGCCCAGCTTGCCGCCCATTTGCCGCGCCAAGCGCCGCGCATTGCCGCGCAGCTCGCTGGTAGTCAGACCCGGTGTTTCGTCAATGTGCAGGCTGATGCCGCGCAATTTTTCAATCGCCTCAGTCAAGCGCGGCCATTCGTCGTCCGATAATTTGCCCGTGCGTAAATGCCCTTGGTCAATTCGCCCAATCGAGCCCACAATACGAATAGCCAACTGCGAAGCACCCATCTCCATAGAGAATACCGCCACAGGTAACTGCTCATTAAGTGCCACGTGTTCTGCAATATTGATAGCTAATGCGGTTTTCCCCATACTCGGTCTCGCCGCCAAAATCACCAAATCCCCCGCTTGCAAACCCGATGTCATGCGGTCAAGGTCAATAAAACCTGTGGGCACGCCCGTGATGTCGTTGGGGTTCTCGCTCATCTCCTGCACGCGGTCTAGCAGCTGCACCACCAACGAATCCATGCCCTGAAAGCCCTGCTTCATGCGCGAGCCTTCTTCGCCAATGCCAAAGATTTTTTGCTCTGCTTCGTCTAATATTTTGGCAACGTCTTTGCCTTTAGGGTTAAAAGCCGAGGTGGAGATTTCGTCACTGGCAGCCACCAGTTTGCGCAAAATGGAGCGCTCACGCACGATCTCGGCATAGCGGCGAATATTGGCCGCGCTGGGCACGTATTGCGCCAGCGCGTTCAAATACGGCAAGCCGCCCACTTCGTCGGCCTTACCTTGGTTTTGCAAATGCTCAAACACCGTGATCACATCAGCGGGCTTGGTAGCGTTGATCAACGCGCCAATCGATGCGTAAATCAGCTTGTGTTCGTAGCGGTAAAAATCACCATCGGTGAGCAAATCGCCCACGCGGTCCCAAGCGCCATTGTCAAGCAGCAGTCCACCCAGCACGCTCGATTCACCCTCCGCCGAGTTAGGCGGAATCCGCAGCGAGGCAAACTCTGCCTCGGGCTCAGGCATTTGCACATGCATGTAATCGTCGTCAACTGGCACTAAAACTGCGGACATCGCGCTGCTCCTCTTATTCTTCAAACATGCTGCATTTTGTGGATAAGTCTGTGCAAAACCCTAGGCACAAGTGCCTTGAACCTGTGCAAAACCTGCGCCGCAAAAGCAAAACGGGCTTGGATTGCTCCAAGCCCGCTTGTAAACTAAAAAACTTGTCCAGACTAGCTTGCAATTTCAGCAACAAGTGTTGCTGAAATAACCCAACTAATGGTCGGTGTGAAAGGATTCGAACCTTCGACCCCTTGCACCCCATGCAAGTGCGCTACCAGGCTGCGCCACACACCGAAGCTGGCAATTATAGCCTTGCAAACGGCTTTGGCTGGTTAAACCAGTGCCAATTAGTTAAATTATAAAAAAATCGACCAATGTCAGCGCCACGTGGTCATAGTTTGCTATTATTTTTGCATGAATGCCAAGACTTCTTGCAGCGATGGCGCGCCTAAAACGCCGTGTCTGCGGGTGCACTTGATTGCCGCTGCGGCGCAGGCCAAGCGGATAGCGAAAAGGATGGGCTCATGGGCTGCTGCATGCACCTGCGCCACAGCGCCCTGCACCCAGCCCGCCAAAGCCAGTGTGAACGCGCTGTGAAACACATCGCCCGCACCCGTGGTGTCCAGCGCTTGTACTCCAAAGCCTTTCATTTGCTCCATGAAATCGCCTTGCATCCAGCGCACGCCGCGCTCGCCTAATGTCACCATGGCAAAGTTTGCACCCGCAGCACGCGCCATGCCCAGTGCCTCTTTGTGCGAGGCCTCGGGCGCGTAGCAGGCCAAGCCGCGCTCTGAGAAGACGGCCCATTGCGCCAGTGGCACCAAACGCTCAAGCACATGGCGCGGTGCAATGTCGGCATCAAGCACGGCCACTATGCGCTGTTGGCGTGCCCACGTGAGCGCAGCGGCTGCACCATCGCCCCAGCGCGGGTCTACCAGCAAGGCTGTAGCGCCAGCCAGCTGGGCTAAATCAAGCGGGTGCGCATTTTCAAGCGCATTGCCTCGGTGGTTGAATATTTGCCGCTCGCCTTGCGCATCCACCACCACGCTGGATACCGAGGTGTTGCAGCCTTTGACAAGCTCCAAATGCTGCTCTACGCCCAAAGCCGCAATCTCTTGGCGCAAAAAGTGGCCCGCAGCATCGTCGCCCACACGCCCCAAGAGCCGCACGGGCGCGCCCAGCTTGGCCGCCGCCACGGCTGCGTTGGCCGCCATGCCACCGACTATCATGCGGTAGCTGCTTGCGGGCGTTTTGGTGGGGCGCGGGTCAAACGCCTCGATCTCAAAATGGTGATCGACGCTGGCGTGGCCTACGCAAACAAGCTGCATGGGTGCGCTGTGCTCGTGTGAATGGAGGGTTGAAACTCAGGCGCGCGTGCAACTGTGCGCATGCAAGCAATCAGGTGGCCGTGATTTTGGCCTTTTTGATCAACCGGCTCCAACGCGAGATTTCGGTTTGCAAAAATGCGTCAAAGTCTGCCGTGCCTTTGGCCGTGACTTTGAATCCCTGCGCGGTGGCGCGCTGCTCAATTTCGGGGCTGTACATGGATTTGATGATTTCGCGTGCGTATTTTTCCACTATCGCGTCAGGCGTTTTGGCCTGAACCATCACAGCTGTCCAGTTTTCTACAAACAAACCGGGCATGCCTGACTCCAAAGCGGTGGGCACGTCGGGCAAAATGGCGTTGCGCGCAAAGCTGCAAATAGCCAAGGCGCGCAGTTTGCCGCCTTTCACATGGGCAATCGACTCTGGAAAATTAGAAAAAATCACATCCAATTGACCACCGATCAAATCCGTCATAGACGGCGCACCGCCACGGTAAGGGACATGCGTCATTTTGGACTTGTTCAGGTCATTGAACAGCGCCATGGTCAGGTGCGGTGGCGTGCCATTGCCGCTTGAGCCTGCATTGAGTTGCTTGGTTTTTGAGCCTGCAATCAGGTCTTTGAATGTTTTGTAAGGGCTGTTGCTAGGCACTACCACCAGCATGGGCGAGCCTGCCAAAAGCGCTACAGGGCGCAAATCTTTGGTGAAGCTATAAGGTGCATCAGGAAACAAGCTCACATTGGCTGCATGGGTGAGCGTGATGGCCAATATTTGCGAGCCGTCTGCTGGGCCTTTGGCTACGGCATCAGCGCCTATTTGCGCATTGCCACCGGCTTTATTCTCAACCACAAAGGGCACTTTCCAAGCATCGCCTACTTTTTGCGCCACGATGCGCGCCATGGTGTCGGTAAGGCCGCCGGGCGGGAATGGCACGATGTATTTCAGCGTATTGCCCGCTTTGGGAAAATCTTGCGCCAAAGTAAGGCTAGGAAACTGGGCCAAGGCGGCGGCTCCTGCCCCCACGATAAGATCACGACGCTGCATAAATACTCCAAAATTACTGTGGCACCCATTGTGCCGTGAAAACAGCACTTAAGCCGCAAATGCCTCGATTTGGGCTTTCAAAGTATCAGGTACCGTTATGCCTGACACGCTTGCCTTGCGCTCCAGCGCCAAACGGCGCGCGCCCGCCAGACGCACGCCATCGTCCACCAGCATTTCAGCAATGATGGTTTCCATGCGGGCAAAGTAGCTCTCGCTGCCCGCCAGCGCGCCCGGGTCTATGACGATGAAGGCTTGGCCAATGCGCGGTGCATTGCCTTCGTCTACAAAAAAGCTCGATGCCTCGTAGCCAAATTGCGCGCCAATCACGGCTGTGACCATGAGCTCCACCATTAAGGCCAGCATCGAGCCTTTGGGGCTGCTGATGGATCCTAGGGCGCTGGTGTCGCCTGTGCCAAACGGTAACATTGAACCTTCCATGCCCGCCTTAGGGTCGGTCGTGGGGTTGCCGTCTTTGTCCAGCGCCCAGCCTAGCGGAATTGACTTGCCCTCCTTGGCCGCCACCATGAGCTTGCCGCGCGCCACTTCGCTGAGCGACAGGTCGATCATCAGTGGGTCATGGCCTTGGCGCGGAAACACCGCTGCCACAGGATTCGTGCCAAAAATCGGGTGCTTGCCGCCCGCCGCTGGCATGGCTGCGGGTGAATTGGCAAAGCCAATGGCCACCATGCCCGCGCTGGCTGCTGCGCGCAAGTGGTCTACCACCACGCCGCAGTGGTGGGAGTTAACCACGCCCACAAAGCACACGCCCTGCGTTTTGGCGGTGTTCACGGCCTCTTGCACAGCCAGCTCGCAGGCCGCAAATGCCAAGCCTTGCTGCGCGTCCACCACCAGCGCGCCGCCCTTGCGTTTGGTCACTGCTGGCACAGCTTGGCCATTGGCCCGACCATTGCGCAGATGCGTGGCGTATTGCGTGACGCGTGAGAGGCCGTGCGATGCTAAGCCCTGCGCGTCCGCGCGCACCAAGCCGCGTGCTGTGGCCTGCGCCATGGCATCGTTTGCGCCAGATTGAGTCAGTGCGCGCACCACCAAATCATGGGCTTCTTGCAAATTTAAAGTTGCCATTTACGCCAATGCCTCTAGTACTTTTTCGGCTATCAAGCTGCTCACCCGGGTGTTGCTCTCGGCGCTCACGCCAGATATGTGGGGCGACAAAATCAAATTCGGGCAGCCCTCAAACTCTGGCGCTGCGGCCATGGGTTCTACATCAAACACATCCAGCGCTGCACCGCCCAAGCTGCCATGCTTGAGGGCATGTGCCACCGCGCTGGCATCCACAATGTGTCCACGGGATGTGTTGATCAGCACCGCGCCAGCTTTCATTGAAGCAATGCGCGCTTCGTTAAACAAACCACGCGTGCCATCTACCAAGGGCACGTGCAGGGTCACTACATCGCTTTGCGTGATGACTTCATCTAATGTTTTGCAGGTGACACCCGTTTGCACAAACACTGGAGCGTCCGCTTTGAGCATCGCGTCATAGGCCACCACATGCATGCCCAAGCCGTGCGCCAGCTTGGCAGTGAGTTGGCCAATCGAGCCATAGCCGATGATGCCCAGTGTTTTACCCGCCGTTTCGCGGCCATTGGACAGGGCTGCGCGTGGCCATTTGCCTTGCGCCACATGCGCTGTAGACGCAAAAGCACCGCGCAGCAACACCATGGCGCTGCAAATCACATATTCAGCCACGCTCAAAGCGTTAGCCCCCGTGGCGGGTATCACCTGCATGCCCTTGGCCTCGCAGCCGGGCACGTCAATATTGTCTAGCCCCACGCCCAGTCGGCCCACCACTTTGCAGCGGCCAGAGCTGGCCAGCGCAGCCAGCAAATCACCGCGCACCTGCGTGAGGTTGCGCACAATGATGGCCTCGCAATTGGCAGCCTCTAGCAGCAACTTGGCCGCGTCTTTTTGCAGCGTGGGCTCATACAGCACATCGTGCTTGGCGGCCAGCTGCTCCACGGCGCGTTCGTCCATGAATTCGGTAATTACTATACGCATGGTGTATCTTTATAAAAATGAAAATTAATCGACTTTGGCACCTGAGCGCACAACGATATCTTGGTAACGCCGCACCTCTGCGCGCACCAAATCTGAAAACTGGGAAGGTGTAGACGGAATAATGTCAAAGCCCTGTGCTTCAAAGGATTGGCGCAGCGCGGGCTCGGCCAGCGCTGCTGCAATCTCGCGGCTTAGGCGCTCCACCACGGCTGGCGGCGTGCCTGCGCGTACAAAAATCCCATTCCACACCGTAGACTCATAGCCGGGCAAGCCAGCCTCTTGCATGGTGGGCACATCGGGCAACAATGCCGAGCGTTTGGGCGATGCGACGGCCAGCGCGCGCAGCTTGCCCGCGCGCGCGAGCGGCAACGTGGTGACTATATTGTCGAACATGAATATCGTTTCGCCCGCGAGCACCGACGTCGTCGCAAACGATGCGCCCCGGTAGGGCACGTGCACGAGGGTTACCCCCGCCATGCTGCCGAACATCGCCGTGAACAGATGCGCGCCCGAACCGTTGCCGGCCGACCCGTAATTCAACTGTCCCGGTTTTGCCTTGGC
>JAYTMT010000211.1:0-8830 GCA_043728315.1 Polaromonas sp. | reverse complement strand
AGCTATTGGCCGTGTTGGCATCGGGAGCGGGCAGGCACGCTTTGGCGGGTCTGTCGCAAGACTGGACAGGCGCTAGCGTGGCGCAGGTGCAGGCAGCGTTGCAAGAGATGCGCACATCGTCGCTGGCGATGCGCCAGCAGGCCTACCACGCGCTGCACGACATAGTGGGTGGCGCGTATTTTTCAGATCCCTCCACTTGGGTGCAGTTGGGTTACCCCGGTCCAATGAAAATTTAAGAATTTGAACTTTGACAGTAGAAAAGACAAAAACGATGAGCAGTTTGAAAGACCCGATCAAAGACGGATTAAAGCGTGGCTGGAAGGTGTATGGCGATGCATTTGGCCAAGCACCAGCCAGTATTACCTGCGATGTAGCCATTATTGGCACGGGTGCAGGGGCGGGTGTTACCGCCGAGATATTGACCAAAGCTGGCTTGACCGTAGTGATGGTGGAAGAAGGCCCGCTAAAGTCCAGCAGCGATTTCAACCAAAAAGAATCCGAAGCCTACCCCGAGTTGTACCAAGAAAGCGCTGCCCGCAAAACGGCAGACAAGGCCATCAACATCCTACAAGGCCGGTGCGTGGGCGGCAGCACCACAGTGAACTGGACCAGTTCTTTTCGCACGCCAGCAGGCACGCTGGCCTACTGGCAGCAGCATTTTGGCCTGACAGACTATGGCAACGATGCGCTGGCACCGTATTTTGACCAAGCCGAGCGCCGGCTGAGTATTGGCCCATGGTTGACCCCACCTAACGAGAACAACGACCTGCTGCGCCGTGGCGCGGCCAAGCTGGGCATACCCGCCGCAGCGATTGCTCGAAATGTAAAAGGCTGCTGGAACATTGGCAGCTGTGGCATGGGCTGCCCAACCAACGCCAAGCAGTCGATGCTGGTCACCACCATTCCCGCTGCGCTGGATGCAGGCGCACAGCTTTTGGTGCGCACCCGCGCTGAGCGTTTTGAGTTCTCCGCAGGCAAAGTGACCTCGCTAGAATGCGTAGCTCTGAAAAATACAGAAAATAATGGCAATGTCAGCGTCAAACAGTCATCTGCAACTATTAAAATAATAGCAAAACACTATGTGCTGGCTGGTGGCGCTATCAACTCACCTGCCGTACTCCTGCGCAGCCATGCCCCTGATCCACATGGGCATTTGGGCGCACGGACTTTTTTGCACCCCGTGGTGGCATCTGCCGCAGTGCTGGAGCAGCCTGTCAACGCTTGGACTGGTGCGCCGCAAACCATCTACAGCGACCACTTTTTAGACACCCAAGCCATTGACGGCCCCATTGGTTACAAGCTAGAAGCGCCGCCACTGCACCCGGTGATATTTGCCTCCACAGTACAGGGCTATGGGCAGCAACAGGCCGACATGCTGTCCAAGTTCCCGCATACCCATGTGCTGTTGGCGCTTATGCGGGACGGCTTTCATGCCGAATCAGTGGGTGGAAAAGTAAGTGTTCGCTCCGACGGATCGCCAAACCTGACCTACGATTTGACCGCCTATGTGATGGATGGCGCACGACGCGCATTGCTAAGTATGGCTGAAATCCAATTTGCAGCGGGCGCCAAAGAAGTGCTGCCTGTGCATGAGCTGGCAGGACCCTACACTGCGTGGACACAGGCCAAAGCCGCTATTGAGGCGCTGCCAATGAAACCATTGCTAACAAAGGTAGTGAGCGCACACGTCATGGGAGGCTGTGCACTGAGCAGCACAGAAAAGCAAGGCGTGACACGCCCCGACGGCGTACACTGGCAGATTGATAACCTCTCCATCCACGACGGATCCTTGTTTCCCACCAGCATTGGCGCTAACCCGCAATTGTCGGTCTATGGCATCACTAACCGCTTGGCGCAGGGATTGGCCAAACGCTTGACAGGAAAAACCGTGGTTTTGGCGTAATTTATAAAAAAATCACACAATGTCAGCGTCATATGGTCATAGTGTGCTATTAATTTAGGAATATCATGAACGCCAGAATTCAACGCACCGCTAGCATCTTTGGCCTTTTGTTGGCGCTGGCTTGGTTGGGGTATTGGTTCAGTGCGTCAAAACCGATTGCTTTCATAGGATTTTTGCTCATTGTCAGCGCGCAGTGGTCACTGATTGCTATGCAATTCGTAGCGTCTCGCTGGGTCAGCCGAGCCGATGTTGCGCCCAGAGCCAGTGTCTTGCAAGTCCTAGGCGCTTGGGTGGGCGAAAACCTGGTGTGCGCGCAGGTAATGGGCTGGCGACAGCCTTGGCAAACCAATGCCCAGCCCGATTATTTGCCCGTAGTAGGCAGCCATGGCGAAGAAACCAAGCGCGGCGTGGTTTTTTTGCACGGATTCTTTTGCAACCGCGCCTTGTGGACTCCCTATATGCAAGCCCTTGCCGCGCAAGGCCATGCCCATACCTCGATCACCATGGAGCCTGCATTTGGCTCAATCGATGCTTACACCGACCAAATTGACCGTGCCGTGGTGCAAATCACCCAATTGACTGGACTGCCCCCGATTGTGATTGGCCACAGCATGGGCGGTTTGGCCGCCAGAGCTTGGCTGCGCGCGGCCAATGACGACGCGCGCGTGCACCAAATAATCACCATTGGCACGCCCCACCACGGCACGTGGTTGGGCGCAGCAAGCCACGCACGCAATGGCCAGCAAATGCGCCTTGGCAGCGATTGGCTGCGCGCACTCGCTGCACAAGAGTCGCCCACGCGGCGCGCCAAATTCGTTTGCTGGATGAGCAATTGCGACAATATCGTCTTTCCTGTCTCAAGCGCCCACCTCGAATCTGCGCAAAACTGCACAGACCATGGGCATGGCCACGTACAACTTGCGTTTACACCCACAGTGATGCAGGATACACTTAGGCGTATTTACCAAAAATAGTTAATTTTTACGCCTAGGCCCTATACATATGCCACTTATCGTAGTGATGGACGACGACGCGGGTACCCGCATGCTGGTGTCCCAAGTTCTCAAAAAAGAAGGCTTTGACGTGATGGCCGCCGAAGACGGCGCTATTGGCTTGGCCTTGATTCGCCAGCACCGCCCCGACTTGGTGGTGAGTGACGTGCAAATGCCCAATATGGACGGCTTTCAAATGCTCGATGCCCTGCGCAACGAGGTGGACATTGCCACCATCCCGGTGATTTTGCTCACCTCCCTGCAAGACCGCACCCATATGCGCCAAGGCATGAACATTGGTGCGGACGACTATCTCACCAAACCGTTTGCCCCGCAGGAGTTGCGCGAGGCCGTTTCCGCGCAAATCAACAAAATTGTGCGCGCCGAAGCCATGCGCTCGGTGGTGGTAGACCAAGCCGTGGGGATAGCGCTGGAAGAGCAGCGCGCCAAAATCAGCGTGTTGTATGAAAAGCGCTTAGAGCGCAGCATTACCGAGCAGTGGCCAGACAGTGGCTATGTGCAAGACGACGAAAAATTCACCAGCGCCACCGTGCTGTATGCCGATGTGCGCGACTACGCCACGTGGACGCAGAAACTCTCCAGCACCGAGCTGGGCTTAGTCATCAAGCAGTTTTATGGCAATGTGGGCGATACTGTGCATCTGTTTGGCGCGCGCTACATGCAGTTTGTGGGCGATGGCATGCTCACCGTGTTTGTAGATGGCTCGGACACGCATTCGGTCAACCACGGCCTGCGGGCAGTGCGCGCTGCCTTGGGTTTGGCAGATGCAGGCCGCAGGGTCGATGGTTTTGTGCGCCAGCAGTTTGGTGACCGCGGCCTGCCACTTTTTGCAGTGAATGTGGCCATGCACAGCGGCCCGGTGGCTTTTGCCAAGTTAGAAGGTCCGTTTGGCGGCGCAAGCCAGCTCACCCCCGTGGGCGACACAGTAGCCACTGCTTTGGCGCTGTTTAAAGGCAAGCCTGCCCTAGATTGGAACATAGCGGCCACCGTGCAGTCCACGCGCCTGATCACGGGTGCTATACGCAGCGGACGGCGTGCCTTGGTGAATATTCCCGGTCGCACACAGGCAATAGACGCGGTTGAAATCGCCAGCTTGGTCTGACCCCATTTCCTTTTTTCTAGCGAGAGACGGCTATGCGCCTGCCATCATTACCTTTGCGCGTGCTACTTATTGGCAGCTTTCTGGCGTTTTCTATCATCCCAGCGGCTCTGGTGGGCTGGCAAATGTACAGCAGCCATCTGCAAAGTGTGCATGATTTCTCCCGCAAAATCGTCTCTGATGTGGCCGAGCGCGTGCAAGTCGAAACAGAAAGCCATTTGGCCGAAGCGCACACCATATTCAACGGCATTTTGTACGAAATCCCAAGCGACGCGCAAGTGCTGCGCACGCGGCAATTGCTCGACGATTTGGTGCAGTTTGAAGCACTGGCATTCACGCTCACACGCATGTCTACCAACATGCCGTATATCTACGCAGGCACGGCCAAGGGGGAGTTCTTGGGTGTAGAAAATATATCTAAAAACTCGGGCAATTTTCTGCGTGTAGGTGTGCGCCGCGTGGGCGACCAGGGCCGAAGCTACTACTCTGCATTCAAGCCCGGCGACCGCAGCCAAGCACAGACTACTGAGGCTAAAAATTACGAACCCACCGAACGGCCTTGGTACGTGGAGGCAGTGGCAGCCAAAGGCCGTGTTTTCTCCGGCATTTACCCCTCGGCTTCCAAAAAGCAGTTGATTGTCACGCTGGCGCAACCCATTGTTGGTGCCGACAGCAGTGTAATGGGCGTGGTGGCTGTTGAGGTTTACCTCAAGCGCCTGTCGGAGCTGCTGCAGCTGCAAAAAATCAGCCCGTTTGGCGCCGCCTATTTGGTCGATGACAAGGGCTTTTTGGTAGCCAGCTCCACGGGGGAAGAGCTCTACACTGATGTAGCTGGTAAATTGCAGCGTATCAAGCCTACCAGCAGCAGCAACAGCACTGTGCGCGAGAGTTTTGCCGTGCTCGGCGACTTGGTGGGCAAAACCCAAGAAGAATCGGTCAAACGCATCTCGGGTGACCAGCGCGTGAAAGGGCAGTCGGGCGAAACTTTGGTAACCTCGCTGCGTCCTTTTGGTGAGGCCTTGGGCTTGCGGTGGACACTGGTGGTGGCCGCGCCCGAGAGCGATTTTGTCGGCGAAACGCAAGCCTCACTGCGTAAATCCTTGTTTATTTTGGCTGCCGTGATCATCTTGGGGGGATTGCTAGCGGCACTTTTTGCCTACCGCCTGAACCGCCGTTTTGCCCAGCTCAACACCGCAGCGCAGCAGCTAGGCCGTGGTGAAGTGCCGCCATTGCCAGACACATCCCGCGTGACCGAGCTTGGCACGCTGTCAAGCGTATTGCACCAAAGCGGCCAATGGCTGCAAACCTCACGCGCCGAAATTGCACGCAAGTCTGCAGATTTGGAAGACGCCAACGAACACCTCGAAGCGCGCGTGAACCAGCGCACCGTGCAGCTCGAAGAAGCGCGCGACGCGGCCGAGGCCGGTGCGCGCGCCAAAGCAGCCTTTTTGGCCACCATGAGCCACGAAATCCGCACGCCGCTCAACGGCGTGGTGGGCATGACCACCCTGATGGCCGACACCCCCTTGAACGCCGAGCAAGCCGATTATTTGCACACCATGCGCGTCTCCAGCGACCAGTTATTGGGCGTGATCAATGACATTTTGGATTTTTCTAAAATCGAATCGGGCAAACTCGACTTAGAAAACGAGCCCTTGAATTTGCAAGCCGCGCTGGAAGAAGCCTGTGACATAGCCGCACCCCGTGCCCGCGAAAAGGGCTTGGAGCTGATTGCGGACATGGGCGATGAAATGCCAATGTGGGTCAAAGGCGATGTGACGCGCCTGCGCCAAGTGCTGATCAATTTCATCAACAACTCCGTCAAATTCACCGAGCGCGGCCAAGTCGTGGTGCACGCTGTATTGAAAGAAGATTTCAAGCCCGGCACCGATGTGTCTTGCGGTGCACTGGTGGAGTTCCAGGTCAAAGACACGGGCATTGGCATTCCGCCAGACCGCATTGGCGCATTGTTCCAGTCGTTCAGCCAAGTCGATGCGTCGACCACCCGCAAATACGGCGGCACTGGCTTGGGCTTGGCTATTTGCAAGCGCTTGGCACACATCATGGGTGGCGATGTAGGTGTGGAGTCGGAGCTGGGCGTGGGCTCGACCTTTTGGTTCACGGCGCGCTTGGGCTATGCCGACACCCCTGACAGCTCGCACACCTCGATCGTGCAGCTGACCAGCTTGGCAGACAAGAAGGTGGTGGTGGTGGACGACACCGCGCTGAATTTGCGGATTTTGGACAAGCAACTGAGCCGCTGGAGCATGGGGGTGAAAACTTTTGAGCGTCCGGCCGACGCGCTGCAGTGGCTTAAAACCAACCCTGTGGACGTGATCGTGTCTGACATGCACATGCCAGAAATGGATGGTTTCGGTTTTGTATCGGCAGCGCGCGTGCTCTTGGGTGCGCAAATGCCGCCGGTAGTGCTGCTCACCTCGGGCAGCATGCCCACAGGGGAGTCCTCCCATATATTTGATGCCAAGTTTTTAAAACCCTACCGCCAATCGCAGTTGTTTGATGCCATTGTGCGGGTGCTGTCCAAAGGCAACCCCGCTAAATCGCCCACAGCCAAAGAGGCTACAAAGCTTAAAAACCAAAGTATTTTGGTGGCCGACGACAACGCAGTGAACCTTAAAGTAGCCCAAGCCATGCTGGCCAAGCTAGGCTACACCTCGGTCACGGCCATAGATGGCCGCATAGCCGCCGACAAAGTGCGCGACTCGTTGCTAGAGGGCGGCCAGCGCTATGCCGCGGTGCTGATGGATGCCAACATGCCCGTGATGGACGGGTTTGCCTCCGCCCGCGAGATCATTGCGCTGTATGGCGCAAATGCACCGCCGATCTTGGCGCTCACCGCCTCGGTGCTAGAAGAGGACAGAAAGCGCTGCCTAGACAGTGGCATGATCGGCTTTTTGGCCAAGCCCCTGCGCTTAGACGAGCTCTCCAGCGCGCTCAACCAGTATGCGCGTGACCCTGCCAAGCAGCGCAAAGCCCAAACCATACTTGCTATGCCTGATGTAGCAAACAATGACGATATGGCGGTGACATTGCCAGAAAATTCTGTAAATGTGGTACCTGCCAATGATTCTGGCATGCTCGATGAGCAACTGATGGACTGGAGCCGCTTGGAGCAGTTCAAAGAGTTTGACGACCAAGAGCGCAGCATGACGCGCGAGGTGGTGGCCTTGTTCATCACAGATGCGCCCAAGCGTGCGCAAGATTTGGTGTCAGCCGTGGCCACGGGAGATGCAGAGGTGCTCTCGCGCGCTGCCCATGCGCTCAAAGGAGCGGCCTCCAATGTGGGGGCTTCGGCCCTTACCGAAGCCTGCTTTGTACTAGAACACGCCTGCACCCAAGGTTTTCCTGCGCAGGCGGCCGTTCAGGTGGCGCATATTTGTAATATTGAGGAAAAAACCCGCAATGTCATCGCCAAATGGTCATAGTGCGCTATGCTTTTATGACTAAATTGTTTGGTTTAGGTGTGGATGGTTTAATGTGTTTGTGCATACAAAGGCGTGAAATCTGACGCAGTAAGGCGCAGTAAATCCGCAAAACCACCAATCACAAAATACGGGTCTTGAAAGCGGTCGATGGCATAGCTTGTGGCCATGCAGCGCAGCAAGTCTTGGGTGTGGTTGAGCGCCAAGCGGGCCGGCTCTTTTGATTCCACGCTGTAGCGCAACTCGCCAGCGCTACTCAAAAGGCCAGCGCCATAGGCGCGCAACGCGCCTTTGTCCTGCATCAATCCAAACTCTATGGTGAACCAATACAGGCGAGAGAGCATTTCCACCGCACCCTTGATCTGCGCTGGCCCATGTTCGAGTGCATGGGCTTTGAGTGCGCCCAAGCCGTAAGCCTGTATGTGGTCTGCATAGCTTTTGGCGAACAAAAGTGGCACATGGCCAAACAAATCGTGGAACAAATCAGGCTCGACGATGTAGTCAAACTCATCGGGCTTGCGTATCCAAGTGGTCACAGGAAATTTGCGCTCTGACAGCAGGGTGAAAAACGGTAGCTCTGGTATCAGGCCTGGCACCCCCACCAAAGTCCAGCCAGTGGCGCTCTGCAAGCGCGCATTGATGTCTTCAAAGCGCGGAATGCGCTCCATGCCGCCCAGCTGTGGCAGCGCCGCTATGAAAGTTTGGCAGGCCAAGCCGGGCAGCAGGGCGCTTTGGCGTGCGCACAGGCGCTGGTAGGTGTCGTGGTCGGCTGCTTGGTAGGCGCTGTAGCCTTGGTCGCAGCTGTAGTCGGCGCGCGCGCGGCTATAGTCGCCACGCGGTGGGCGCTGGCTTGCGCCATAAACCACGGGCGCTTGGCCTAAGATTGGCGGCTCTGGCATGCAGCGCGCTGGTGATCTGGCAGCGACCCCAATGTTTGCAAAATCCATAGCGGCAACTATTAGGAGCTTTTGAGCACGCCACGGCGCATCTGGTCGAGCTCGATGCTTTCAAACAGCGCCTTGAAATTGCCTTCGCCAAAGCCTTCGTCGCCGCGACGCTGGATGAATTCAAAGAACACAGGCCCGATTTCGGGTTGCGCAAAGATTTGCAGCAGCAAGCGCGGTGTGCCTCCGTCTGTCGTGCCGTCGAGTAAGATGCCGCGTGCTTTCAATTCACAGGTGGGTTCGCCGTGGCCGGGCAAGCGGGCCTCAAGCATCGCATAATAGGTTTCTGGCGGTGTCGTCATGAAGTTGACGCCGCGCGTCTTTAGATTGTCATAGCAACCCAGAAGGTCATCACAGATCAAAGCGATGTGCTGAATCCCTTCGCCATTATACGCGCGCAGATATTCCTCAATCTGCCCGCCTCCAGC
>JAYTMT010000210.1:0-19269 GCA_043728315.1 Polaromonas sp. | reverse complement strand
CGCGCAGCAGCACCTCGCATGTCTTTGGCTGGGGCGTTTGAGAACTGGGCAAGTATCTCGCATAAACTGGCTGAGCCTAAACGACGGCGATGTCGGCAGTTAGCAGAGTTTGTGGGTGTTTAAGTTAGCGCTTATGCCAGTATGAAGGAGTGTGCGAAAGCCATTGCGCTGATCGGACGTGATAAAAATCGAGATTGCAAAAACTAAGAACCTAGCGAGCCACACCCAACAGTTTATCCAACAACTCAGGCTGCGCCAACAATGCAGATGCCCCTCCCGCATGAACCACAGAGCCATGATCGAGCACTAGCGCTTGCTGCGATATAGCCAAAATAGCCTTGGGGTGCTGCTCCACGATGATGGCAGACAGCCCCTCTTCCCGCGTGATGCGTGCAATGGCTTTCAATAGCTCCTCCACAATGATGGGGGCCAGCCCTTCGAGCGGCTCATCGAGCAGCAGAAGGCTCGGGTTGAGCACCAAAGCACGCCCTACGGCCAGCATTTGTTGCTCGCCACCTGAGAGCTGCGTGCCTAAATTGGTTTTGCGCTCGGCCAGCCTAGGAAACAGGGCATACACGCGATCCGGTGTCCACGGCACAGCGCCAGTTTTGGCAGGCCGCGCCACAGCGGTTAAATTTTCGTGCACGGTGAGCGATTTAAAAATATTGCGCTCTTGCGGCACCCAGCCAATGCCCGCTGCCGCCCTTTGGTGCGCAGGCAATGCGTGCAGCAACATGCCGCCCAGGCTGATGCTGCCGCCGTGCTGGCGCGTAGCACCAACCAGCGTGTTGAGTAGCGTGGTTTTGCCGGTGCCGTTGCGGCCAAGCAGCGCCAGCGTTTGGCCCTGCTCCAGTTCAAACGACACGCCAGTGACCACCACAGCCTCGCCATAGCCTGCACTGAGATTGTCAACCGTTAAAAATTTAGACATGGGCGGCTCCTGTATGTGCGGTATCGCCATGTGTATCGTCTTGCCCTAAATACACCGCCCGCACCTGCGGGTCGTTGGCAATTTGCTGCGGATCGCCCTCAGTGAGCACTGCGCCATTGACCATCACGGTCATGCGGGTGGCAAAGCTGAACACCAAGTCCATGTCGTGCTCAATCAGCAGCACCGATACGTCGGCTGGCAGTGCAGCCACAGTTTGCAAAAGCTCCTCGCGCTCTCCCGCTGGCACGCCCGCCACTGGCTCATCGAGCAGCAGCACGCGCGGCTTGCAAGCCAGTGCAATGGCAATCTCTAGCAGGCGTCGCTTGCCGTAGGCCAGCTGCTCGGTACGCTGGTTGGCCACGTCGGTTAGCCGAAACTGCTCTAGCAATTGCTCGGTACGCTCTGCTACATTTTTATTAGCGCCTAATGACCGCCACACGCTGACATTGCCACTATTTTGCTGCGAAATCACCATGGCCAGTGTTTCTAGCGGGGTCATGGAGTTAAACAGCTGGTTGATCTGAAACGTGCGCACCATGCCGCGCTGCACCCGCTTGTGCGGCGCAAGGCGGCTGATGTCTTGACCCAGCAGGGTAATGCTGCCACTGGTGGGCTCTAGCACGCCAGTGAGCAGGTTAATCAGCGTGGTTTTGCCAGCGCCGTTGGGCCCGATCAAGGCATGCCGCGCGCCCTGCTTGAGCTCTAGGCTCACATTGTCGGTGGCGGTGATGCCGCCAAATTTTTTGACCAGCTTGGAGCAGCTCAATACGGTGTCGCTCATTTGGCTGCCCTTTTATCAGCGTGCTTAAACCATGTCCAAGGCTTCATGAAACGTTCGCGCCCGACCAATACCAAGACCACTAAGAACAGGCCAATCCAAAATGTCCAATACTGCGGCGTGATGGCTGAAATCACGTCTTGCATGATTTTGAAAACCACTGCGCCCGCTATGCCGCCGTAGAGCCAGCCTACGCCACCAATCACCAGTATGAGCATGACATCGGCTGAGCGGTCAAAGGCAAACACGTCTAATGACGCGAAGCCCGTGGTTTGCGCCATGAGCGCGCCTGCTGCGCCTGCAATGCCTGCGGCTATGGTGTAGACCGCCGCCAAGCGCCAGGGCACAGGCACACCAATGGACGTAGCGCGCAGGCGGTTGTCGCGCACAGCCTTGAGCGTGGCACCAAAGGGCGAATGAACCAAGCGCCGCGCTATGACAAACAGAATAAGCAACACGGTGAGCGAATACCAAGCCGCAGTGCGGCCCTGCAAATCAAAGGTAAAAGTGCCCAGTACAGGGCCCATTACCACGCCCTGTAAACCATCGGCCCCGCCCGTGAGCCAATCGAGCTTATTGGCCAGCTCCAGCAAGACCACGCCTACGCCCAATGTGACCATGAGCCGCGTCAAGTCGCTGCCACGCATGATAGTCAAGCTGCAAATTGCTCCTAATGCAGTAGCTGTAAACATAGCTACAACCAGCCCCACAAGAGGGTCTGGCATGATGTGCTTGGCAAACAGTGCAGCTGTGTAAGCCCCAAATCCGAAAAATGCCGCATGACCGAGCGAGACAATACCGGTGTAGCCCAAGACCAAGTCAAGCGACACAGCAAACAGCGCCACAATGGCAATTTCGTTGACGATCAGCGCATGCTTAGGCAGCAGCAGGGGCGCAAGGAAAGCCAGCAGCCAGACGATGATTTCTAGCGGCTTGATGCGGCTATTTGCCAGCAAGGTGGTTTGTGCGGTGCTCATGGTGTGGCGGGTGCGCTATGGTTTTGAAGAGTTTTTGAACGCAGAGGACGCAAAGGTTTCGCAGAGGCCGCAAAAGAATACCGAAAGGGATTTCTTGTCATTTGGAAGCTCCACGGCTAAATAAGCCCTGCGGCCGCCAGATGAGGATGGCGATCATGAGTGAATAAACGATGAACGCGCCTAGTTTGGGGATGTAATATTTGCCTGCTACATCAGCTATGCCAAGCAACAAGGCGGCCAGCAGCGGGCCGGTGAGCGAGGTGGTGCCGCCCACGGCCACCACGATTAAAAAATACACCATGAATTTGAGCGGGAAGCTGGGGTCTAGGCCCAGCACTTCTGCGCCCATGGCACCGCCCAAACCCGCTAGGCCAGAGCCCACGGCAAAGGTCAGCGAAAACACCACGTTCACATTGATGCCCATGCCCGCTGCCACGCGCGGGTCGTCTACACTTGCGCGCAGGCGGCTGCCAAAGCGGGTGCGCGAGAGTACCAGCTGCAGAGCCACGGTGAGCGCCGCGCACACCGCAATGATGAACAGGCGGTAATGCCCCATGCCCAGCGCCCATTTCTCCCCGTCAAACAGCTCGGTGCGGCCACGCAGCCAGTTTGGCAGCTGCATGATCTGCTGGGTAGAACCCATGAAATAATCAGTGGCTGCAACAGCCATGAAGGTCATGCCAATGGTAAGCAGCACTTGGTCAAGGTGTGGTTTGCCATACATAGGGCGGTAGACGGTGCGCTCTAACACCGCGCCCACCAAAGCAGGAATCACAAAAGCCAGCGGCAGACAGACCAAAAACGGCACGCCATAGCGCTGCATCAAAATCACGGTAAGGTAACCACCCAGCATGGCAAACGCCCCATGCGCTAGGTTGATGAAATTCATCAACCCCATGGTGATGCAAAGCCCCACCGCAAGTATAAAAAGCAACATGCCATAGGCGATGCCGTCAAATAGGATGGTTAGCATGTGCTTTGCATTATTTTGTAGTTGGGCTGAGGCTTGAATACGGACTTCCGGCCGCGAAGGGCGCTAAGGTGCGCGAAGAACGCGAAAAAAATATAAAAATAAATGCAATTTATCATCACACTAAGTTCATTTGACAATGGCTTTCAATGAAATTTATTAAAATATTCATTTACTTAATTTTTTATTAACTTTGGTAATTTTTGGTATTCTTTCGCGTTCTTCGCGCACCTTTCGCGCCCTTCGCGGCCGGAAACTAAGTATTAAAAAATTACTTAGCCTTCCCAGGATCCTTCACATCCGTAATAGTTGAAAACTCCACGTTGTGCAGCTCGCCGCCCACTTTTTCTACCTTGCGGATGTAGATGTTATGCACCACGTCGCGGGTTTGCGCGTTGATGAACATGGGGCCGCGGGGGCTTTCAAAAATTTGGCCTTTCATGGCCGCTAGCAGCTCGTCGCCGCGTCCGCCCTTGGTTTTCTTGGCCGCTTCATAAATCACACGCATGCCGTCGTAGCCGCCCACGGCCATGAAGTTGGGGCGCAGGCCGCCATTGGCTTTGCTAAAAGCTTCTACAAACTTTTTGTTCAGCGCCGAGTTGTGGTTGGCCGAGTAATGGTGGGAGGTAACCACACCCATGGCAACCTCGCCCATGCCGTTCAAAATATCGTCGTCGGTGATGTCACCAGTGCCGATGAGTTTGATGCCCGCTTTGTCCAGCCCGCGCTCTGCAAACTGCTTCATCAATGCTGCGCCTGCTCCAGAGGGCACAAAGGCGTAGACAGCATCTGGTTTGGCATCGCGTACTTTTTGCAAGAATGGTGCAAAGTCTGGGTTGCGCACGGGTACGCGCAGGCTCTCCAATACGGCACCGCCGTTGAACAGCAAACGGTCTTTAAAGTATTTTTCAGCATCAATGCCTGGCCCATAATCTGCCACCAAAGTCACCACTTTTTTAATGCCATTTTTAGGTGCCCAGTCGGCTATAGCCACTGCCGCCTGCGGCAGGGTGAAGCTGGTGCGCACGATGTATTCAGACGCTTGCGTGATGCTGGAGGTGGCCGCAGCCATCACCACTTGCGGCGTTTTGCTTTGCGTGGCTATTGGAGCGGTGGCCAAGGCCAGGGGCGTGAGGCCAAAGCCAGCCAGCACATTGACTTTGTCGTTAACCACCAGCTCCTGCGCGATGCGCTTGGTTTGGTCGGGGGCGCTGGCATCGTCTTTCAAAATGACTTCGACTTTTTTGCCCGCTACCGTTGCGCCATTTTGCGCCATGTAGAGCTTCACCGCCGCGTCGATTTGCTTGCCTGTGGAGGCAAATGGGCCTGTCATGGGCAATATCAGGCCGATTTTGAAGCTGTTGTCTTGTGCCCAAGTGCTGGGGGCTAGCAAGGCAGCCACGGCTAATGCCGTGCCCGTGAGAAAAATTCTTTTGGTCATGTTGGATTAGGGATGGTTACGGTGGGTGTATTAGATAGCTGGATTAAATAGCAGGAATAAATAGAAGTAATAGACGTAATAGGTGCTTATGAAAAATCAACGCGGGTCTTTCACGTCTTTGAGCACATCAAACTCCATGTTGTAGAGCTGGCCATTGACGCGCTCTACACGGCGAATATAGACGTTTTGCACAATGTCGCGGGTTTGCGCGTCGATGTAAATGGGGCCGCGTGGGCTTTCAAAAATTTGGCCTTTCATGGCGTTGACTAAGGCCTCGCCGCTGCCCTGCCCTTTGGTGGTTTTGATGGCTTCATAAATCACGCGCATGCCGTCAAATGCTGCCACGCCAAAGAAGTTGGGGCGAATGCCTTTGCTTTGCTGCATGTAAGCAGCAACAAACTTCTTGTTCATGGGCGAATTGTGCGACACCGAGTATGGATGCGAGGTCACCAAGCCCAAGGCCACGTCGCCCATTTCGTTGAGGAATTCGTCATCTGCCACGCTGCCCTCGCCTATCAACTTGATACCGGCTTTGTCTAGCCCACGCTCGGCAAACTGCTTGAGCAGGGCAGTGCCTGCGCCAGCGGGTACAAACACGAACAAGGCATCGGGCTTGAGGTCGCGCACACGCTGCAAAAACGGCGCGTAATCAGGGTTGCGCAGCGGCACACGCAGCTCAGCGAGCATCTGGCCGCCATTGAGCAAAAAGCGCTCGCGGAATGTTCTCTCTGCATCAATACCCGGGCCATAGTCGGTGACCAAGCTGACCACTTTTTTGATGCCGTTTTTAGGAGCCCACTCGGCCACGCCCAGCGTCACTTGGGGCAGTGTCATACTGGTGCGAATGATGAACGGTGAACTTTGCGCCACGATAGAGGTGGCAGCGGCCATGACCACCATAGGCGTTTTAGACTGGGTGGCAATCGGTGCAGTGGCCAGAGCCAGCGGTGTCAGGCCAAATCCGGCCAATACGTCCACTTTTTCGTTGGCCACCAGCTCTTGGGCCAAGCGGCGGGTGATGTCGGGCGTGCCGGTGTCGTCTTTGAGCATAATCTCGACTGTGCGGCCCGCTACTTTGTCGCCGTTTTGGGCCATATACAGGCGCACACCGTTTTCGATTTGCCGACCTGTGGAGGCAAAGGGCCCTGTCATGGGCAGGAGCAGGCCGATTTTGAAAGGCTTGTTGGCTTGCGCCAGCGCGCCGCCCGCTTGCAAAGCCAGTGCGGCCGCTGATGCGCCTAGAAAAGTGCGTTTGGTTGAATCCATGCTTGTCTCCTAATGGTGGTGGTTAAAAATTCAGGTGGTTTCTGGTCGGTAAGCCGACTCTAGGGTGATGGTGCCCACTGCGCGCGACACGCACACGCAGATGCGTTTATTGTCCTTCTTTTCCTTTGCAGATAAAAACACATCGCGGTGGTCAATTTCGCCGTCAATGGCCAGCACGTCCATCACACACAGGCCGCATTCGCCGCGGCGGCAATCGTGGATGGCGGGCACGCCTGCTTGCTCTAGCTCGTCAAGCAGGCTGGAGCTTGTGGGCACGGTGATAGACAAGCCATGGCGGGGCACATGTAGATTAAAAGCGCGGGTGGGCAAGCGGCCGCTGCTGCCAAAGGTTTCAAAGCGCAAATCGGCCACGGGGCGTTTGGCATCAGCCCAAGAGCGCTTGATGGCTTCCAGCATGGGCACGGGGCCGCAGGCGTAGAGGTAGGCGCCCTTGGGCAGGGCAGCAATTTCTGCCTCGTAGTCAACAGTTTGGCCTTCGCTGGCCACAAAGGTTTGCAGGGCATCGCCCAAGCAATCGCGCAGCACTGGCAAAAAAGCTAGCTCATCGGCAGTGCGCGCGCCATACAACATGCGGATGCTGGCACCACTTTTGAGCGCATAGGCTTTGAGGCGCTGCGCCATCAGCAGAAGTGGCGTGATGCCAATGCCGCCAGCGGCTATCAGGTAAGCGGGCGCTGCCGTGTCCAGTGGAAAATGGTTGAGCGGGGCGGATACTTCTAAGCGCTCGCCCACGGCCAAGCGCCACATGGCCACCGAGCCGCCACGGCCATCGGGCAGGTGCTTGACGGCGAATCTATAGGTTTTGCCATTGGGTTCACCTAAAAGGGAATAGCTGCGGGTTTGCGGTTTGCCGTTGACCAAAATATGCATTTGCAAATGTGCGCCAGGCGCATAGGGCAGCGCGCCACCCTCGGGCGCAATACAAAACTCTTGCACCGTGGGCGTGACCAAATGCGTGGACACGATGCGTGCCAATACCCAGTCTTGTGCGGCTTTCATGTCTGCAAAGTCCCAGCGATTGCTTTCAAAGCATTTTTTATAAAAAATTGCGCCAATGTCAGCGTCATATGGTCATAGTGCGCTATGTTTTGCATAGTATTCTCAGGCACGACGGCGAATCAAGCGCACACCTGGGAGTTGGGTAGCGTTGGGATTTTTAATGGCCTGACTCAGGTTGCGCTTGGCGTGGCGCGAGTGCTCGCGCATCAGCGCCTCGGCACGCGAGCCTTCGCGCAGGGCAATCGCGTCCAACACTTGGCCATGCTGGTCTTGCGCCACAACGAGCATGTCGCGCGCGGCAGGTGAATTGGCCTGCACCACCACAAAGGCCGATGCCGAGGCAAATGGCAAACTCACCACCCGCTCTAGCTGGCGGGTGATCACATCACTGCCCGCCATCTCGGCCAGCAGGGCATGAAAGCGCTCATTGAGCGTCACATAACGGGAAAACGCATCGTCATCGAGCGCGCTGGGCAGCAGGAGCGCGTCAATGCCCGCAAGCACTTCACGCGCCTCGGCCATGAGTACGGGCGGTGCGCCGCGCTCGGCGGCAAGCCGCGCCAACAGGCCTTCTAGCGTGCCACGCAGTTCAATGGAGTCGGCCACATCGCGCTCGCTGAGCGTTTTCACGGCATAGCCTCCATTGGGCAGCGCGTCGATCAGCCCCTCTTGCTCCAGCCGCATCAGCGCCGCGCGGATGGGGGTGCGCGAGATGCCCAGTTTGTCAACAATGGTGAGCTCGGCAATGCGCGTACCGCCGGGCAGCTCGCCGCCAAATATCATCTCGCGCAGGCGCAGCTGGGCTTTGATAGACTGCGACTGCGAGGCTGTGGCCGCGCCAGTGTCGGACGGTTCGATAGCTAGTGCAGTGTTTGCTGGCATGGTTTGGATGCTCTCAAAAATTAAGCGACCACGCGAATCGGAATCACCGCCGCTGGCGCGCCGGATTTTTCACGCGCCACCAATCCGTCAATCAACCTGCGCGCCCACATGGAGCCCGCGTCAATATTCAGGTTGTAAAAAATCTTATCGGGGTGCTCGTCCATGGCGATTTGTTGGGCTTCCAGCACATGCTCGTCTTCCCTGAAAATGCCAGCTACCCCCTCGCGCAGCTGGTGCGTCAGGCGCTGCTCGTTGAGCAAGTAGTTGCGTGCAAATGCCCAGAAATAATGGCATGTGCCATCGGTCTCGGGGGTAACGGTGTTGAGCACAAAGCCATTCACGCCTTGGCTGCGATTGCTCAGACGCGCATCGCCTTGGTTGCCCCCGGGCGGCACTGCGCCGGTGCCGGCTTGCGCCACACCCACGTCAATAGTCACCGTGCAGGGCGCTTCAAATTTGATGATTTGCCAGCGGTCTACTGCGCCTTCGTAGCCCAGCTTTTGCTTGATTTGACCAGCCCAAAAAGGTGGTGCGTCGATGTTTTCCATCCAGCGGGTCACGGTAGCCGTGCGGTCGCCGTGGGTGGCCACAAAGGGCGCTTCGGCCACGGCCTGCTGGCCAATGCTGCTGCCGTGCACAAAGGTTTCGTGCGTCAAATCCATCAGGTTGTCCACCACCAGCCGATAGTCGCACTGCACGGTGATCAGCTTGCCGTCTCCGGCCCACTGTGGGTCATCGTTCCAGTGCAAATCGGGCACCAAGGCAGAGTCGGCTTTGGCAGGGTCACCCGGCCAAATCCATACAAAGCGGTGTTTTTCTAGCACCGGAAAGCTGCGCACACAGGCCGATGGGTTGAGCGTTTCTTGGCTGGGCATGTGGGTGCAGCGGCCCTGCGCGTTGTACACCAGCCCGTGGTAGCCACAGACCAGCGCGTCGCCGTCAAGTCTGCCCATCGACAGGGGCATCAGGCGGTGCCAGCAGGCATCTTCCAGCGCAGCCACTTGGCCGTCTGTGGTGCGGTACATCACCAGTTTTTGTTTACAAATAGTACGCGCCAAGAGCTCGCGCTTGATCTCCACGTCGTAGGCGGCGGCATACCAAGCGTTGAGCGGAAAATGCGATGGGGCGGCTTTCATGGATACGCATTGTATACATAAAATCGTTAAATAGGCAAAATTCGACCATTTTCAAGGGAATACCAGCATTAATGTATTCATCTGCACGCAGCAAGATGCGCTACGATAAGGCTTGTCAATATTTCACCTTTGCCCTATCAGGAGACCCCTATGACCATGGTTCACGCCAAATTACCCGCACGCTTTGACCACGTGGGCAGCTTTTTGCGCCCCGAATACCTCATCAAAGCCCGCGCCGACAAAGCCAGCGGTGCCATCAACGCAGAACAATTGCGCGAGGTGGAAGACAAAGCCATTGCTGAAATCGTGGCATTTCAAGAGTCGGTGGGGCTCAAATCCATCACTGATGGCGAGTTTCGCCGCACCTATTTCCACCTAGACTTCTTGGAGCAGCTGGGCGGCGTGAAGGTGGGCGAAGCCACGCTGTCGATTGACGCGCATGGCAAAGAGCACCTCGTGCCTCCCGCCATTTACGTGACCGACAAAGTCACGCACGCCAAAGACATCCAAAAGGCCGATTATGTGTATCTGAAAAGCCAAATTGCCGCTGGCAGCACCGCCAAGGTCACCATTCCATCTCCCACCATGCTGCATTTTCGCGGCGGGCGCGCTGGCATTGACCGCAAGGCTTATCCTGATTTAGAGGCAGGGTTTTATGACGATGTGGCCAAAGCCTATGGCGACGAGCTACGCTCTTTGAGCGCAGCGGGCTGCAATTATGTGCAGCTTGACGACACCAATTTGGCCTATCTGTGCGACCCCGTGATGCGTGCAGCCGCCCAATCCCGTGGCGACGATCCCAACGAGTTGCCACACCGCTATGCATCATTTATCAACAAAGTGGTGGCTCACAAACCAGCAGGCATGACACTGGCCATGCACCTGTGCCGTGGCAACTTCAAAAGCACCTTTGCCGCCAGTGGCGACTATGAGCCAGTCGCTCAAGCCCTGCTCTCTGAGATGAACATTGACGCCTACTTTTTAGAGTATGACGATGACCGCAGCGGTGATTTCCGCCCCCTGCGCTTTTTGCCACCAGGCAAAACCGCCGTGCTTGGCTTGGTCACCACCAAAGTGGGGCAGATGGAATCCAAAGACAGCCTCAAGCGCCGCATCGACGAAGCCGCCAAATACGCCCCTATGGAGCAGTTGGCACTGTCGCCCCAATGCGGATTTAGCTCCACCGTGCACGGCAACAACATCGCCGTGGAAGACCAGCGCAGCAAGCTGCGTTTGGTGATTGAGACGGCCAACGAGGTATGGGGTTCGGCCTAAGTTTGGACTTGTAAGCGTTATATTTTTCATAGCAAGCTATGACCATATGACGCTGACATAGCCACTATTTTCTTTAATATAGTGGTTTTTTAGCGTTTCATTTCACCTTGGTTGGCTGCGGCCTAGCCTTGTGTGCGTGCTGGATAAATTGCAGCTCAAGGTCACGCGAATGCGAGCGTAGTTGGCTGCCTTTAGTTCCGCGCGGATTGAGCTGCAATTTCCCCATCCCGCACACAACGCTCTCCGCCGAGATTTGGCTGGTGCACAGGGAAGTGTCAAGCCACTACGCCCAGCGCCCGCAAAATCTTCTCAGGCGTGACAGGCTGCGACCACACCTGCGCATGCAAAGGGCGCAGCGCATTGTTAATCGCGTTTACCACAGCCCCGGGTGCGCCTGCCGTGCCCGCTTCGCCAGCACCCTTTGCACCCAAGACCGAGCTGCGGGTAGGGGTTTCGATGTGGGCTACTTCTATGTCTGGCATTTCGCCTGCCATGGGCACGAGGTAATCGGCCATACTGCCGTTTTGCAACAGGCCAGCGTCGTCGTATAGGCACTCTTCAAACAGCGCGCCGCCTATGCCCTGCACAATCGCGCCGCGCATTTGCTCATCCACCAACATAGGGTTAATGACGCGGCCGCAGTCTTCTACGGCCCAGTGTTTGAGCAGCTTGACAAAGCCAGTTTCCACGTCTACCTCTACATACGAAGCTTGCACGCCGTTGGTAAAAATAAAAGGGTAATCGCGCTGGGCGTAATGGCGCGTGACCATGAGCTCGGGGGTGAAGCCTGCGGGCAAGGTGTCGGGGCGGAAATAGGCCACGCGGCCTAGCTCTGCAAAGGGTAGCAGCAGCGCTCGGGTGGCTGCGTCTAGCACTTGGCCGTTGGCGATTTCTAATTCAGATTCGGGTCGATTCAAAATGGCCGCCGCCACTTTCAAAATGTTCGCCCGCAGCGCAAAGCCCGCTTGTAACACCGCTTCGCCGCCAATACCCGCCCCGCGCGATGCCCAAGTGCCGCCGCCGTAGGGCGTGGTTTGGGTGTCGCCCGTGACGATGCGCACCATGTCCATGGACACACCCACGGCATCGGCCGTGATCTGCGCAAAGATGGCTTCTGCGCCCTGCCCCTGCTCGCCCACGCTCACGCTCACCGTGACCGCACCGCTGGGCTCTAGGCGCGCAGTAGCGCCGTCTTGCGCCGAAATGCGCGCACCACCCACGCCATAAAATGCGGCGCCAGGGTTGGTTAGCTCAATAAGCGTGGCAAAGCCAATGCCGCGGTAAATGCCTTGGGCGCGCAGCGCGGCTTGCTCGGCCAAGAGCGCGGGGTAGTCCATCAGGGTTTCCATTTTGCGCAAGCAGGCTTCGTGCGAGAGCACCTCAAGCTTGATGCCAGACGCACCCGTGGCTGGGTAGCCATCGTCGGGCATGACATTGCGTTTGCGAAACTCCAGCGGATCCATGCCCAGCTTGGCCGCTGCCAAATCCACCAAACCTTCGGTTACCGCGCAGGCTATGGGGTGGCCCACGCCGCGGTATTGGCAGGTGGGTGTTTTGTTTAAAAACACCACGTCTAGCTTGGCGCGGTAGGCTTTGTGTTTGTAAGGGCCGCCAGTCAGGTTAACCACTTGGTTGCCCTCAATACCGCTGGTGCGCGGAAACATCGAATACGGACCAATCCCCGTCAAATCGTCAATCTCAAAAGCCAAAATATCGCCCTGCGCATTGGCGGCAATGCGGCCTTTGACTTGGTGCTCGCGGGCATGGATGTCGCTCACAAAAGACTCCAAGCGGTCGGCCACGAATTTAACTGGTCGCTTGAGCAAGATTGAAATGGCCACGGTGGCAAAGTCATCAGGATACGCATGCACCTTGATGCCGAACGAGCCGCCCACGTCTTTGCACACCACCCGCACCGATGCTTCGGGCAGGTCAAACTGGCGCGCATACAGGTCTTGCATCATGTGCGGCGCTTGCTGCGAATGGTAAACCGTGAGCTGGCCGCTGGCGTTGTTGTAGTCTGCAATTTGGCAGCGCGGCTCTAGCGTCACCCCGGTGTGGCGGCCAAAATCAAAAGTCGCCTGCGCCACCACATGGGCGCTGGCAAATGCCTCGTCCACGCCGCCCGTGTCGAGCGTGCGGGTAAAGCACATGTTGTCGCCCAGCTCGGGGTGAATCACAGGCGTGTCGGCATGCAAGGCGGTGTGCATCTCAACGGCGGCTGGCAAGTCTTCCCATGTGACTTGCAGGTATTGCATCGCGTCTTCTGCCTGCGCGCGGGTGCTAGCCACAATAGCCACCACAGGCTCGCCCTGCCAGCAAGCGCGGTCTATGGCCATGGCATTTTGCGGGGCAGACTTGATACCCGCCAAGTGCGTGAGCGTGGCAACCCAAGGCTTACACACCGCTGCCAAATCTTTGCCGTCATACACCGCCAGCACACCGGGCATAAGCCGCGCAAAATCGCGCTCAATATGCGTGATGCGGCAATGCGCCACGGGCGAGCGCCAAAACACCACATGCGCCATGCGCGGCAGCTCTATGTCGTCCACATACTGGCCGCGCCCCTGCGCTAGGCGCGCAATGCCGGGGCGGGCAATCGATTGGCCAATATGCTGGGGGTTGTTTAACACGGCGCTCATGCTGGCACCCCTGATTTTCTTTGAGCCAACACATCGCAAATCGCATCCACAATGGCTTGGTAGCCCGTGCAGCGGCAGTAATTGCCCGATATCCATTCACGCACTTGTTCGCGCGTGGCCTGCGGTCGCTGCTCCACCAGCTCATGCGCAGCCAGCAGCATGCCAGATGTGCAAAAACCGCATTGCAGCGCATTGCGCCGCACAAAAGCGTCTTGTAGCTCGCGCAGCGCTCCGCTCTCGCTCAGGCCTTCAATGGTGTTGACACTGCGGCCATCGGCCTGCACCGCCAGTACCAAGCAGCCGCGCACCACTGCGCCATCGAGCTGCACCGTGCATGCGCCGCACACCCCGTGCTCACAGCCTAGGTGCGAGCCCTTAAGGCCCTGGTCTTCACGCAAAAAATCCACCAAATGCGTGCGCGCTTGCACCTCGCGCTGAACCTGTTTGCCATTGAGCTGCAAATGGATGGTGTGCGTTTGCACCAAATCAGAATCGGCATTCATAGTGTTCCTGTCGGTTGAGCGGGCATCCAGCCCTGTAATGTGCGCTTAAGCAGCACGCAGACCAACTGGCGCTTGGCCGCTGCGCTGTGGGTCAAGTCAGCCAGCGGCTCAATGTCGGCGCGCAGTGTCTGCACCGCGTGATCAATGACCTGCGGCGTGAGCGCCTGCCCTTCTAGCGCAGCCTCAGCCGCTGGGCTGCGCAGCGGGGTGCTGCCCACGCCCAGCCACGCCAAGCGCACTTGGCGCATAGTGCCAGTGGCCATATCAGCATTGGCCGCCAAACCCACCACGGCATAGTCGCCATGGCGGCGCGCAAGCTCAGTGAAGTGGAACACCTGCCCCGCTTGCGCCACAGGCACTTCGCAGGCCACAATGATCTCATTGGCCGCTAACTCGGTGGTGTACAGCCCAGTGAAAAAGCCATCCACCGCTATGCGCCGCTCCCCTTGCAGGCTGCGCGCCACCACGGTGCCTCCCAGCGCCAGCAGGCATGTGGGCCACTCAGCGGCAGGGTCGCCATAGGCAATCGAGCCGCCAAACGTGCCCAAATTGCGTATCGCACGGTGGGCAATATGCGGGGCAGCCGACGTGAGCAAAGGCGCATGCTGCGCCACCAAGGCAGACGTTTCAATCTCAGAATGCGTCACCAATGCGCCAATGCGCAGAGTGCTGCCGTGCAGGCTGATGCCCTTGAGCTCGCCAATGGCTTGCATATCGATCAACAAGGCAGGCTCAGACAGGCGCATGTTCAGCGTAGCCAACAGCGTTTGGCCACCAGCGAGCAGGCGCGCCTCGTCGCCATGCTCGGCCAGTAGCGCCAGTGCTTCGGCCAAGCGGCGCGGTCTGGCATATGAAAAAGCGGCTGCTTTCATGGGTATTTTCTTTCAAATTTTGTGCAAATGTGCTGTACAGGTCGGGCCTGCTTAACGCAGCCAGTGCGAGCCCATCCACACGCCGATGCAGGTGGCGGCCACACCGGCGGCAAACCACATCAGGCGGGGCATCTCGCGCTCGGCCCAGCCAGCGGGCTCTTGCGGTGCTGTGGCGGTTTTCACCACAAACGGTGCGGCCGCATCTGGCGCAACTAATGGGGCTGCTTCATGGGTGGCTGCTTGCGAATCGCCCGACAAGTGC
The DNA here is from genome assembly GCA_043728315.1 of Polaromonas sp. Taxonomy (GTDB): domain Bacteria; phylum Pseudomonadota; class Gammaproteobacteria; order Burkholderiales; family Burkholderiaceae_C; genus JAAFIP01. Next base: position 4,314 of record JAYTMT010000210.1, on the reverse strand, counting down.
GATTTGAAGCTGTCAAAAAACTTAGCCGCCAACTGCCCCGCAGACGCGTCCATCAGCCGCCCACCAATTTGGCCCAGCTTGCCCGCTACGGATGCCGTAGCGGTGTAGCGCAGCTGCGTGCCGCCCTCCACAGCTGCAAGCGTGATGACAGAGCTGCCGCGTGCAAAGCCCGCGCTGCCGCCCGAGCCTTCAAAGTTAAGCGTGTAGCCCTCTTGCGGGCAAATGTCGGTCATTTTGACCTTGCCTGCAAAACGCGCCCGCACAGGCCCGAGCTTGAGCATCACTCTGGCGTGCATTTCGTCGGGAGTGATTTGCTGCACCTCTTCGCAGCCGGGGATGCACTGGCGCAGCACCTGCGGGTCGTTGAGCGCCTGCCATACCTGCGCCAGTGGGGCGGGTATGGTCACATTGCCTTGAAGTTCCATGGTTTGCTACCTTCGGGTTTTTCCGGATACCGTATTGTTGACCAACTGCTAAATTAGTTCTCTACTATTTACCAAGTGTTCAATGTCTTCCATCCGGAAAAACCCTAGTGCGGCGCTCCCAGCACCCGCGCCTGCCCTGCGCAGGCGCTTGACTGCGCCGGACAGGCAGCGGCAAATACTAGACGGCGCGGTGGCATTTTTTTCTGAGCATGGACTGGGCGGGCAGCTGCGTGATTTGGCCAAGCAGCTGGGCATCACCCACACCCTGCTCTACCATTATTTCCCCACCAAGCAAGCCCTGATAGAACAGGTGTACACCGAAATGTTTGCTGGCCGCTGGAAAGCGCAGTGGGAAAACCTGCTTGACGACCCGCTGCTGAGCCTAGAAGCCAAACTCACCCGCTTCTACACTGAATATGCCAGTGTCATCCTCAAATCAAACTGGGTGCGTATTTTTGTGTTCTCGGGCCTGTGTGACCGCTACATCACGGATCAGTATTTTTCTATGCTGCGCGAAAAGCTCTTTCCGCGCTTGCTGCGCGAAACCCGCGCCTACCGTGGTGTAGCCAAGCGCGGCAAAGCCTCTGGCCGCGAGCTGGAGCTGCTCATGGGTTTGCATGGCAGCATTTTCTACATGGGCATGCGCCGCTGGGTCTACGGCCAAACCACCGACAATGCCAAGACACAATCGCAAGACAAGCGCTATATCCACGACCAAGTGCTGTCTTACTTGCTTTCCGTATCCACCATCCTAGACAAAAAGCCCGTTGTATGAACCTGTCTTTGAACCACTTTTCCATTCGCACCACCGATTTGCAGGCCACCGAGCAGTTTTATGCCAAAGTGTTGGGGCTGAGCGCTGGCCCGCGCCCCAATTTTCCGTTTCCTGGCATCTGGATGTACAACGGCAGCCACGATAACGTGGCCAATGCCGTGGTGCACATCATCGGCATGGACAAAAACGACCCCGAAGGCCTCAAGCAGTATTTGGGTGACCGCGATGTGACCAGCCTGCACGGCACGGGGGCGGTAGACCACATCGCATTCTTTGCCACGGGCTTGGCCACCATGTTGGCGCATCTTAAAAACATAGGAGTGCCCTGCCGCGAGCGCACCACGCCCTCCATTGGCCTGCACCAATTGTTTTTAGATGATCCCTGCGGTTTGGTGGTGGAGCTCAATTACCCGCAAGCAGAAAAGCTTGCTTTGGATGCGGCAGCCTAAGCCATGGCACGCATCGCCATCATCGGTGGTTCGCTGGGAGGTCTATTGGCCGCCAACCTGCTGCTGCGCGATGGCCACGATGCATTTATTTTAGAAAAATCGACCAGCTCCCTCGACGGGCGAGGTGCTGGCATCGTCACACACCAGCCCTTGCTGGATGCCTTGGCACAATGCGGTCTGGCAACTGATGCCTCGTTGGGCGTGCAAGTTAGCAGCCGCGTAGCATTAGCCAAAAGCGGCGAGGAAATCGCCCGCACCAGCATGCCGCAAATCCTCACCTCGTGGAGTCGCCTGTATGCCATGCTGCTATCAGGCTTTGAGCCGCAGCGCTACGTAATGGGTGCGGATGTGAGCAGCCTGAGCCAAAGCCAGCATGGTGTGCAAATGCGCACGCAAGACGGCCGCACTTTCGAGGCGGATCTCGCCATTGCCTCTGACGGCATTCGCTCTGGCGTGCGTGCCACGCTGGCCAATCAGGTACTGGCAGAGTATGCGGGCTATGTGGCTTGGCGCGGGGTCTGCGAGGAATCGGTGCTGAGCGCGCATTGCCTGTCCTCGCTGTTTAACCATTTTGGCTTTGGCCTGCCTGAGGGCGAGCAAATAATAGGCTACCCCGTAGCAGGGGCTAACAACGCCACGCAAGTGGGCAAGCGGCGCTACAATTTTGTTTGGTATCGCTCGGCAGACCATGCAGCGCTCAAAACGCTGATGACCGATGCAGACGGCCACCACTACCCACTGGGCATTCCCCCCAGCAAGGTAGCCAAGCACCACATCGCCAGTGCGAGACTTGCCGCGCACCAATTGCTAGCGCCGCAATTTGCCGAGATTTTAGAAAAAACCACGCAGCCGTTTTTGCAACCTATCTACGACTGCAGCAGCAAACGCATAGCATTTGAGCGCATTGCACTCATGGGCGATGCCGCCTTTGTGGCGCGCCCGCATGTGGGCATGGGCGTCACCAAGGCCGCGCAAGACGCGCAAGCACTGGCACAATCGATTGCCAAGTTTGGCGCCACCCCCGCAGCGCTGCAAGCCTACGAATCACTGCGCCTTGGCGCTGGCCAAGCCGTGGTGCAGCGGGGTCGGCAGTTGGGTGCTTATCTGCAAGCCAAGCATCCGCACAATGAGCCAGCATCCAAGCCAGCGCGTGACGCGCTGGGCGTGATGCGATCCACAGCCATTGATTTGTCAGTTTCGATTTAGCGTGTTTTTTTACTATTTTTTTCAACAGGAGACTCTATGACTAGCAGCCTTTCAATGACCCACCCTAGCCGCCGCGCCATCTTGGTGGGCGGCGCCGCAGTAGCGGCCACGCCCGCTTTGTTTCAGCTTGGCCATGCGCAAAACGCGCCCATCCGAATCGGCTTTCCCGTGCCGCTCACGGGTGCGTTTTCAGCCGAGGCGCAAGACCAAGTGCGCGCCGCTGAAATCGCAGTTAAAGAATTCAACGACGCGGGCGGCTTCAATGGCCGTAAGGCAGAATTGTTGGTGCGCGATGACAAGCTCAACCCCGGCGAGGCGGCCACCCGCACGCTTGAATTGATCGAGAAAGACAAGGTGCATTTTGTGGTAGGTTCGCTGTCGGCTGCCACCCAGCTGTCTATCAACGCCGTCTGCCGCGACCGCAAAATTATTTTCAACTCCATCAGCCAGTCGGACGCGATCAACGAAGCCAAAGACTGGAGTTTGTACACCTTCCATGAAGCGCTTAACCCGCACCTCACTGCTGGTGCGGTGGCGCGCTATGCCTTCCCCAAATTTGGCAAAAAAATTGTCTACCTCACTGCCGACTACGCCTATGGCCACGAAATGGTGCGCGGCTTTCAGCGTGCGGGCCAGTCGCTAGGCGCACAAACGCTGGCCGATATTCGCCACCCCATTGGCGCGGCCGATTACTCTGCATTTTTGCCCCGCATCCAAGCACTCAAACCCGATGTGCTGGTGCTGTGCAACTTTGGCCGCGACCTAGTCAATTCAGCCAAGCAAGTGACCGATTTTGGTATCAAAGCCAACACCAAGGTGATTGCACCCGTGTTGCTTTATACCGCGCGCCAAGCGGGCGGTGCCGATGCCTTTGAAGGCATTTTGGGCGGCACATCGTACTACTGGGGCATGGAAGACAAAATTCCTGCCGCTAAAGCTTTTAACGACAAGTTCCGCAAAGCCCACGGCGGTGCAGTGCCATCTGACTACGGCGCATTAGGCTACGCAGGTGTGCGCAGTGTGCTGCAAGCTGTGCTCAATGCCAAATCCACCGACTCGATACCAGTGAGTATTGCGCTGCGCCAATTGCGCTACAACTGGTACAAAGGCGAGCAGTTCTACCGCAAGTGCGACCACCAGTCGATCCAGTCTGTGGTGATTGTCGAATCCAAATCCAAAAACATGAAAGACAAATACGATGTCTTCAATGTGCTGGCAGTAGAAGCCGCAGATGACAAAAATCTGCGCACCTGCGAGGAAATGGGCCACAAGATCAGCACCTGATCTGAAGCACAAGCAAGCAATACCAAGGGTCGAGCATGGGTGACATCACACTAGAACTTTTTGCGCTGCAGATGATGACTGGCGTTGCGCTGGGCGCAGTCTATGCGCTCTTGGCCATTGGCCTGTCGCTCATCTTTGGCATGCTCACGGTGGTGAATTTTGCCCATGGTGCATT
>JAYTMT010000209.1:0-6775 GCA_043728315.1 Polaromonas sp. | reverse complement strand
GAGAACTGGGCAAGTATCTCGCATAAACTGGCTGAGCCTAAACGACGGCGATGTCGGCAGTTAGCAGAGTTTGTGGGTGTTTAAGTTAGCGCTTATGCTAATCAGGGGGTAGTATTTGTAGTGCTTGTGCCATACAGTAGCCGACCGGTTGGCCTATGTTGGCTAACCGGACTTATTTGAAAGTATTGCAATGAATCTATCGGTACCACACAAATTTTGGCTGCCTGTTGCGCTGTCCGTTTTAGCCTTGGTAGCTTGTGGGGGTGGAGGCACAAGTGTGACAACACCCACTGTAGCTGCAGATGCATCTGACAAATATGTGGGGGTTTGGACGCGCTGCTTTCCTTACAAGGGCACAGTACCCAGTGGAAATTTGGCATACAGCGACAAATTGACCATCACCAAAATTTCTGCCGCATCGTACAAAGGCGATCTTGTCAAGCTAGACCATAGCGACACTGCTTGCGCATCAGCGGGCGTGGTCATACCGGGTGACGGCGGCGCAACAGTATTCACTATCACGGGCACCAAGACTATTGGGGCAGATATTGTTGACACAGTTACCTCGCTAGCCGGCGGGGGGGCTCTGGTGGCAAAGAATGTGATTTATGTCAACCTTGCGGGCCCTACTTTGCAAGTGGGTGATGCATCGAGCACCTTGGATGCAGCAGGCTTTTACAACGGGCTTGAGCCTGTGCGTTTTGCAAAAAAATAAGTTGGCATACTTTTCAGGCTTTGAGGTAATCCACCCGCGTGCCCATCCAGCGGGCTAGGTGTTGCTCGGCCAAGTCGGGGTATTGGTCGAGCATGGTGGGGGCTAGGTCTCGCGCCCAGTGGAGCAGGGCGGTATCAGTGGCTAGATCAGCAAAGCGCAGCAGCGCGTCGCCAGACTGGCGCGCGCCTAGGAATTCACCGGGGCCGCGAATGGCCAAATCTTCTTTGGCAATTAAAAACCCGTCATTGGTTTGCGCCATGATGCGCAGGCGGGCTTTGGCGTGGTCGCCCAAACGGCCGGATTCGCCCGTGGAGAACACCAGCACGCAGGCGGACGCGGCTGCGCCGCGCCCCACACGGCCGCGCAGCTGGTGCAGCTGGGACAGGCCAAAGCGCTCGGCATGCTCAATCACCATCAGCGACGCATTGGGCACGTCCACCCCCACTTCAATCACCGTGGTGCTTACCAAAAGCTGCATTTGCCCGCTGACAAACTGCGCCATGACGGCTTTTTTGTCGGCTGGCGGCATGCGCGAGTGCAGCAGGCCAATGGCCAACACTTGGCCTGCTGGCAGGGGCGTGCTGCGTAAATCCTCAGTCAAATCGGCATGGGTTTGCGTGGCGTTGCTCAAGTCAAGCGCTTCGGATTCTTCAATCAGCGGGCAGACCCAATACACCTGCCGCCCTGCGCTGATTTGCGCGCGGATGCGCTCCACTACCTCGGGTTTGCGGGCGTCGCCCACCACCTTGGTCACGATGGGCGTGCGCCCGGGCGGCAGCTCGTCGATGGTGGACACGTCCAAATCGGCGTAGTAGCTCATGGCCAGCGTGCGCGGAATGGGGGTGGCGGTCATCATGAGCAGGTGCGGTTCGCTGGGAGTGGGGGCGGCTTTGGCGACTGTGGCGCTTGTATCGCCGACTGTGTGGGCTGGTGTGACAGGCCGCGCATGGTGGTTTGTTGATGGGCCATCCGCTGCGCTGCGCATTTCAGAGGATGCAGCACCATTGGGCGGCATGCCAGAAAGCGGCGCGTGCATTTTGGCGCGCAGCGCCAAGCGCTGCTTCACGCCAAAGCGGTGCTGCTCGTCGATCACGGCCAGCGCCAAGCTGTGGAACTGCACTTTGTCGGCAATGATGGCATGCGTGCCCACCACCAGCCCCGCCTGCCCACTGGATATCAGGGCGAGCATTTCGCGGCGTTGTTTGGTTTTTTGGCTGCCCGTGAGCCACGCGGTGGTGATGCCTAAGGGTTCGAGCCAGCCCAGCAGTTTGCGAAAATGCTGCTCGGCCAAAATCTCGGTGGGTGCCATCAAGGCGCATTGGTAGCCCGCATCGATGCAGCGTGCCGCTGCCAGCGCAGCCACCACGGTTTTGCCCGAGCCCACATCGCCTTGCAGCAGGCGGTTCATGGGAATTGGCTGGGCGATGTCGCGGGCAATCTCGTCGCACACGCGCTGCTGGGCGGCAGTCAGGGCGAACGGGATGGCGGCGAGCAGTTGGTCGTAAAGCGATACAACGCCCGTTCGCTCTGAGCCTGTCGAAGGGTTGGTGGTTTTTTCGCGCTTAGTGGGGGTATCACGCCGGGCATCCATTGTGTGCCCACTCAGGCACGGCGCAAGCAGCGCAGCACGCTCGCGCTTGGACTGCAACTGCGACAGCTGCTGGGCCAGCAGCTCCTCGGCCTTGAGCCGCTGCCAAGCCGGATGGCTGCGGTCTTCAAAGGTTTGCAGCGCCACATCGGGCCTAGGAAAATGCAAAAATGTGAGCGCCTCATGTAGCGTGGACGCTGACATCGGCAGTTTTGTCTGTGGAATCGTCTCATCCAGCAAGCCAGAGCGCGCCGCATACTCCAGCCCGCCCTGCACCGCACGGCGCAGATACGGCTGGGGCAGCCCCGCCACGGTGGAGTACACGGGAGTAAGGGCGGTGGGCAAGTTGCCCCCCGCCGCCTTGCACACCGGGTGCAGCATTTGCCAGCCAAACATGCCCCCGCGCAGCTCGCCACGTGCGCGTATGCGCGCGCCCACCTCCAGCTGCTTGAGCTGGGAGGGGTAAAAGTTAAAAAACCGCAGGGTGCAGGTGTCGGACTCGTCCTCCAGCGTCACCAAGAGCTGGCGGCGCGGCTGGTATTTCACCTCGCAGGCGGTCACCACGCCCTCAATTTGCGCCAGATCGCCTTCTTGGCAATCGGCCATGCGGGCAATGGTGGTTTCGTCTTCGTAGCGCAGGGGCAGGTGCAGGGCTAGGTCTATTGGGCGCAGCAGGCCCAGTTTGTGCAGGCCTTTTTGCGGCAGGGTGAGGACGATTTTGGGGGCAACAGGCTTATCGGCATCGGGCTCGGACTTGCTGCTGCGCTGTGCACGCGGCTTGGGCATGGCAGGGGAATCGGGCTTTTGCGAAGCGCTGGGCGCAAGACTAGGCGTGCTGCTGGAGCTGGGACTAGAGGTGATGTGGAGCGCGCGGGGCATGGGATAATTGTCGCCTGATAATAACGACCTTCCTGGCACGGATGCGTCACATCTTCAGGCACTATGCAATCAATAGCACACAATGACCATATCACGCTGACATTGGCCCTAAAAACCTCAGATTTCGACTTTTCACTCCCGCCAGAGCTGATCGCCCAGCACCCCACGCCCGTGCGCAGCGCCTCGCGCCTGCTTGATGGCTCAGAGGCTAAGCCGGTGGACCGCGTGTTCAGCGATTTGCCCGGTTTGCTGCACGCAGGTGATTTGCTGGTGTTCAACGACACGCAGGTGGTAAAAGCCCGCCTGTTTGGCGAAAAATCCACCGGCGGCAAGCTAGAAATGCTGATTGAGCGCGTGGTCTGCGGCGCATCGCCAGCGGCGGGTGGTGTGGCCAACGAGGTGGTGGCGCACCTCAAAGTCAGCAAAAAGCCGCGCATGGGCGGCTTGCTGTATATGGCGGGGTACACGCCATCAGCCAGCGAGCCAAGGGGCAAAACCGATGCTGCGCAGGATGGGCGAGTCAACGAATCTGATGGCGAAGGTGCCAAGCATGGTGCGGCCGCTGTTGCAAGCAATGGGCAAAGCCTCACCGCCAGCCAAGCCGAGATCGGCTTCACCGCCAAATTAATCGGCCGCTGGCCTAGCGACGACGGCCCCCTGTTTCGCTTTGCGCTGTCTGCCGACCCCTACATGCTCATGGAAAAGCACGGCCATATGCCCCTGCCGCCGTATATAGAGCGCCAGCAAAACGCCGCCACGCCCGATGCAGATGAAGAGGCGGACGGCCAACGCTACCAAACAGTTTTTGCCAAACACCCCGGTGCCGTGGCCGCGCCCACGGCAGCGCTGCACTTTGACCAGTCAGTGCTCGCTGCGCTCAAAGCCAAGGGTGTGCAACGCGCCAGCGTCACCCTGCACGTGGGTGCAGGCACGTTCCAGCCCGTCAAAGTGGACAACATAGCCGACCACCAGATGCATTTTGAGCGCTACAGCATCCCGCCTGAAACCATTGCCGCCATCAAAGCCTGCAAGGCGCGCGGCGGCAAAATTGTGGCCGTGGGCACCACCAGCGTGCGCAGCCTAGAAACATGGGGTCGCAGCGGCCAAACCAGCGGCGACACCAATATTTTCATCACCCCAGGCTTCCAGTTCCAAGTGGTTGACACCCTGATCACCAACTTTCACCTGCCCAAAAGCACCCTGATGATGCTGGTCAGCGCTTTTGCGGGCTACACCCACGTCATGGCGCTGTACCAACATGCCATTGCGCAGAAGTACCGATTTTTCAGCTACGGGGACAGCATGGTGTTGCGAAAGATGCAGATCGATAAGGTATTCGTTTAACGCTATAATCATCGATATGAAAACCGAAGAAATTACTGTGTCGTCTAAATTCCAAGTGGTGATCCCGCAAGCGCTGCGTGAGCGGCGCAATATTGTGGTGGGGCAAAAAATGGCATGGGTGGATTTTGGCGACGGGCTACGCTTGTTGGATGTCAAACCGCCCGCCAGTTACCGTGGCATTGCACGGGGTTTGAAAAACAGCAGCATCGCAGATGATCCGGAGCGTTTTTAATGGCATCGCTAGTTAATATGCCAGATTGGATCACGCTAGACAGCGCGTGCTGGCTTGAGTACATCATGGACAGCGACCGCGCCAACTTGTACGCAGCGGCTGTTGAGCGGCCGCAAGCATTGATTGTGCCGATGGTCACGGTGTATGAAGTGTATAAAAAAGTATTGCGCGAATGCGGCGCATCGATTGCCCGCGAAACAGTAGGGCTGATGCGCCAAGGCCAACTAATAGAAGCAGACTTGTCCATCACACTAGCAGCCGCACAGCTTAATATGTCGCTGGCAGACAGCATTATTTACGCCACCGCCCAAGAGCACAATGCCACCGTATGGACGCAGGATGCGCACTTCGAGGGACGTGCTGGAGTCAAATATTTCCCCAAATTAGCGCCCCATTGACCACCATGCTCCAATTTGACCTCCTCGCCACCGACCCCGCCAAACAAACCGCCGAGGGCGCATACGCGGGCAGCCACGCCCGCCGAGGCCGCCTCACGCTCAACCATGGCGTGGTGGAAACGCCGATTTTCATGCCTGTGGGCACGTATGGCACTGTCAAAGGCGTGATGCCGCGCAGCCTGCATGAGATGGGCGCGCAGATCATCTTGGGCAACACTTTTCACCTGTGGATGCGCCCAGGCCACGAGGTGATGCAGCAATTCGGCGGGCTGCACCAGTTTGAAAATTGGCACAAACCGATACTCACCGACAGCGGTGGCTTTCAGGTGTGGAGCTTGGGCGAGATGCGCAAAATCAGCGAAGAAGGCGTGCGCTTTGCCTCGCCTGTGAACGGCGACAAACTGTTTCTCACCCCCGAGGTGAGCATGCAAATCCAAACCACGCTCAACAGCGACATCGTGATGCAGTTTGACGAATGCACGCCTTATGAAGTGAAAGGCAAAATCACCACCGAGCGCGAGGCGCGTGTGTCCATGGAGCTGAGCATGCGCTGGGCCGGCCGCTGCCAAGCCGAGTTTGCGCGGCTAGAAAACCGCAACGCGCTGTTTGGCATAGTGCAAGGCGGCATGTTTGAAAGCCTGCGCGACGAATCGCTGGCGGGGCTAGAAGCGTTCAACTTCCCTGGCATAGCCGTGGGTGGCTTGAGCGTGGGCGAGCCCAAAGCCGACATGATGCGCGTGCTAGAGCACATCGGCCCGAAGCTCCCAGCCCACAAACCGCACTACCTCATGGGCGTGGGCACTCCCGAAGACCTGATAGCCGGCGTGCAAAACGGCATCGACATGTTCGACTGCGTCATGCCCACCCGCAATGCCCGCAACGGCACTCTCTTCACCCGCTTTGGCGACCTGAAAATCCGCAACGCAAGGCACAAAACCGACATGGGCCCGTTGGATACCACCTGCACCTGCTACGCCTGCAAAGGCGCGCCCGCCCTGCTGGCAGACGGCAGTGTAGACCCCAGCGGCGCAAACACCGGAGGCTTCAGCCGCGCCTACCTGCACCACCTAGACCGCTGCGGCGAAATGCTAGGCCCCATGCTAGCCAGTATCCATAACTTGCATTACTTTTTAAATTTAATGCGCGAAGTGCGGCTGGCGCTGGATGCGGGGAGTTTTGGCGCGTTTGTGGCACAGTTTCATGCGGATCGGGCGCGAGGGGTGTGAGGCGTTGTGCGGCACTGGATGCGCAACAAGAGTGCCAAGTTTTCAATAGCAGCGCATGTGTTAAAAGCGATCTAAGTGACAAAAATGTCGCTATTGCCCGCGTGGTAAGTTGACAATAAAGTCACTCTAGCCCGCAAAGCACACCCACCTGCTTGCCAAATGCACAATCCTTCACGTTTTCAGTGGTTGGCACAGGCATTGCACTGAATTTACGCTTACGAAAGCTTTTCTCACTTAACTTAATTTGGAGTTTTATATGATCCGTTCCATCAAGCGCAATGCGCAAAAAGGTTTTACCCTCATCGAGCTGATGATTGTAGTTGCAATTATCGGTATTTTGGCTGCTATCGCCATTCCGCAATATCAAACCTACATCGCAAAAACACAAGTAAC
>JAYTMT010000208.1:0-1543 GCA_043728315.1 Polaromonas sp. | reverse complement strand
CCCCGACACAGACATCGGCACACCTATGTCTGCCATCATCCGTGAGCGTATCAAGGCCTCTAAAAAGCGCTTTAATGCTAATGACAATATCGCTGATTTTATCGAGCCCGGCGAGCTGGCCAAGCTGCTGGACGAAGTAGAAGACAAGATGAAAGGTGTGCTGCAAAGCATGGTGATCGACACCGAGACCGACCACAACACCCAAAACACCGCCCGCCGTGTGGCCAAAATGTATTTGAACGAAGTGTTCAACGGCCGTTACGTCAAAGCGCCCAACATTACCGAGTTTCCCAACGCCGAGCATTTGAACGAGCTGATGATCGTGGGCCCGATCACCGTGCGCAGCGCTTGCAGCCACCACTTTTGCCCCGTGATAGGCAAGGTGTGGATTGGCGTGATGCCTAACGAACACACCAACGTGATTGGCCTGTCTAAATACGCCCGCTTGGCTGAATGGGTCATGGGCCGTCCGCAAATTCAAGAAGAGGCGGTAGTGCAACTGGCCGATTTAATCCAGCAAAAAACCCAACCCGACGGCCTGGCCATCGTGATGGAAGCCAGCCACTACTGCATGGGCTGGCGCGGTGTGAAAGACATGGACAGCAAAATGATTAACTCGGTGATGCGCGGCAGTTTCTTGAAAAATACCGATCTGCGCCGCGAATTTTTGTCGCTGATTCCGCGCCAAAACAGCGGCGTGCAGTAAACCGCACTGCATCAGCCATCCGCTTAAGCTACCTCTAAAAGCACCACACAATAATACAAGGCACACCATGCTAGTTCGACTCCTCTACGTTAGCCGCTTAGCCGACCCCAACAAGCCAGAGCATATTGACGAGATACTGGCCACCTCGCGCACGCACAACCCTGCCTCGGGTATCACAGGTATCTTGTGTTATGGCGCAGGGCTATTTTTGCAAGCGATTGAGGGCGGGCGTGACTCAGTAAGCGAGCTGTACAACCATATTTGCAAAGACATGCGCCACAAAGACGTGGTGCTACTGGACTACGAAGAAATCACCGAACGCCGCTTTGGCGGCTGGACCATGGGGCAAGTTAACCTTGCCAAGCTCAACACCTCCATCGTACTGAAATATTCTGAAAAGCCCGAGCTCAACCCGTACGGCGTGAGCGGCAAAGTCAGCTTGGCCTTGCTCGAAGAGCTGATGGCAACCGCTAGCATTATTGGCAGAGCCTAGTAAAACGCTGATAAGTAAAACGTGGCCAAGTAAAACGGGGTCAGATCAAAATTCAGGAAAGCTATCGCACCGAAGCGCGATGTGCTAAACGAAATTTTGCTCTGACCCCGCTTTACGTTCTGCCCGGCGCGCACCGTTTGGCTTGCTGCAGTCGTACCCATTTTTCAAATTTCGGCGCATAGCATAAGCCTTTAATGCCCCTCTCCGCCGTCCTCCTAGTCCTCCTAAGCGCCCTGATCCACGCAGGCTGGAACCTCGCTGCTAAAAAAGCCCAAGGCGACGCACGATTTACGTTCTTCAATGCCATCATCATGGCTGTATTTTGGACACCGCTGTGCATCTGG
>JAYTMT010000207.1:0-15733 GCA_043728315.1 Polaromonas sp. | reverse complement strand
CGACCATAATGTGTTCCTTCGGGTGGAGTGACAAGTATTTTGCTAGCGTTTGAGACACGCGACATGACCACCCGGTCAGCGACACGCAGCAAAGCCTTGTATTATAGCTTTTTCTGAACCAAGGCTTCACATGCAACAAACCACTGCCTGTAAAGCCCCGCCCCACCCACCATTGCAAAAGCCTGTAGCCATGCCCCACATCCGCCCTAGCCTTGAGGCCGACATTGCCGCCATCACCGCCATTTATGCCCACCATGTGCTGCACGGCACAGGCACTTTTGAAACCGAACCACCCAGCGCGGCCGACATGGCAGGCCGCCGCGCCGATGTGTTGGGCAAAAATCTGCCCTATTTGGTGATCGAAGACGCAGGCCAAGTCATGGGCTTTGCCTATGCCAATTGGTTCAAGCCCCGCCCCGCTTACCGCTTCAGTGTGGAAGACTCGATTTACATGCACAAAGAAAGCGGCGGTAAGGGCTTGGGTAAGCTACTGCTCACCGAGCTGCTCGCACAGCTAGAGCGCGGCGGCATCCGCAAAGCCATGGCCGTGATTGGTGATTCGGCCAACGCAGGCTCGATAGGTGTACACACCAGCTGCGGCTTCACCATGGTAGGCACTGTAAAATCCTGCGGCTGGAAGTTTGGCCAATGGCGCGATATCGTGATGATGGAAAAAACGCTGGGCGCAGGCGACAGCACGCCTGCGCTCTAAAGCCTTGCGACTGGGGGTTTGGCGCATCCAAGTGACAATAGCCGCATGACCAAAAACAAAACCCTTGCCGCGTGGCTTACCTTCATTGGCGGGCCCTTGGGCCTTCACCGCTTTTATTTGCGTGGATGGGGCGACATGCTGGGCTGGATGCTGCCGATTCCTACGGCGCTGGGTTTGTATGGCATCCAAAGGGTGCAGCAGTTTGGCTTGGACGACCAACTAAGCTGGCTGCTGATTCCGCTTCTGGGATTTACCATAGCTGGCTGCGGTCTGTGCGCCATTGTCTATGGCCTGATGCGCCCTGAGCAATGGAATGCTGCGTTTAATCCCAGCCTTGACCCCGAAGCGCCCAGTGGCCACACCAACTGGCTGACCATTGGCGCGCTGGTGTTTGCGCTGATGTTTGGCACCATTGCACTGATGGGCTCGATTGTGTTTAGCTTTCAGCGCTATTTTGAATACCAGATTGAAGAAGCCCGCAAAATCTCGCAATAGCTGAAAACTTACCACCGAGGGAACGCACGGATCAGCTCGGGCGAGATACTCAGCGGGGTGATCAAGCCTGCTAGCAGGCAGATAAGCGCAAGAGCAAGCATGACGCTGACGCAGATAACAGCACGCGCGAGCACAGGGCGGTGGCGGCCAATGGGCACGCTGATATGCAAACCTAGTGCTACGATTGCCAGTCCGTAATATGGGGTGAAAAACAGCCACCAGTTGCCTGCATGCATACCGGCAGCAGCAAAAGCAAGATCAGTCTCAATGCGATGCATTCGTGCTTGCATGACGACAAATACGTGAATACTCAAAAATACAGCCAAATAAATGCCGCTGACGGGCTGAAGCCAATTGCGCCGCAAACCCTTGCGCAGTTGCCAGACCATGCGCAGACCCGTGGTAACTTGGACTATGCAAGATATCAACAAGACCGGCTCTAGCCAGCCTTGATAAAGCCAGCGTAGTGCCAGTTGCACCGAGCGATGCGCCCCTTGACCCGCAAAACCAGCGATGTGATTGGCGATGTGCAGCAACACAAATGTACCCAAAATGGCGGCAGAGAAACGATGCATGGGGCGCAGGTTTAGTTTGACCCATTCGCGGGTGGAAATACGGGTAGTTGGGGCTTTCGTGTTCATGCAATAGAATTTACCATACTTTTCAGTATGGTAAAATTTAACCAGTAACAAACTACTTTACTATCAATTTTTCATGACGCAAAAAGCTTTATCAACACAAAGCCGCAGTCCAGCTCGGTCTCGCTTGCAGTCCAATGATTGGCTCATGGCGGGCTATAAGGCCTTGGCAAGCAGTGGGTCGCAGGCTATTGGCGTGGAGTCGTTGGCACGCCAATTAAAGGCCACCAAAGGCTCGTTTTATTGGCACTTCTCTGATCTGGGCGCGTTCAAGCTAGCCATGCTCCAAGCATGGGAGCAAATGGCTACTACGGATATCACTGCATCTGTGCGCAATTCTGGGTTGCCCCCAAGAGAGCAGTTATTTCTATTGGTGGAGAAGGTATCCGTGACGCCCGGTGATGAGTTTGGTGGAAATGCGATTGAGCCTGCGATTCGTGAATGGGGGCGTGCAGAGCCATTGGCATATGCTGCGCTGGCGCGCGTGGATCGGCAGAGGTTAGCTGATTTGCGCGATTTTTTGCGTGCTGTCGGGTTTGCGCCCTTGGCGATCAGTCAGGCCGCCGTGATCATTTATGCAGCAGTAATCGGCCTGGAGAGTCTGCGCCTATTTGCGGGTGTGGGTATGCGAGAGCCGCTGCTGGCTTTGGTGGAGCAGCTTCTTGCTGCATCGCCAGTCACAGTTGTTAATAAATTTTGATCTAAACATACTTTATGGTATGTTATTTTTAGCACTTCTAAGGAACACTATGCCAATCGACCGTGCTCAGCTGCCCATCAACTGCCTACTCACAACGCAAGGCATGCCACACGACTACCGTGACTGTTTTGCTGTGGACCTACCCATGGCGATCCAATTGGAAGCGTACATTGCTGCTTTTTACACAACTTGGCTTTTCAAGTTAGAACGAATCTTATTAGGCTTGGCTGGCCATCCCTCAACTGATCAACAGGCGATCGATTTGGCGCAGGGGCAGTTGCAGGCGTATGCAGCTTGGACACTCGATGCACGCCAGCCCGATCAGATATTGATGCGAGACATCACTGGCGTTACCTGCCTGTGGCTTATGGCAGTTTCTTCGGCTAGCGGCACCCGCTTGTACCTCGGATCAGGAGTCAAAGCTATGCAGTGCCGCGCTGATGGATCGATGGCGCTGCCTTTCGGCTACAGAGCACTGATGGGTTTGCATGTGCTTTACTCGAAAGCGTTACTAGCCACGACCGCCAGTAAGCTGGCTCGCCATTAAGACGCACTTTCAATCAGGTTAGCACCGCATTGACCACAGAGCACGATGAAAGACTATGAGAATTGGCTGGTAATTGGCTCCGCGCTTGCACGAGTTAATGCAAGCAATTGTGCACACTGGCATGCAGTGCGCAGCTATTTCGACTTAACACTTGCCGCCTAATCATATTAGTATGTATTTTGGCATAATGTCTCCATCAAAAGGCAATAGTTTGCTATTAAAAAAAGAGTGTATCTAGCTAAAAATGCTGACAAAAGAGGTAAAAGAACTCGACCAAAGTATGGTGCTGTGGCTCTCGCTGGGGCAGCTGATCTCGTGGGGCACGCTGTTCTACACGTTTGCCCTGCTGCTCGAACCGCTAGAGCGCGAGCTGGGCGCGAGCCGCTCGGCGGTGGCGCTGGCTTTTAGTTTGGCCATGCTCACCGAAGGCCTGATGGGCTACCCCGTGGGTCGCTGGATTGACCGTGGCCACGGCCGCGCCGTGATGTGTGCGGGCTCGGCGCTGGCGGCGCTGGGGCTGATTGCGCTGTCCTTGGTGCAGTCACTCGCTGGCCTGTATGCGGCCTGGTTTGTCATTGGCCTGTCGCTGTCTGGCGTGCTGTACACCCCGTCGTTTGCCATCCTCACGCAGCGTTTTCCCACCCAATACCGCCGCGCCATCATCACCCTCACCTTTTTAGGCGGCTTGGCCAGCACGGTGTTTTTGCCGCTGGGCGCTTGGCTGATTGGCGCACTGGGCTGGCGCAGCGCCCTGTTGGTGCTGGCGGCGCTGCACGCGCTGGTGTGTTTGCCAATTCATGCGCTGGTGCTGCGCGGCTTGAAAACTGCGCTGCCTAGCGGTTCTTGCGTTTCTAGCGGTTCTAGCGCGCTTGCCGCTGCTTGCGTTGATACTACTGATTCAATAGCGAACAATGACCATATGACGCTGACATTGGCCCCAAATTTCTTAAAAACTCCGGCTTTTTGGTATATCGCGGCATTCATCGTCTTGTTCATGGGCGTAACCGCCGCCGTACCCGCGCATTTGGTGGCCATGCTGGGCGAATCGGGCATCAGCAGCGCGCAGGCCATTGGCTTTGCTGCAGCCATTGGCGCGGTGCAGGTGCTAGGCCGCGTGCTGATGTTTTTCTTTGAAAGCCGTTTTAACGTGCACACCTCCAACCGTGTGATTCCCTGCCTGATACCAGTTGGTTTATTGGCGCTGCTGGCGGCCTCGTGGGATGGCGCTTTGGCCAGTGCAGGTACCAGCGCGTGGCTGGTGTTGCTGTTTGTAGCCGCCTACGGCATGGGCAATGGCATGCTCACCATAGTAAAAGGCACCGCCATTGCCCAATATGTCAACCGCAACGCCGTGGGCCGCCTCAACGGCCTGATAGCCCTGCCCACGGCCTTGGCGCGCTCTGCTGGCGCTCTAATTTTGGCAGCACTGTGGAGTCCGGCGGGTGGCTACACGCTGGGCTTGGCATGGATGGTGGCCGCTTGTGTGGTGGCGGTGCTGGCCTTGGTGTTGGCGCAGCGGGAGGTGCGGGCTTAGGCTTCCCATAGTGGACTAGTGGGCGCTTGCTGGTGTGTGAACTGGTTTTTTTCCTGTTGAGGGATTGTGTGCGCACACCAAGGGCTTGGGGGGGGGCGCGTGCAGAGGGTGACCTGATTTTTGCTCCGCTCTATTTCGCTCTGGCTGCGATTATTTCGGCCTGTGGACTGCGCGAGAAAGTCGCTTGGTTATGCGGCTGCTTTTTGTACATCGCGAAAACCGCTGCGAAAAATCAGGTCACCCACTGCACGCTTGGGATGCTTGGTTTGGGCGCTTATCTCTGGCCAGCGTTTGTAATTGCCTCTGCCTCTGCGGCAGACTCAACCTCAACCTCAACCTCTGCGGCCACGCATGCGCTGTGCCATCTCCCAAACAATCAGGGCGCTGGGCTTGTTTTATTGTGCAAATGGAGGATAAGGAGCGGGCTCTGCCCCCCGGGCTTCAGCCCGAGTTAGGCCGCTCCCCTCCATTTGCGCAATAAAACAAGCTCCCCGCGCAGCGGGCCAGCGATCCGTTTGGGAGATGGCACAGCGCATGCGTGGCCGCAAAGGAGACCAAGCCAGACCCCGCGAAGCTACAAAAACCAAGCTACAAAAAGCTGTACCCCAAGCACTACACTAGCTACTAAAGCCCGCAACAGATACATGAGCCTCCTCAAATCCGCCTCCATCGTCTCCGTTTTCACGCTCCTGTCGCGCGTCACAGGCCTTGTGCGCGAGCTACTCATGGCCTCGGCCTTTGGTGCCAGCGCCATGACCGATGCTTTCAACGTGGCCTTCAGAATCCCTAATTTGCTGCGCCGCCTCTTTGGCGAAGGCGCATTCAGCCAAGCTTTTGTACCCGTGCTGGCCGCCCACCGCGCCCAACACGGCGAGGCATCCACCAAACAACTCATCGACCATGTGGCCACCGTGCTCAGCTGGGCGTTAGTGCTCACTACCGTCATTGGCATAGCAGCAGCGCCACTCTTGGTCTGGGCTATGGCCAGCGGCTTGCAGCAAAATCCGCGTGGGTTTGATGCTGCCGTGTTCATGACGCGCTTCATGTTCCCTTATATTGCCTTCATGTCGCTGGTGGCTATGGCCTCTGGCGTGCTCAATACGTATAAGAAATTCGCCATTCCCGCTGCCACGCCAGTGCTGCTCAATGTGTGCATGATTGGCGCGGCTTGGCTGCTCGCGCCTTGGTTCAAAGCGCAGGGTATTGAGCCGATTTACGCCATGGCTGTAGGCGTGATGGCTGGTGGATTGCTACAGCTAATGATTCAAATACCTGCGCTGCTGCAACTGGGTTTATTTCCAAAATTTGGCATAAAAAAGGCAGATGTCAGCGCCGCGTGGTCAAACCCCGCTACTAAAAACG
Organism: Polaromonas sp.; assembly: GCA_043728315.1. Taxonomy (GTDB): domain Bacteria; phylum Pseudomonadota; class Gammaproteobacteria; order Burkholderiales; family Burkholderiaceae_C; genus JAAFIP01. The sequence goes on along the minus strand of JAYTMT010000207.1, from coordinate 9,745 downwards.
TAGTTACGCTAATGCTACCTGCGCTGGTGGGCGTGAGCGTGGCGCAGCTGTCGATGCTGATCAACACGCAAATTGCCTCGCACATGGCAGTAGGCAGCGTGAGCTGGATCACCTATGCCGACCGCCTGATGGAATTCCCCACCGCCATGCTGGGCGTGGCGCTGGGCGTGGTGCTGATGCCCCAGCTGGCCGCTGCCAAAGCCGCAGGCGATGCGGCCAAATACTCCAATATGCTCGACTGGGGGCTGCGCTTGGTGGTGCTGCTGAGCCTGCCCTGCGCCGTGGCCTTGGTGACTTTTGCCCAGCCCTTGGTGGCTTTTTTGTACCACTATGGCGCATTTACCGATACCGATGTGCAGCAGGTAAGCTTGGCGCTGATGGGCTACGGCGCAGGCCTGCTGGGCATTGTGGCTATCAAAATACTAGCGCCGGGCTACTACGCCAAGCAAGACGTGAAAACGCCAGTGATGATTGCCATTGCCGTGCTCATCATCACCCAAATACTCAATTATTTCCTCGTGCCCCACCTGCGCCACGCCGCGCTCACGCTGTCGATTGGCATTGGCGCGCTGGTCAACGCCCTGTGGTTATTAGCAGGCCTGTTGCGCAGCAAAACCTACACCCCGCGCGCTGGCTGGGGCCTGTTTGCCCTGCAAATATTCGCCGCCAGCGCACTCTTGGCGGTATTTTTGATGTGGGCCAACACCGCAGTGCCATGGGTGGCACTCAAAACCGACCCTTCTAAGAAAATTTTGCTGATTGCCAGCGTCATACTGTCATCTGGCGCTATATATTTTGCAGCGTTGTCGGCAGCAGGGGTGAAACTGCGGGCGCTGCTCAAGCCTTGAGTTGATGCTTTTTAAATAACTTGAGCACAGGCGATTGGTATTGCTAAATATTAAGACCAATCGACTGACTCTAATTCTAAAATGTGCTGCAAGTATTTGATTTAAAAAGGGAAAATTACTTCTTTTTAGACAATTCTTGGTATCAATTGCGTTTGGATTTGACGGCGCAGCGGCATCAAGGTGTAGGCTTTAGGCCCAGGGACAGCCGTCCAATCCAAGCCTCGATGCTTACCTGAATAGGGATAGGGGCTACCATACCCCCCGTTCCAATTCATGCTACAAACGAAGCTACCTATGCAGCTGCCCTACGACACCCCCACACCGCTTGAGTTTTTTGCCAGTTTGGTCGCATCAGACGCGCATTTCCCGCTCTTAGAGGCGGCTGCCAGCATTGCGCAAGACGAATACCCCGACCTTGATGTACAGCAGGTTCTGGGCGATGTAGACCAGCTGCTGGCGCGCATCAAGCGGCGCTTGCCTACGGATGCCAGCGCTTTGCAAAAGCTACGCTTGCTGGGGCAGTTTTTCTTTGTGGATTTGGGCTTTGCGGGCAATGTGAATGACTACACAAATCCCGACAACAGCTACCTCAATGCGGTGCTCAAAACGCGGCGCGGTATTCCCATCAGTTTGGCCATTATCTGGCTGGAGCTGGCCCAAGGCTTGGGGCTTAACGCACATGGTGTGGGCTTTCCGGGGCACTTCATGGTGAAGGTGAATTTGCCCAAGGGACAGGTGGTGATTGACCCTTTCACGGGCAAATCGCTCAGCCGTGAAGACCTCAGCGAGCGGCTTGAGCCCTTTAAGCGGCGCAGTGGCTTGGTCGATGAATTTGACATCCCGCTGGGCCTGTATTTGCAGTCGGCCACACCGCGCGACACCATTGGGCGCATGCTGCGCAACCTCAAAGAAATACACCGCGCCGAGGAAGATTGGCCGCAAATGGTGATGGTGTGCAGCCGCTTGGTGCTGCTTGCCCCCCACAGCTGGTCTGATTACCGCGACCGCGGGCTGGCCTATGCCGAGCAAGACATGGCCGCGCTGGCCGTGCCTGATTTGGAGCTGTATTTGTCCAAGGCCGAAGAGGCGCTGGATTTGGACGCGATTGCCGAGCGGGTGGCTGAGCTGCGGCGGGCGCTCAGCTGATCTGAGCTGATCTCAGCGGGCTCAAGCTAAGCGCAAGCGCGGTGGAGGTAACGCAGAAAGCGCAAAAAATACCGAAAAACGCGAAAAAAATTCGCTTGTATTTTTATGCAGCTTGCAAATACCTTGGCGCAGCGCCTCCCAAACGCGCACCGCCTGCGAGCGACTCCTGCGCAGGCATGAGGCTGGTGTGGCGGCCAAGGCCTACGCCCGATGCCTGCTCGGTGCGGGCAGACAGCTGGGGCGGCGGGTTTTTAGGCAGCGGCTGCGCGCCTGTGGCAATCACTTGGCTGGGGCGCTGCATGGCGGCTGTGCTTTGCACGCTGGGCAGCCAGTCAATGATGGCCTGCAGCTGCACCAAATCCTCAGCAGCCTGCGCAGCTGGCACATCAAACAGCGTCATGCCCGCTTCGATGGTGCGCACATAGCGCTGGGTTTGGCGCAGCACACCTAAAAAGTTCAGCTCGATGCCCTGCGCCCAATCGCGCAGCATGGCCTGCGCCTGCGTGCGCGCATCCACGCGCATGCCCACCGCCGCCACTTTGCAGCGCCCAGAGCTGATGCGCGGCATGGCTTTGAGCTCGGCGTAGCAGGCAGCGGCCGAGTCGCGGTCAAAAATAGAATTGCACACGGGTATGACAATGGCATCGCAGGACATCACCACGCGCGCCAGCTCAAAGCCGTGGATGCCACCGGGTGTATCGAGCACCACATGGGTGATGCCCTTGGGTACGCGCAGCACATGGCCTTGGTCCAATGCCCAAGGCGCAATGCTGGGCAGACTAGGCGGGCGCAGCTTGAGCCAAGCGCGGGTTGACTGCTGGCGGTCCACATCGCCAATCATCACAGAATGCCCCGCATGCGCCCAGTGCGCAGCAATGTGGGTGGCCAGCGTGCTCTTGCCGCTGCCGCCTTTGCGGTTGATGACTGCTACTACTGGCATGGAGTGCTTGCAAATCCTTAAAACCCGTAGTTTCCATCAAAAACAGGCCAATGTCTAGGTCAAATGGTCATATTTCGCTATTTATTTTGTAGTGAAGAGACACAAAACTGTAACGAAGCCTAGGCGGCTTGCAGACTTAACTATTTGGTATTCGCAGCAGCTTGCATGTGTTGCAGGGCAAACAGCACAGGGCACGCAGCGTGGCGCACGGCGCACACGGCGCAGGTGCGCACCACTACAGCCAGGCTAGGCGCAGCCTTGCGGCTTGAACACGCGCTGTGTTGACGCAGGGTGTTTGAGCAGCATCTTGGCAGGCCGAACTGGGCGGCGCAGCAGCTCGCCACCGCAGTTGGGGCAAATGCCCTTGAGCTTGTCGTCGGTGCAACTTTGACAAAACGTGCATTCGTAAGTGCAGATGCGCGCCAGCAAAGAGTCTGGCGACAAGTCGGTGTTGCAGCATTCGCAGTTGGGTCTTAGGGCAAGCATATGGGGTTTCCTTGTGTTGATCCGGTCAGTTAGAGGATTCAGCTGGCACTCTTTTCTAGGCCATCGATGGGTGCTATCGATTTGGCTCTTGATTTAGCAAATTATGACGCAGCCTAGCGCGCCAAGGCCTCAGGCACTCCGCCTGCTAGGCAGCCCGGAATCAAGGCATTTTGCGCCACCAAGTACTCAGCAAATCCGTGGCTTTGAAATACGGGCGGTGGCGAAACGATTCTTGCGCATCAATCACAATCAGACAGGTTTTCATGGGAAGTTTCCTTGGTTAAAGAAAATCCATCTTCCTTTAAAAGTGGCGCGCTAATCAAAAAAATTGGGACAGCTTTCGATCATTTCAGGACACGCTACACCCATTTCTCTTTGTCACGCCACACAGGCAATCTCTACCCCACGCTTTTTCGCGGCTTTTCGCAGGTCTTTATCCAGTGTTGCCAAAGGACAAGATAATTTTTCCGCCAAAAGCAAATAAGTAGCGTCGTAGGACGTCAGAGCGTCATCAGCAGCGCATAGCGTTACACGCGCCACATCATGCGTACCCTGAGCATGCTCTGCCACTTCTGCCGCCATTTGGTCAATGAGTACGAAATGCGACGCAGCATCTGAGCGATTGAGAACGCCAGCTTTCATAGCGCGCGAGATAACATTTGCAGCTTCTGCGATAAACAAAGCGGGCACACAAACTGCAGAGACCTCCACCAATCGAGCAACCTTGCCAGCATAGATTCGGTCAGCCTGCGAACCATCATTGAACAACCAGCGCATAACCACCGAGTTATCAACAACCAGCTTCATTTTCTGCCCTCAAGTATGGCAGCACTGACATCAAACTTCGGCGACTTTGGGCTGTCCATCAGCGATAACACGCGCATGGCAAAGCCCGTCTTGCTAGGGGTTTTCGTAAGCGGTACAAGCTGTGCAACAGGAGTGCCCCGCACTGTGATTTCAAACGTCGCCCCATGCTGCGCGGCCTTCACGTACTCAGACATTTTATTTTTCATTTCAGCCAATTGAACTTGCACAATATTGCTCCTTGCATATTAGTAGCAAGTATAGTGGTATTGTTGTAATTGGCTAGATAGATGGCTAGATTTATTGCACTACTACCACCGCCGCCCCATCCCCGCGCGCAGCAATCTGGCCAATCTCATACACCTGCTCACCCAAGCCTCCAAGCGTGGCCGCGCAGGCGCTGGCGCTGGCAGCATCCACCACCAGCACCATGCCAATGCCGTTGTTAAACGTGCGGTTCATCTCAAAATCATCAATGCCTGCCGTGCTTTGCAGCCATGCGAAAAGCTCGGTTTGTGGCCAGCTGCCTTTGACTAAATGCGCGACCATGCCCTCCGGTAGCACGCGGGGGATGTTTTCTAAGAGGCCGCCGCCGGTGATGTGGGCCAGCGCTTTGATGCCTACCGAGCCATCCGCATTCAGGGGGTGCGCATCAAGTGCTGCCAACACGTTTTTCACATACAAGCGGGTGGGGGCCATGAGGGCTTGTTTGAAGGGCTGGCCGTCCAACATGCTGGGGGCTGCATCGCCTGCGCGTTCAATGCATTTGCGCACCAAGCTAAAGCCATTGCTGTGCACGCCGCTGCTGGCCAAGCCCAGCACCACATCGCCCGCGCTGATGCTTTTGCCCGTCAAAATTTTAGATTTTTCTACCGCACCCACGGCAAAGCCTGCCAAATCGTATTCGCCAGCGGGGTACATGCCCGGCATTTCCGCCGTTTCGCCACCAATCAGGGCGCAGCCCGAAAGCTCGCAACCCTTGGCAATACCGCCAATCACCGCCGCAGCGGTGTCAATATCGAGCTTGCCGCAGGCAAAATAATCTAAGAAAAACAAGGGCTCAGCGCCTTGCACCAGCACATCGTTCACGCTCATGGCCACCAGATCAATGCCCACGGTGTCGTGCATGTTCCACTCAAAAGCCAGTTTGAGCTTGGTGCCCACGCCGTCGGTGCCGCTCACCAGCACGGGTTCTTTGAACTTTTTAGACACCTCAAACAGTGCGCCAAAGCCGCCAATGCCCGCCAAAACACCCTCGCGCATGGTTTTTTTTGCCAGCGGCTTGATGCGCTCGATCAGCGCGTCGCCTGCGTCAATGTCCACTCCCGCAGCTTTGTAAGACAGGGGGGCGAGTGCTGGAATAGGGGAATTGCTCATAAATAAATAGCTAGATGTGACCTTTTGACGCTGACATTGGTCAAAAAACTTGTGAAAAATCGGCTCTGCGCGGGTGCAGGCCGTAAAATAGACCCAATTTTAACCTTGGCCTTCACAGCTGGTGTATGCAGTTCACTTCCGCCCAAAAAACTACCGCCGCTTGGCTGGCTATTGCTGCTGTCACCGCCGTGGTGGTGGCCAAACTTGGCCCCGTGCTCACGCCCTTCATTGTGGCGGCCGTGCTGGCCTATGCGCTCACGCCGCTGGTCAACCGCTTTGACAAAGACGCCAACAAGCTCCTGCCTTGGCGCATGCGCTTGCCGCGCCTGCTGGCCGTGGTGTGTGTGGAGCTGATTTTTATAGCGCTGGTGCTGGGCATTGCGCTCTTGATTGTGCCGATTTTGGCCAAAGAAATCCCGCTCTTGCGCGAGCAGCTGCCCACGCTGGCCGAGCGGGCCAATGCGTGGCTTGCGCCTTGGCTGGCGCAGTTTGGCATCAAGTTTTCACTAGACGCGGCCAGTATCAAGGGCTTTTTGCTCAAATACCTCAGTGCCAATGTGGAAGACGGCTTTGCCTCGGTGCTGGCATCGCTTAAGCTGGGCGGCTCGATTGCGCTCACTGTCATTGGCAACGCTATTTTGATACCCGTGGCGCTGTTTTACTTGCTGATGGACTGGGAGCGCTTGGTGGCTGGTGCCACAGACATGGTGCCCCAGCGCCTGCGCAGCGGGTTTAACCAATTCACGGGCGAGGCCGATTCGGTGCTGGGCCAATACTTTCGCGGCCAGCTCTTGGTGATGCTGATCATGGCTACTTTTTATACACTGGGCTTGATGGCGTTTGGCCTTGACTTGGCCCTGCCCATTGGCGTTTTCACCGGGCTGGCCATGTTCATTCCCTATGTGGGTTTTGGCATTGGCCTGATTTTGGCGCTGCTGGCGGGCATTTTGCAGTTTGCCTCGGCCAAGGCGCTGGTGATGGTAGCCGTGGTGTATGGCGCGGGGCAGGTTATTGAGGGTTTTTACCTCACGCCGCGCTTGGTGGGCGAGCGCATTGGCCTGCACCCGCTGGCCGTGATTTTTGCGCTGCTGGCCTTCGGCCAAACCCTAGGCTTTGTGGGCGTGCTGATCGCCCTGCCCGCCAGCGCCGTGCTCTTGGTGGCCATTCGCAGGCTGCGCCAAGCCTATTTGGCCTCGGCTTTGTACAAGTCTTAAACACGATGCAGCAAATCGCACTCGACATGGGCTTGGCGCCTGCGGCCAGCCTCGATAATTTTTTGGCTGGCCCCAATGCCGCCACCCTTGAGCACCTGCGCCTGTGGACCAACAACCCCCTGCGCTCGCCACTGCCCACCTACCTGTGGGGGGCAAATGCCAGCGGCAAAACGCATTTGCTCAAATCGGTGCTGGAGATGCTGCGCAACCAAGGCGCGGCCGTGGGCTGGCTCGATGCCTCCACCCCCGAGCCCGCCGAGTTTGACCCCGCATGGGCCTGTGTGCTGATGGACGATGTGCATCTATACAGCCCCGCGCAGGCGCAGGCCGCTTTCAATTGGTTCATCAACGCGCAAACCCACCAGCGCTGGGTGCTGGCCAGTGGCGCGCTGCCCCCCGCTGACCTTGGCCTGCGCGAGGATTTGCGTTCACGGCTAGGCTGGGGCCATGTGTTTGCCCTGCATGTGCTGGGCGAATCCGAGCGGCGCGCGGTGCTGCGCCGCGAGGCCGATGCGCGCGGCGTGTTTTTAAGCGATGAGGTGATGGATTTCATGCTCAAGCGCTTTAGCCGCGACTTGGGCTCGCTCATGCAGCTACTCAGCCAACTGGACGGCTACGCGCTGGCCACCAAGCGGGCCATCACGATTCCTTTGGTTAAGAGTATGTTGGAGCAAATGTAGCGCCGATACCTTGCACACAGCAAATTGACCATCGTGCATGCTGAGGCAACAGTTTCGGTTTGCACGCATCCGTATTCAGCCCCCTCTAAAAAGCCCGATGCTTTAAATTTTTTGACACTTCGCCAGTCCGAGTTAAAATAACGTAATTACGGTAATTACACCACCATGCAAGCCCAAACTTTTGATTTGAAAATCGTCCCCATTGGCAACTCGCAGGGGGTTCGTTTACCCAAGCCTTTGCTCCAGCGTTATGGCATTGAAGGGCATGTGATTGCAGAGCAGACGCTACAGGGCATTTTGCTGCGCAGCACGCTGCGCAGCAAAGCCAGCTTGGAAGATACCTTTGCGCAAATGGCGCTTGCACAGGAAGACTGGCAAGACCTGGATGGTGCCAGTGCGGATGGTTTAAGCAAGTTGCCTTGGTAGGCGCGTGATGGCTAGCAGGCCCCTACACAGCGCCCGGCGCTACCACCTTTACTGGGCTGATCTCAACCCCACGCAGGGCAGTGAAATCGCCAAAACACGCCCGGTGGTGGTGGTGAGCCCCGATGCCATGAACCAGCGGGTGGAAACAGTGGTGGTGTGCCCGCTTACCAGCCAATTGCACCCCCAGTGGGCCAGCAGGGTGCAGTGCGAATGCGATGGCCGTCCGAGCGAAATAGCGGTGGATCAAATTCGCACGCTCAGCAAATCCAGACTGTCCGGCGCTCTGGGCAAGCTGGATGCCGCAACCGCGCAAGAACTGCGCCAAGTGATTGCGCTACTCTATGCCTCGCCGTAAATGCTTGAATCGGGCATCTAGACGCGCTGCTCGAATGGATGACATTCTTGCGCTTTACACACTTTGAAAACCCATGAAACTCGCGCTTTTTGACCTAGACCATACCCTGCTGCCCATTGACAGCGACCACACTTGGGGTGAATACACCATGTCAATCGGCTGGCGTGACCCCGTAGAGTTCAAGCGCGCCAACGACGCTTTTTATGAGCAATACAAAGCTGGCACGCTCAACCCGGCTGAATATTTGCGATTTGCCACAGCGGCCATTGTGCAGCAAGGTGCTGCTAAATCCATAGCGGCACATGAGCATTTCATGCTGACATTGATCGAAAAATTTATAAAAAGACCAGTTTTAGACCTGCTGCAAAGCCACCGCGACGCAGGCGACACCTTGGTTTTAGTCACTGCTACCAACGAGTTTGTGACAGGCCCGATTGCCAAGCGGCTGGGCATTGACAACCTGATTGCCGTACGCCTAGAAAAAGACGCCAGCGGCTGGTACACCGGCGCGGCAAAAGGCGTGTTATCGTTCGGGGCGGGCAAGGTCACCCGGGTGGACCAATGGCTCGCCGAGCAGGGCAAGGCGTGGGCAGACGTGCAAAGCAGCGTGTTTTACAGCGACAGCATCAACGACTTGCCCCTTTTAGAGCGCGTCCACCGCCCTGTGGCCACCAACCCCGACGCGCGCCTGCGCGCCATTGCCACCGCACGAGGCTGGCCCATTTTGGAACTATTTGCGTGATTAAACAATTCATCAGCCAACTGCTTGGCACTGCTAAAAAAAGCAAATTCGGCAAACGTGTGGAAGTGCAAGCCGCTGAGCACGGCATTGACCCCAAGCTGGTAGACCACCGCGCCTTTGAAGTGGTGCAAACCCTGCAACAAGCGGGCTTTGCGGCCTACATCGTGGGCGGTGCGGTGCGCGACCTGCTGGTGGGCTTGCGCCCCAAAGATTTTGATGTGGCCACCGATGCCACGCCCGAGCAGGTCAAGGGGCTTTTCAGGCGCGCCTTCATCATTGGGCGGCGCTTTCGCATTGTGCATGTGGTGTTTGGCCGTGGCCGGCAAGACCGCGGCTTGTCTGAAGTCATTGAGGTATCCACCTTTCGCGCCTACCTAGAAAGCGCCGATGCCGAGCAGGTCAGTGGCAACGAAAAAACCAGCCGCAACGCGCTAGCGGGCATGACCCACGCCGTGGATGCCTCTGGCCGTGTGCTGCGTGACAACGTCTGGGGCCCGCAAGACGAAGACGCGGCGCGGCGCGATTTCACCATCAACGCCATGTATTACGACCCGATTTCGCAGGTGGTGGTGGACTACCACAAAGGCTTGGCCGATGGCAAAAAACTCAAGCTCAAACTCATTGGCGACCCCGCCACGCGCTACCGCGAAGATCCTGTGCGCATCATCCGCGCGGTGCGCTTTAGCGCCAAGCTGGCCAAGCTGGGCTTCACGCTTGATAGCAAAAC
>JAYTMT010000206.1:0-1666 GCA_043728315.1 Polaromonas sp. | reverse complement strand
TCGATCTTGATGCTGGCGCCTTTGATACCTGCCGTATCGCCTTGTGATTCGTCTTCAATGGTGGCTTTAAAACCTTTGCGCTCGGCGTAGCGCAAATATTGGCGCAGCAGCATGCTAGCCCAGTCGCAGGCCTCGGTGCCGCCCGCGCCGGCTTGAATGTCCAGAAAAGCATTCAGGGGATCGGCCGCTTGGTTGAACATGCGGCGAAACTCCAGCTGCGCAACAGTTGCTTCAATTTTGGCCACTTCGGCTTCAATGGTGGCCAAGCCGTTGACGTCGCTGTCGTCCTTGCTCATGCCGTACAGCTCGGTGTTATCGGCTATCTCGCTGTCCAGGTTGGCAATCACCAGCACCACGCCTTCCAGCGCTTTTTTTTCTTTGCCCAATTCTTGGGCGCGCTTGGGGTCGTTCCAGACGGCCGGGTCTTCTAATGCGGCGTTAACGTCTTCAAGTTTGCGTTGCTTGGACTCGTAGTCAAAGATACCCCCGAAGATCGAGCGTGCGTGCCGCCAGGTCGGCGAGGGCGGTGCCGATTTGGTTGATTTGTTCTGCGTCCATGGTGTTTCCCAAAAATTAAATGTGCGTTGCGCGGTAGCCGTGGTGGCTGCAGCAACAGTGATGCAACTTGCTATTTTCGCACTTTGCAGCTTGGCGCGGGTTCAATGGCTTGCCAATCTGCCGCTAAATCGCGGTATGCTTTGCCCATGAAATTAGTTTTTGATGCTTTTTGGCGCGCAGCGGCCTATTGCCTGCACCCGCGTGTGATCGCATTGTCGATACTGCCCTTGCTGGTGATGGTGGTGCTGGCACTGGGCACGGGTTACTTCTTTTGGGACGCAGCCTTGCTGCGGGTGAACGACGCGCTGGCAGGCAGTGACTGGGCTGCGCGTATTTTCAGCTGGCTAGATAGCATAGGCATTGGCAAGCTGAAAGCTGCCGTAGCACCGCTGGTAGTGGTGATGGCGGCTACGCCTGTGTTGGTGGTGGTGTCTTTATTGGCAGTTGCGCTGATGATGACGCCGGCCATGGTGTCGATGGTAGGCGAGCGGCGTTTTGAAAAGTTGGAGCGTAAAAAAGGCAATGGTTTAACTACCAGTTTGCTGTGGTCGCTAGGCTCTGCTGTGCTGGCTTTGGTAGCCTTGCTGGCGTCTATTCCGCTGTGGTTTATTCCACCGCTGGTGCTGATTATTCCGCCGCTGATTTGGGGTTGGCTGACTTACCGCGTGATGAGCTTTGATGCGCTGGCCGACCACGCCAGCCCGCAAGAACGCCGCAAAGTCATCAAAGAGCATCGCATGCCGCTGCTGGGCATAGGCGTGGTGTGCGGCTATTTGGGCGCTGCGCCCACCGTGCTGTGGGCCTCTGGCGTCATGTTTTTAGTCTTTGCCCCGGTACTGGTGGTGGTAGCCATTTGGATTTACACGCTGGTGTTTGCTTTCTCATCGCTATGGTTTGCGCATTACTGCCTGGCGGCTTTGCAAAAAATGCGGCTGGAGCAAACCGTGCTGGATGCCAGCAAACCCACATTGGCGCAGATGCCCCAAGCGCCCACAGACGTATTACCTAAGCCAGACGCGATAGCACTACCCCATGACGACCCCAGCAAACCCCATATTTAATACCGCACCCCACGCCACATCTAGCGTCTCTTGCAGCGCCACATTAT
>JAYTMT010000205.1:0-1561 GCA_043728315.1 Polaromonas sp. | reverse complement strand
TCTTCAACGCTGATGCCGAAGGATTCCAATTTGGCTTTACACGTCTCCACGTCATCAACCTCAAACGCAAGATGGCGTAATCCCTGCGCTTCGGGGTATGAGGGGCGTTCAGGCGCGTTGGGGAAGGAAAACAGCTCCACTTGGCCACCGTCTGGCAGCGCCATGTCCAGCTTGTAAGACTGGCGCGTTTCTCTGTAATTTTCTGCGATGACTTTTAAGCCAAGATATTCAGTGTAAAAGCGCTTAGAGACTTCGTAGTTTGCGCAGATGATGGCGGCATGGTGAATACGTTTTAACATGATTGCATTTTATTTGCACTTATTTTGATAGCAGATTAGTAAATAAAAACGCCGGCTAGAGCCATATTTAATAGTATAGTTTAAGCTATTTGTCACCAAACCGTCACATGAGTTTTTTACACTCTGTGACATGATAAAACCAAAAATCGAACTCCTTCCCGCACAGCGCCGTGCTGTGCTGCAACGCATCCTTGCGGTCAGTGCTGCGGCCATGTTGCCGGCCATCCCCGTGCGCGCCCAGCCGGCTCGGCCTTGGGTGATTGCGCAAATCGTGGACACCACGGCGCAGCAGCAAGATGTGTCAAAGGATTATTTGATCGGCTCCCGCGCCGCTTGGCAAGAAATCAATGCCAAGGGCGGTTTGCAGGGCAGGCCAGTGAAGCATTTGTCCATTGAAGCCGATGGCACAGCGACGAGCTTGAAAGCGGCTTTGGACAGTGCGCAAAGCATCACCACTTGCATCGCCTTATCAGGCACAGCGGGCGACCGCACAGCGCAGGCGCTGACGAGTTTACTGCGGGCTGAGCGTTCGAACCTAGCCCATGTCGCCCCGTGGCTGCAAAACGCCAGCAGCGAGCTGGACGACACCACTTTCGCCATCTTTGCCGACCGGCAAGCGCAGATTTCACACATCGTGAAATCCTTGTCTGTGGTGGGCACCAAAGATTTGGGCGTGATTTATGCCTCACCGCAAGAATTTACCCTGTACCGCGCCGACGTAGAGCGCGCAGCCCAGCGCATGAGCATGCAAATCAGCACCTCGCAGCCTGCACACGACCTCAAAAGCGTGGGGCAGAAGTTAGCAGCCACTTCGCCGGCGGTGCAATTGTTTATTGGTGGTACGCCTGAGTTGGCACAGTTCACAGCGGGCTTGGAGCAGCAATCGCGCCAGCGCTATGTGCTGGCCTTGGCGGACGTGAACCTGCAAACCATGAAAGAAATGGGTGCCGCCCGCCAGACACCCGTGTTTGCCGCGCAAACCGTGCCCATGGTGAACAGCAGCCTGCCCGTGGTGCGCGCCTACCGCGCGGCCATGAGCAAGTTTTTTGACGAACCCGCCAACCCTCTGAGCTTGGCTGGCTACATCGCCGCACGCTACACTTTTGAGGTGTTGAACAGAGTAGCTAACAATGGAAGTGGCCTGAACCGCCAAACCGCCTTGGCCGCTTTTCAGAAGCGCGAGTCTGTCGATGTGGGTGGTTTTGTCGTGAATTACAACGCCGCAGGGCGTGGCAGCCAGTTTGTGACGCAGAGCATGCTGA
>JAYTMT010000204.1:0-11240 GCA_043728315.1 Polaromonas sp. | reverse complement strand
TTTAACCTCGCCCATCGTGCATGCCTTTGGCACAGCGCCTGCGCACCTGAACACATGGGTGCTGTATTTCCCCTACGCACTCCTGCCGCTTGTGTTGGTTAGCTTTGCCGTGTTTGGCCACGTGCTGATCACCCGCAAGCTCATGGCCGACTGGCACTTCATACCGCACGCGCCATGGACGTCGGCGCGCGACCCTTGGTAAAAGCAAAAAGGACCACACTATGAAACTCTATTTTTTGACACTTCTACTGGCTCTGTGCACCGCTGCACTGGGCATCTCTGCCCAAGCCAACAGCAGCCCCGCTGGCAACTGGCACTCCATAGACGAAAAAACGGGCCTGCCCCGCGCCGAGATCCGCATCAGCGAGCAGCGCGGCGTGTTCACAGGGCGCATCGTGCGCAGCCTGCAAGCCACCACGGCGGGCATGGTGGAGCTGTGTGGCCAATGCCCCGATGACCGCAAAGACAAACCCATGATCGGCCTAGACATCATCCGAAATGCAACGCCCACAGCCGATGCCGCCAGCTGGGAAGGTGGCACCATCCTCGACCCCGACAAAGGCAAAATCTACAAACTACAGCTACAGATGCTCGATGGCGGCCAAAAGCTGCAAGTGCGGGGCTATATTGGGCCCTTTTTTAGAACACAAATTTGGGTGCGCGTGCCATGAAAAAGTTCCTTGTAAGCCTGCTTGCATCGCTGGTTCTGTTAGGCTGCGCCAGCGTCCCGCCGCCCAATACGCAACCTATTTTTGACGCGCACTTGGCCAGCTTTGCGGCGGCTAACCCCCACAGCCGCCGCATGCTGCCTCGCGCGGATGGGCGCATGGTCAGTGTGCGCGAGTTTGGCTTGGTGCACAAAGGCATAAAGCCCAGCATCGTCATGATGCATGGTTTCCCAGATAACCAGCATTTGTATGACCTGCTCATTCCCCAGCTGTCGGGTCAATTCCACGTGGTGAGTTTTGATTTTCTGGGTTGGGGCGCATCCGAAAAGCCCAAAGACCAGCGCTACGATGTGGCCAGCCAGCGCGCCGATTTGGATGCGGTGGTGGCGCAGCTACAGCTTGACGCGGTAGTGCCCGTGGTGCACGATTTGTCTGGCCAACCGGGCATAGACTGGGCGCTGGACAATGCGGCCAAGACCGCAGCGCTGGTGCTGCTCAACACCTACTATTTGCCGATGGAAACGCTCAAAGCGCCCGATGCCATCCAGTTTTATTCCACACCCAGCCCCATCAGAGATTTGGCGATTTGGGGCAGCAACAAAGCACCAGACCGCTTTCAAGGCGGCTTGGCCAGCCAGATCAGCAAGTTCTTCTCTAATGCCCAGAGCCGCGAGACTTTCGTGCCCATCATCTCGCACAACGCCACCACCATACGGCCTGCGTTTTTCAGCTCCACCGCGGTTTTATGGTCTGAGTTGGCCGCGCGCGAGAAAAACAGAGTCCGCATGCAAGCGTTTAATAAGCCTGTGCACGTTATTTTTGGTGCTGACGACCCGTTTTTAAACAGTGGCGTAGCGCAGGATTTTCACAAGCTTTTTAGCAACAGCAGCTTGCACCTTTTAGCCAACGCAGGCCACTACGTGCAGCTAGACCGCGCCGATGAAGTGGGCAGTATTTTGCGTGATAAGTTGCAATTGCGCTAGGCACACAAAGTGGTACGGCTACGACAAATGCTTGCCCACAATTCCCGCTAGTTCAAACATCGTGACCTGCGCTTTGCCAAACACGGGCTGTAGTTTGGCATCGGCGTTGATGTTGCGTTTGTTGGCTGCGTCTTGCAGGTTGTTGGCTTTGATGTAGTCCCAGAGTTTTTTGATGACCTGGGCGCGGGCTACGGGTTTGCTGCCAATCACGGCGGCCAAGGCGGCGCTGGGGTTGCCACCGGTGGCGGGGGCTGCGCGGGGTTTTTTCACTGCTGGGGTTTTCACCGCGGTTTTAGCAGGCGCTTTTTTGGCGGCTACTTTCTTGGCTGCTGGCTTGGCGGTGGTTTTAGCCGCAGTTTTTGAGGTTTTTTTGCCTGATGTCAGCGTCGCACCGTCTTTACTTGCTACTTTTTTAGCAGCAAATGATTTGCGCGCAGGGAATTTCGATTCGCGTACTTCAAACTCAAAATTCACCTTGCCGTCGTCTTTGCTCCAAGCCAAATAGGCTTTGAAGCTGCGGCGGGTGCGCATGGACACAAACTTTTCTAGCAAATCGGTTTTGCCTGTTTCCAATAGTTTGACCATTTGCACACGTTCGACTGGCTGCTGCAATATGACCTGCCCGCTTTTGAAGTCGCAGCTGGGCGTGGGCTGCTCGTGGGTGGGTACTGATTTGACACAAACATAGCTTTTGCCAAACTCTTTAACCCCCGCGCCGCACTTGGGGCATGCGCCTAATGATTCGGTGCCTGACAGATCGACAATTTCGCCCGTTTGCGCAGCCTTGGCATCGTCGCCAAAGTCGAATTCGAGCTTCCAGTTTTTGTCTTCTTCGTTGTATTTGAGGGCGATTTCGGCCACAAAAGGCCAGCCTGCTTTAGAGCGAAAACCTTCCAGTGGGCCGATTTTTTTGTCGCGGATGAAGCCTTCTACTTCGGTGGGTTCAAAGGTTCTTCCGGCGGGTGATTTACCGAACGAGAATCCACATCCTTCTGGCGCGCCCACTGCGCCCGTGCAGGTGTAGCGGCGGTAGTTTTCTTTCACAATGCCGCCGCAGTTGGGGCAGGGCGTGGCCAGCGTGGCGTAGTCGCCGGGCACGGTGTCGCGGTCGTATTCTTTGGCTTTTTTCACAATGCGCTCGGTCATGGCATTGATCTCGGCCATGAAGCTCTCGCGTGTGAGCTTGCCTTGCTCCATCAGCGAGAGCTTGTGCTCCCACTCGCCTGTGAGCGCGGGCTTGGATAATTCCTCCACGCCCAAGCCGCGCAGCAGGGTCATGAGCTGAAAAGCTTTGGCCGTGGGGATCAGCTCGCGGCCTTCGCGCAAAATGTATTTCTCGTTGAGCAAGCCTTCAATGGTGGCCGCGCGGGTGGCGGGCGTGCCCAAGCCTTTTTCTTGCATGGCTTCGCGCATGTCTTCGTCGTCCACCAGCTTGCCAGCGCCCTCCATCGCGCCCAGCAGCGTGGCCTCGGAGTAGCGGGCGGGGGGGCGGGTTTTCAGAGCCTTGGCGGCAATGCTTTCGTTGCGCACCATCTCCCCGGGTTTCACGGCCACCAGCGTCTTGCTGTTTTCGCCCTCTTTTTTGTCCAGCTCGTCGTCGGCTTCTTTGCCATAAATCGCCAGCCAGCCCGGTTTGACCAGCACCTTGCCTTCGGTTTTAAAGCTGTGTCCCACGGCTTGGGTAATGCGCGTGGTGACTTGGTATTCCGCGCTGGGGTAGAAAACCGCCATGAAGCGGCGCACCACGAGTGTGTAGAGCTTGTATTCGGCCTCGCTTAGGCCGCTGGGCGCTTGCAGGGTGGGGATGATGGCGAAGTGGTCGCTCACCTTGCTGTTGTCAAAGACGCGCTTGGTTGGCTTGATATAGCCGTTGTTGAGCGCCATCAGGGCGTGGGGCTCTAAATGCTTGTGGCCGCAGTCCGAGAGCATCTCAAAGGTTTTCTTCACCACCGGCAGGTAGTCTTCGGGCAGGGCGCGCGAGTCGGTGCGCGGGTAGGTCAAAGCCTTATGGCGCTCGTAGAGTGACTGGGCAATTTGCAGCGTGGTTTTGGCGCTGAAGCCAAATTTGCCGTTGGCCTCGCGCTGCAGGCTGGTCAGGTCAAACAGCAAAGGCGATGCCTGTGTGGTGGGCTTGCTTTCTTCGGTGACGGTGGCGGATTTGCTTTTCACCGCATCCACAATGGCCTGCGCATCGCGCTCGTTCCACAGGCGGTCGGCTTTGGCCTCAGCGTCAGGTGACGAACCGCTGGGCCCCTCCCCCGCGGTGCCTTTCTTCCACTTGGGGTCAAACCACTTGGCCGGATACTCGCCCGCCTCGCTTAAAAATGTGGCGTGAATCTCCCAGTAGTCGCGAAACACGTGTTTGCGAATCTGCTCTTCGCGCTCCACCATGATGGCCAGTGTGGGCGTTTGCACGCGGCCCACGGTGGTTAAAAAGAAGCCGCCATCGCGCGAGTTAAAGGCCGTCATGGCACGTGTGCCATTGATGCCCACCAGCCAATCGGCCTCAGAGCGGCTACGTGCGGCGTGTGCCAGCGGCATCATTTGCTTATTCGTGCGCAGGTTGTCAAAGCCATCGCGTATGGCCTGCGGTGTCATGGATTGCAGCCACAGCCGCGTTACGGGCTTGTTCAGCGGCGTTTTGCCGCCCGCGTATTGCTCTATCAGCCGAAAGATCAGCTCGCCCTCGCGCCCCGCGTCACAGGCGTTCACCAGAGCGCCCACGTCTTTGCGCTTGGCCAAGCGCACCACGGCGTTCAGGCGCGTTTTGGTTTTGTCCACGGGTTTCAAGTCAAAGTAAGGCGGTATCACGGGCAGATTCGCAAAGCTCCATTTGCCGCGCTTGACATCAAACTCCTCGGGCGCTTGGATTTCTACCAAATGGCCCACGGCGCTGGAGACCACATAGGTCTCGCTCTCAAAGTATTCGTCGTGTTTGTCAAACTTGCCAGCCACGGGCGTAAGTGCCCGCACGATGTCTTGGGCCACCGATGGTTTCTCGGCAATGATCAATGTTTTCATAGCAATTAATTTCTCTCTATACAATCAGCGTCTCGCGTGCGCACACGTGCGTGCACGCGCCTGCATGCGCGCCCACGCACGCACACATGCTTCACCATACCAAATTTTTCGCCTTATGCCAAAGACATTAGTCTCTAGTCCAGTTTTGAAAAAAACAAAAGCATCGACTCTAGCTGCCGCAAAAGCCGCGCCCCAAGGCAAAAGCATCGAGGTACGCGCATCGGGTGTGCATGGCAAAGGCGTGTTTGCACTGCGTGATATTGCCAAAGGCGAAACAGTTATTGAATACAAAGGCGAGGTGATCAGTTGGAAAGAGGCCCTGCGCCGCCACCCGCATGACCCCAGCGAGCCTAACCATACCTTTTATTTTCATATCAGCGATGCGCAGGTGATAGACGGTAAATTCAAAGGCAATGCAGCCAAATGGATCAACCACAGCTGCGCGGGCAATTGTGAGGCCGACGAAGAGGGCGGCCGCGTGTTTGTCAAAGCGCTGCGCACTATCAAAGCAGGCAAAGAGCTCAATTACGACTACGGCCTGATTTTGGACGAGCGCTACACGGCCAAGCTGAAAAAAGAATTCGCCTGCTGGTGCGGTGCAGCTGCTTGCCGGGGCACCATGCTAGCGCCCAAGCGGGCTGCCAAGGTTTCGGGCAAAGCCGCCAGCAAAGCGGCCAAAAAAGCGCCATAAACGGCTTTAAAACGCTTTTTCAGCCCTCCAAGCCGCTCGCCCATGCACACCGCAGCAGAAGCCATCTGGCAGGCCGTGCAGACCGCCTGCATTGCGCAGGGCGGTGCCAGCCTAGCCGCCGGCAGTGCCCAGCTCTGGGCTGAGCGGCTAGCCCACTTCAGCGTTGAGGTGCTGCCCAGCATTGATTCAAGCAATTCCGAGCTGATGCGCCGCGCCCATGCAGGCCGCACCGAGCCCACGCTCTTGGTGGCCTTGCAGCAAAGCGCGGGGCGCGGCAGGTTGGGCCGCCAGTGGCACAGCGTGGCGGGCGATTCGCTCACTTTTTCGCTAGGCATCGCCTTGGCACCGCAAGACTGGCAGGGTTTGTCGTTGGCGGTGGGGCTGGCGGTGGCGCAGGCGCTGCATGCCGACATCGCTATCAAATGGCCCAACGACCTGTGGTGGCAGGGCCGTAAATTGGCGGGCATCTTGGTGGAAACGGCGAGCATGGATGCCTTGGTTCATGCGTCTGTGCCTGCGCCAGCGTGGGCCCAAGGCGCAGCGCGCTACTGCGTGATTGGCATCGGCATCAACCTGCGCACACCGCCAGCCGATGGCCTACGCACGCCGCCCGTGGGCTTGGATGCGCTGGCATCCGCATTGGGCGCTGCAGCGCCTGGTCTTGCCGCGCCCCAGGCCCTGGCCTTATGTGCGGCCAGCCCCCGTACCGCCGCCCAAACTTTAGAGGCTATTGCCCTGCCCCTGCTGCGCGCCGTGTTGGCCTTTGAGCAGCAGGGCTTTGCGCCCTTTCAGGCGGACTACAACGCCCGTGACGTGCTGCGCGGCATACAGGTGCTGGCAGAGCAGGCCAACGCCGCCAAAGCCCCCATCGAGGGCGTGGCACGCGGCGTGGACCGGGTGGGTGCGCTCTTGGTGCATACTGCGGCTGGTGTGGAAAAAATCAGCAGCGCAGAGGTGAGCATTCGCCCTGCGCCTTTGCCCACTTAAATTATTTATTGCCTAGGGCCCAGTTTTTCATGCGATTTGTCGTTTTATTGCTACTTTTGGCCAATGCTGCCTACTTTGCGTGGGGCCAAGGGCATTTGGCCGCATGGGGATTTGCACCCCGCAGCCAGAGCGAGCCCGAGCGCCGCGCCGCGCAAATCAAGCCCGAGGCCATGCGTGTGCTCGGCGCGCAGGAGGCCAGTGCGGCGGCCAGCAATGCGCCAGTGCTTGCCGCCAAGCCCGCTGAATGCCTGCAATCTGCCCCCATGGCTGCCGATCAAGCCAGCAAAGCCGCCCGTGTGCTGCAAGCCCTGCCAGCGGGTAGCTGGGCGCTCACCTCGGTTCAGTTGCCCGGGCGCTGGATTGTCTACATGGGCAAATACGCCAATGCAGAAGCCATAGCCAAGAAGAAATCCGAACTGCGCCAGCTCAGCGTGGCCTTTGAGAATTTGCAAAACCCTGCCTTAGAGCCCGGTATTTCGCTGGGTGGCTACCCCACGCAAGAGCAGGCCACCACCGAGATGAACAACCTTGCCAAACGCGGCGTGCGCACTGCCCGCGTGGTGCAAGAAAGCACCGCCATCACCAGCCAAGTGCTGCGCATCCCCGCTGTGGACGATGCCGCCCGCGCCACCTTGCCTGCGCTCAAAGACGCGCTGGGTGGCAAAGCCTTGGTGGCTTGCACTGCATAAATACTATGCTATTCATAGCGCACTATGACCATATGACGCTGACATCGTGCTGAAAAAACATAAATACCTGCCGCAAGGTGCAGTATTGCTTAAGCCTTTGCTTGCGGTTGGGCAGCTTTCGATGCCAGCGCCACCAACAGCAGCACGGGCACACCCAGCAAAGCCGTGCCAATGAAAAACGTGGGGTAGCCCACGGCATTCACCGCCACACCCGAAAAGCCCGCAATGAACTTGGGCAGCAGCAGCATCAGTGAACTAAACAGCGCGTACTGCGTGGCCGAATACTCAATATTGGTCAAGCTAGACAGGTAAGCAATGAAAGCCGCCGAGGCAATGCCGCCCGCCAAATTGTCAGCGGACACCACCCACACCAGCGCGTTCACATCGTGCCCGCGCGTGCCCAGCCAAGCAAACAGCAAGTTGCTAGCCGCAGACAGCACAGCGCCCAGCATCAGCACCCGCATCACCCCCAGCCGCATCGACAGCACGCCGCCTATAAAAGCGCCCACCAGCGTCATGACCACGCCATACACCTTGGTAACCGCCGCCACCTCGGCCTTGGTGTAGCCCATGTCCACATAAAACGGGTTGGCCATGATGCCCATCACAATGTCACTGATGCGGTAAACGGCAATGAGGGCCAAAATCAGCAGCGCCTGTGCGCCATAGCGCTTAAAAAAGTCCGCAAAAGGGGCAATCAGCGTGCTTTGCAGCCAATCGGCCATGTTTTTGGCGGGTGCAAACACCTTGGGCGCTGGCTCGGGCGACAGCAGCACCGCCAGCACGCCCACGGCCATCGAGGCTGCCATGGCCAAATACGCGGTTTGCCAGGCGGCGTGTTGGTAGCTGGCCGCGTCTGATACCTCAGCCCGCGCCGCAATCCACAGCACCCCTGCGCCTGCCCAAATCATCGCTATGCGGTAGCCCGTTTGGTAGGCGGCGGCCAGCGCGGCTTGGCGGTCAGCATCGGCGCTTTCTATGCGGTAGGCATCCAGCGCAATGTCTTGCGTGGCCGAGGCAAAGGCTACCACCAGTGCGCACCACACCACAGGCATGAGCGATATTTTGGGGTCATTCAGTGCCATGCCCACAATACCGCCCATGATGGCCAACTGCGAGACTAGCAGCCATGAGCGTCTGCGCCCGAGCAGCGAGGTCAGCAGCGGAATCGCCAGCCGGTCCACCAGCGGTGCCCAGCACCACTTAAATCCATAAGCCAGCCCCACCCAGCTCAAATACCCAATCGTGGCGCGGTCCACCCCCGCCTCGCGCAGCCAAAAGCTGAGCGTGCCCAATACCAAAAGCAGGGGCAGCCCGGCTGAAAACCCCAAAAACAGCATTCTGAGGGTGGGGCCCTCGCGGTAAACCTTCAGGGTGTCTAGCCAGCTGGGTTTTTCTGTGGAGTTGGTCATGGTTTCAGGCATTTAACGCTTACTTTTGCATAGCAAACTATCGCCATTTTACGCTGACAATGGCAGAAATATCCGCTTATTTCTGGCTCCTACCACCCCGTTCGCCCTGAGCTTGTCGAAGGGTTCACACGATCCCAGTTTTTGTATCCGCCGGGCGCAGGCTAGGTGGTGGGTTGGCTGAGGCTTATGGCATAGCTACGAATTTTTAAAAAACTGGCAACGTCATTGTCATATAGTCATATATAGCTATTTATTTAAGAGCGTTCGTTACGTTGCGTGGATACGCAGCATGCATTGCAATACACCCGCAGGGTCTATTGCCACGCACGGCGGCTTGTCATCAAACTGTCAAACAAGCATCATGCCATTGTCATGTGGTGGATTGAAACTGTCTTTATCTTCAATCCTCAGCGCTGCTCAACCAGCCACGCCCACCATGAACACCACGAGCCAACAGCGCGTCTCGCGCTCTATCCTGCTGACTATATTGCTGCTGGTTGGCAGCCTCTTGGGTGTCAATGCATTTGCGCAGCTCACCGTGTATGTGGTGCGCCATGGCCAGACCGACTGGAACAAAGACGGCCGCATCCAAGGCGGCACCGACAACCCGCTCAACGCCACCGGCCGCGAGCAAGCCGCCGCCATGGGCCGATTGATGGCAGAAGTGAAAGTGGACACGGTCTACGTCAGTTCCCACCAGCGCGCCCGCCAAACTGCTGATGTGTTTCAAGGCCGCACACCGGTCGTGCCCATGGACGAACTGCGCGAGCGCTTCTTCGGCAAGTTTGAAGGCGCTAATGACAAAGATGCAAGCATAGTGGCCGACTGGAACAAACGCCGCTTCACATGGACTGACGATATGGAGGGCGGTGAAACGCTGGAGAGCCAGTCGCGCCGCGCCGAGGCCGCGCTCAAAACCATCCGCGACAAACACGCCAGCGGCGGCACCGTGGTCATCGTTGGGCATGGCGGCATCAACCCGCTCCTAGTGTCGCATTTGATTGGCGTGCCCCCGCAAGAAGGCGCAAGCGCCATCAACCAAGGCAATGACGAAATCTACCGTATTGAGCTGCCCAAGAACGGCGCAGCCGCCATTTGGAAGCTGATTCCCCGCAGCAAGCTGGGCGAGCTTTGAACCCCTTCTTCAATCGAGAAAACCACCATGAACACCACCCGCATCACCCCATCCATCGCCCTGATGGCCGCTGCCATGTGCTGCCTGCCTATGGCCCATGCGCAAACCGAATTCCCCGCCACGCTGGCAGGCCACGCGCTGATTCCAGCGCTTAGCCTGATAGCCGCGCCAGAAGACGCGCCCGCTGATTTGCGTGTCAGCGGCAAATTCACCACCAGCGCACGCGTAGAGCGCATGGGTAGCGTGGAAGGCCGCTCGGCCAACCGCCCCACTGGAGTTTCCCTGCCCTTTGCTGGCCAGCCAGTTCAAGGCCATTCAGGCATCAAGCGCATGGCCGATGGCAGTTACTGGGTGCTCACCGACAACGGTTTTGGCTCCAAGGCCAACTCACCCGACAGCATGCTGTATATGAACCGCTACAACATCGACTGGAAGAGCGGAGAGTTGAACCGACTACAAACGATTTTCCTACACGATCCCGATAAAAAAGTGCCATTTCGCATCGTGCATGAAGGCACACCCAAGCGCTACCTCACTGGCGCAGACTTTGACACCGAAAGCTTCCAACTCGCGGGAGGCGCTTTGTGGATCGGCGATGAGCTGGGTCCTTGGCTCATCAAAATCGACATGACAGGCAAAGTGCTCGCGGTATTTGAAACGCTGGTAGACGGCAAACCCGCCCGCTCGCCCGATCACCCCGCTGTCACCACGCCCGCTGCGCCCAATGTGGCGCTGGATTTCAGCGTGCGCCGCTCGCGCGGCTATGAGGGCATGGCCGCCTCACCGGATGGCAAAAAACTCTATGCCATGTTAGAGGGCGCGATGTGGGATGCGGCCACCAAAGACACCGAAAAATTGGACGGCCGAGAATACCTGCGCGTACTCGAATTCGATGTAAGCACCGAAAAATGGACCGGTCGCCACTGGAAATACGTGCTCGAAGCCAACGGCCTAGCGATTGGCGATTTCAATATGATCGACGCCACCACGGCACTGGTGATCGAGCGCGACAACGGCGAAGGTACGCCAGATAAAGCCTGCCCCAGCCTAAACGGCGTGATACAACGTGCAGAAAACTGCTTCCATGACCTGCCCAAAATCAAGCGCGTCTACAAAATTGAGATGACTGAGGCCAATGTGAATAAGCCCGTGCGCAAAATCGGCTACATCGACCTGCTGGCCATCAACGACCCCAGCAACCTCGCCCGCAAACCCAAGATCGACGGCAAGCTGAGCTTCCCATTCTTCACCATAGAAAACGTCGACATCGTCGATGCCGAGCACATCATTGTGGGCAACGACAACAACCTGCCGTTTTCCAGCAGCCGCATACCCAACGCAGCCGATGACAACGAATTTGTGCTGCTGCGCGTGCCGCAGCTTTTGCAAGCCAAATGATACGTGCAGGCGCTTTTAAAGCGCAATGTAGTTAGTCATTTGGCTAGCGCCCAGCCTGCGACTGCCCCACTGCGCTGCGCGCTTGGCAGCCTTCAGTGACGGCCCGCTGCGCGGGGAGCTGTGCGATGCTCAAAATGTGGCGGTCTGTCATAACTCGTCCTGCGGGCTCAAACAAATGACAGCCCTGATTCCACATTTTTCCGCTTCTCCAGCCCGTCCCTCGATGGATGCCAAGTGCGCTGCGCAGTGGGGCGGG
>JAYTMT010000203.1:0-15294 GCA_043728315.1 Polaromonas sp. | reverse complement strand
GGGCGCTGGGCTGGTTTTTTTTGAGCAGATGGGGGATCAGAGTGTTCATCTGTCTGAGGGCTTTAGCCCGAGTTATGAACACTCCCCCCATTTGCTCACAAAAACTTGTCTTCCCCGAAGGGGCCAGCGATCCGTTTGCGCGTTGGCACAGCACTCGCTTGGCCGCAGAAGTGACCACCTCAGAGCGAATCTACTGCAGCGTGGGCACATCGCGACCATGCACGGCGCTTACTAGCATGCCCACAACGAACTGCTTGCACACATTGCAATACAGGCTTATATTGAGACACATTGACCCAATTACCCACGCCACCAAGGAACACCATGCACCACGATACCGTCCCTCAAAATCCCCTCAGCCGCCGCGACATGCTGGGCCGCTTGGGCACAGGCCTTGGCGCGGGCTACGCCGCGATGCAAGCGGGCACTGCCCACGCGCAAGCCGCGGCCACGGGCAAAACGGGCGATATGGCGGCCAGCGCGCTGGCGTTGGATGCCACGGACGCGGCCTATTTTGCGCAAGAAGAGCCCTATTTCATGCAGCTGGCCAAGGACGAATTCACGCTTGATCCTGCGGTGGTGTATTTCATGGCCGCGCAAAAAGGCTCGATTCCTAGGAGCGTGATGGCCCGCTACAAAGAGGGGCTCGACCAAGGCGCGCGTGACCCGTTTCCGGTGTATGTGCAGCCCTCGGCGGCCATGCGCAGCGCCATTGCCACCTGCTATGGCACAACCGCAGACCAAATTGCCATCACACGCAACACCACAGATGCACTGAGCCTGGCCATGAATGGCATTGACTGGAAGGCAGGCGATGAGCTCTTGATCTCGCCCATGGAGCACCCCACGGGCATCACACTGGCGCTGCGCATCGCGGCGCGTTACGGCGTAGTCATCAAGCAATGGGGCATTCCGGTGGGCAAAGACGTGACGGCCGATGAAGTGGTGGCGGCACTGGCGCGGCGGGTCAATCCGGGCAAAACCAAGGTGATTTTCTTTAGCAGCCCACTGTGGCCCACAGGCATGCGCTTGCCTGAACGCAAGATTGCCGACATCGCGCAAAAAGCGGGCGCAATCACCGTGGTCGACGGTGCGCATTACAACGGCATGATTGACCCCAAGCTGGACGAAACCGGCATCGACTTTTTTGGCCTGTGCGGCCACAAGTGGCAAAACGGCCCGGGCGGCACGGGCGCGCTGTATATCCGCAACAAAAAATTGCCCGCCAACATGACCGATCTGCCGCGCTTTCACCTCACGCGCAGCCAGTCGCGTGACATTCCTTTTGACGGCTCGCGCGGCAATTTTGACATTGGCGCTGCCCTGCAGTTTTATGGCTTCCCCGAAAGCGCCGACTGGCGCGCGCTCACCGATGCCTGCCTGATGTGGGACCGCATTGGCCGCGCCCGCATTGAGCAGTGGCACATGAAGCTAGGGGGATATTTTGTCAAGCAATTGGCGGCCAACTTTGGCGATGCCAGCATCCTGCGCCCCACCAAAGACCCGGCCTTGCAAAGCGGCATCGTGGCGTTTAACCCGTTCCCCACCAAGGAGCAGCGCTGGGACGAAAAGCGCAATATAGATTTTCGCACCCGCATGCTGCGCGAGTATGGTTTTCGCATAAGCGGCCTAGGCGTGGGTAGCAATGGCTTGACCCGCAAACCAGACCCCGAAGCGGCAGCTTTTCCTGCTGGCACCATTCCCAACCGCGACCCCGCTAGCCTCGCACCCGCGCCCATGGATCACCCGCAGCGGGTGAATGCCTGTTTGTGGAATAACCGTGCGCAGATTGATAATTTTTGTGCGGCTACTAAGGATTTGCTTAAAAAGATGGCTTGATTTTTACTCGCCAAGGCTTTTGGGGCGCGTGCAGTGGGTGGCTTGGTTTTTACTCACCAAGGCTTTTGGGGGCGCGTGCAGCGGGTGGCCTGATTTTTACTCCGCTCTTTTTCGCTCTGACTGTGATTTGTTCGGTCTGTGGACTGCGCGAGAATGTCGCTTGGTTGGCAGGCTTTCTTTTGTACATCGCGAAAAACGCTGCGAAAAATCAGGCCACCCACTGCACGCTTGGGATGCTTGATTTGCTTGGTAAGGTGCGCATATCTATTGGCCAACTGCTGTAGTTGCCTCAAACAACAATCACTGCTTTGATTTAGAGTACTGGCGTAAAATTTACGCTTTTTAAGCCCAATGTCATCGTCATATGGTCATAGTTTGCTCTTTAAAATGTAGCATATAGCTTACCTTACTGTGAACCTCAGTTTGCACAACTGTAGAAACTTGGAGTGCTAGCACGAAACTGCGATGACTTGGGTGATAAATACCAAGCATCCCAAGCGTGCGGTGGGTGACCTGATTTTTCGCAGCGGTTTTCGCGATGTACAAAAGGCAGCCTGCCAACCAAGCGACTTTCTCGCGCAGTCCACAGCCCTGCCACCCCTCAGTTAGAGCGAAATAGAGCGGAGCAAAAATCAGGTCACCCACCGCACGCGCCCCCAAACACCTTGGCTTTTAAAAGCCTAACCGACCAACCCAGCTAAATCGCCACCAAAGACCGCACATTATTGGCCACCATGTCTTTGCCCAGCCCCCGTGCAATCACTTCGCCACGCTCCATCACGATGTAATCATCAGCCAGCTCTTGCGCAAAATCGTAATATTGCTCACACAACACAATGGCCATATCGCCCCTGTCGGCCAGCATGCGAATCACGCGGCCAATGTCTTTGATGATGCTTGGCTGGATGCCCTCGGTGGGCTCGTCCAAAATCAAGAGCTTGGGCTTGGCAGCCAGCGCCCGTGCTATGGCCAGCTGCTGCTGCTGCCCGCCTGATAGGTCACCACCACGGCGCTTGATCATTTGCTTGAGCACTGGGAATAACTCATACAGCTCAGACGGAATCGGCGTGCTGCCGCTCTTGCTGGCCAAGCCCATGAGCAAATTCTCCTCAACCGTGAGCCGCGCAAATATCTCGCGGCCTTGGGGTACAAAGCCTATGCCTGCGCGGGCGCGCTGGTAAGGCGTGGCGTTTTGAATGGCGTGGCCATCAAACTCCACCGTGCCGGTTTTGATCGGCACCAAGCCCATCAGCGATTTAAGCAGAGTCGTTTTGCCAACGCCATTGCGCCCCAGCAGAACCGTGACCTTGCCCAGCGCGGCCGTCATAGCCACATCACGCAAAATATGCGAGCCGCCGTAATATTGGTTGATGCCTGATACTTTTAACACCATGGCTTATCTCCCTAAATACACTTCAATCACGCGCTCGTCGGCTTGCACCTGATCGAGCGTGCCCTGGGCCAGCACTGCACCGTCACACAGCACCGTCACGATGTCGGATATCGCCTTGATAAACGACATGTCGTGCTCCACCACCATGAGCGAATGCTTGCCTTTGAGCGTGAGAAACAGCTCGGCCGTGCGTGCGGTTTCTTCATCCGTCATGCCCGCCACGGGCTCGTCCAGCAAGAGCAGCTTGGGCTGCTGCATCAGCAGCATGCCAATCTCTAGCCACTGCTTTTGGCCGTGGCTTAGGTTACCCGCTTGGCGCGTGATGCTGCTGGCCAAGTGGATTTGTTCGATCACGCCCGCAAGGCGATCCGATTGCTCCGAATCAAGTTTGTGCAGCATGGATCGTTTGACTGATTTGTCAGTTTTAAGCGCCAACTCCAAGTTTTCAAACACGCTGAGCTGCTCAAACACGGTAGGTTTTTGGAACTTGCGGCCAATGCCCATTTGGGCGATTTGGGATTCGTTGTAGCGCAGCAAATCAATGGTGGAGCCAAAGAACACAGTGCCGCTGTCGGGTCGGGTTTTGCCCGTGATGATGTCCATCATGGTGGTTTTGCCAGCGCCATTGGGCCCGATGATGCAGCGCAGCTCGCCCGGCGCAATGTCTAGCGACAAATTGTTGATGGCTTTGAAGCCGTCAAAGCTCACGTTCACATCTTCTAAATACAAGATGCGGCCATGCGTGACATCCACTTCGCCGCTAGGCA
This sequence comes from Polaromonas sp., assembly GCA_043728315.1. Taxonomy (GTDB): domain Bacteria; phylum Pseudomonadota; class Gammaproteobacteria; order Burkholderiales; family Burkholderiaceae_C; genus JAAFIP01. Next base: position 11,295 of record JAYTMT010000203.1, on the reverse strand, counting down.
TGGCCATGCGCGAAAAGCCTGCTTCGCGGCCACCAGATTCTGTTTTGCCCACGGCATCTTGCGCACGGGCGATGCGCTGCGCGCCCTGCTCTAATAAATCGGGGGTCATGCGCGTGCTCCAAAATACTTGGCTTGAATTTTTGTTTTAAGGCTACGCACCAAGCCCACCACGCCATGCGGCAAATACAAAGTCACTGCAATGAACATCGCCCCTAAAAAGTACAACCAATACTCAGGAAAAGCCACCGTGAACCAGCTCTTTGCGCCATTAACTAAGAACGCGCCAACGATGGGCCCAATCAAGGTTGCCCTGCCGCCCACCGCCGCCCAAATGGCAATCTCAATCGAGTTAGCGGGCGACATTTCGCTGGGGTTAATGATGCCCACCTGCGGCACATAAAGCGCCCCTGCAATGCCGCACATCACGGCTGATATTACCCAAATCGTGAGCTTGTAAGCCACAGGGTTGTAGCCGGAGAACATCACGCGCGACTCTGCATCACGAATGGCTTGCAACACGCGGCCAAACTTGCTGCCCACCAGCCAGCGGGCAAACAAATAAAAACCCAAAAGCGTAAGCCCCGTGGTGACGAACAAGACCATGCGGGTATTGGGTGTGGCAATGGGAATATCAAGTATGCGCTTGAAATCAGTAAAGCCATTGTTGCCACCAAAACCTGTTTCGTTGCGAAAAAATAGCAGCATGGCGGCAAAGGTGAGCGCCTGCGTGATGATAGAAAAATACACGCCTTTGATGCGCGAACGGAAGGCAAAGAAACCAAACACCAATGCCAGCAAACCGGGCGCGAGAATCACCATGGCCATTTGGAACACAAACGACGCGCTACCTGTCCAATGCCAAGGCAGGGTTTTCCAGTCAAGGAAAACCATGAAGTCTGGCAAGGCGCTTTTGTAATTGCCCTCTAGGCCAATTTGACGCATGAGGTACATGCCCATGGCATAGCCACCCAGCGCAAAAAACAAACCGTGCCCCAGTGACAAAATGCCCGTGTAGCCCCAAATCAAGTCCATGGCCAGCGCGCAAATGGCAAAGCACATGATTTTGCCAATCAAGCTGACTGCAAAATCGCTCATGTGGAACATGCTGCCCGCTGGCACCAGCAGATTGAGCGCGGGCGCGAGGGCGCACACCGTGATGAGGGCGACCAAAAACACCGACCAGCCTTGGCGCGTGAGCAATGGCGCAGTGGCGGGCAGCGTAACCAGTGGAGAGACTGATGAAGCGGCCGATGAAGCAATAGGTGATGCCATAGGATTGTTAGTAGTCATGTGTTCAAGCCTCCGCGCTGCGGCCCTTCATGGCAAAAATACCTTGGGGGCGTTTTTGAATGAAGATGATGATGAAAACCAAGACCGCAATTTTGGCCAACACAGCGCCTGCCCAGCCCTCTAAAAATTTATTGAGCACACCCAAACCTAGCGAGGCATACACCGTGCCTGCCAGTTGGCCCACTCCTCCCAGCACCACCACCATGAAGCTGTCCACGATGTAGTTTTGCCCCAAATCTGGCCCCACATTGCCCACTTGGCTAAGGGCGCAGCCCGCCAAGCCTGCAATGCCTGAGCCAAGCGCAAAGGCATAGGTGTCAATGCGGGCGGTGTTCACCCCCATACAGGAGGCAATGGGGCGGTTTTGCGTGACACCGCGTACAAAGAGACCAAGCCGCGTTTTGCTGATCAAGGCGGCCACGCCAGCGAGCACAAGAATAGCGAATACGATGATGCCTAAGCGGTTGTACGGCAGCGACAAATTGGGCAACACCGCCACGCCGCCACTCATCCACGACGGGTTTTCTACGCCCACATTTTGCGCACCAAAAATCGTACGCACCAGCTGCATCAACATCAAGCTGATGCCCCACGTAGCCAGCAAAGTCTCTAGCGGGCGGCCATACAAAAAGCGGATCACGCTGCGCTCCAGCGCCGCGCCCACCAAGGCCGATGCCATGAATGCCACCGGAATGGCTGCTATCAAATACCAATCAAAAGCGCCCGGCAGGTAAGCGCGAAACAAGGTTTGCACCACATAGGTGGCATAGGCACCAATCATGATCAACTCGCCATGCGCCATGTTGATCACGCCCATCAGGCCATAGGTGATGGCCAAGCCCAGCGCGGCCAGCAGCAGGATAGAACCAAGGCTCAAGCCCGTGAACATCACGCCGAGCTTTTCACCTAAGCCCAGTGTGGACTGGATTTGTTTGAGCGATGCCTCAAGCTGGGCTTTCACATCGGCCTCGGTCTCTGCTTTGAGGCGGTCGTTGAGCAGCAGTTGGGTGGCGGGGCTTTTGCTGGTTGCCAGCGCTTTGGCAGCAGCTAGGCGCTTGGCTTTGTCAGTAGAGCCCAGCATGGCCGCAGCGCGCGATAGCTCAATTTGCGCTTTGAAATCGGGATCGGCCTCTGCGGCCAAGGCTTTGTCTAGGAGTGGCAATTTGGCTTCGTCAGGGTCTTTGAGCAGCGATGCAATGGCAGCTTTGCGCACGGCATTGTCTTTGCTAAAAAGCTTGAGCCCCGCCAGCGCGCCATCTAGCTCGCCGCGCATGGCGTTGTTGTTGATGACATCTTCTGCGCTGTCTGGCACGGCCGTTTCTGCGCCTGATACAGGGTCAAAACCTTTGCCGTCTTTGACGATGAACAGCTTGTCGCCGCTGAACTTCACAGCATCTTCAGACAGGGCTTGAATAAAAGCCGCCGTTTTGTCATCTGCATTCACCACGGCTTTGTTCAGCGCCTCGATGCGCGAGGCAGATTCGCCCATGGCGATATTTTTAGCCTCTAGCGGCGTGAGCGCGTGGGATGCAGCAGCACCACACAGGCTGAGCAACAAGGCAATCGTTTTCAAATACACAAATACACTCCAAAACGCAGAACATAAATACACGTAACAATGGCGTGGAGGTTACGTGAACCCGCCACGCCATCGCCTAATAACCAGCATGCTGGATGCTGGCGGTAAACTTAAGAAGACTTACTTCTTAGCTGGCTCATCAGGCTTCTTGTCGTTGCCTTCAATGAACGGTGACCATGGCTTGGCCTTGACTGGGCCTGGTGTTTTCCACACCACGTTGAACTGGCCGTCGGCTTTGATCTCGCCAATGAACACGCTCTTGTGCAGGTGGTGGTTTTTCTCGTCCATCTTGCTGGTGATGCCCGACGGTGCTTTGAAGGTTTGACCAGCCATGGCGGCAATCACTTTGTCGGTGTCGGTAGACTTGGCTTTTTCAACCGCTTGTTTCCACATGTTGATGCCGATGTAGGTGGCTTCCATGGGGTCATTGGTCAGCGGCTTGTCTTTGTGGCCAGCAATGCCCTTGGCCTTGGCATACGCGCTCCATTTTTTGATGAACTCGTCGTTAGTTGGGTTCTTGATCGATTGGAAATAATTCCAAGCAGCCAAGTGGCCTACCAATGGCTTGGTGTCCACACCGCGCAGCTCTTCTTCGCCCACAGAGAATGCCACCACAGGCACGTCTTTGGCTTTGAGGCCTGCATTGCCCAGCTCTTTGTAGAAAGGCACGTTGGAGTCACCGTTGATGGTGGAGACCACGGCCGTTTTGCCGCCTGTGGAGAATTTCTTCACATCAGCCACAATGGTTTGGTAGTCTGAGTGGCCAAACGGGGTGTATTTTTCATCGATGTCTTTGTCGGCTACGCCTTTAGATTTAAGGTAGGCGCGCAAAATTTTATTGGTGGTGCGTGGGTACACATAGTCAGTACCCAAAAGCACCCAGCGCTTAGCACCGCCGCCTTCTTTGCTCATCAAATAATCCACGGCCGGAATAGCTTGCTGGTTAGGCGCTGCACCGGTGTAGAACACGTTTTTAGACAATTCTTCGCCTTCGTATTGCACAGGGTAGAACAGCAAGCCGTTCATTTCCTCAACCACGGGCAATACCGACTTGCGTGACACGCTGGTCCAGCAGCCGAAAATCACCGACACCTTGTCTTGGCCGAGCAATTGCTTGGTTTTCTCAGCAAACAGCGGCCAGTTGGACGCTGGGTCTACGATCACTGGCTCGAGTTTTTTACCCATCACGCCGCCCTTGGCATTGATTTCGTCAATGGCCATGAGCACGGTGTCTTTGAGAACGGTCTCAGAGATAGCCATGGTGCCAGACAGGCTGTGCAAAATGCCAACTTTGATGGTATTGCCTTGGGCAATGGCTGCTGAGCTAAGCCCCAAGCCTAGGGCGATGGATGCTGTGAGGGTTTTAAGTGTCCCGCGACGGTTCATTGTGATTACTCCAAAAATGAAATAGGGTGGATCGGACGATCGGATACTCATATGCAACCATCGTGCCAGCTATGCAAAGACCAAGCCACGCCCCTTTTCGCCCCACAACAGACCTGCCATGCGAGCGTTGTGCTAATACCTGTTTCGGTCTCAGATGGCCACTGCTGCGGCTAAGCGAGCGCTGTGCCAATGCGCAAACGGATCACTGGCCCGCTTCGCGGGGAGCTTATTTTTTTGAGCAAATGGGGGGAATGTTCATAACTCGCCCTACGGGCTCAGACAGATGAACATTCTGATCCCCCATTGGCTCAAAAAAACAAGCCCAGCGCCCTGATTGTTTGCGCATTGGCACAGCACTCGCTTAGCCGCAGGGATAGGTGGTTGCTCGGAGCAGGTTGAAAACTGCTCTGCTTCCTCGTCAACAGCATGGTTGCACCCTGTTTCGAGCTTAGTTTTGTTATTTTTATGAAAAATAGTGACAATGTCACCGTCATATGGTCACAGTTCGCTACGCTTTATATAGTAAACAGCACTCTAAGAGTAACGTGCCTCCGGTATTAAAACCTAAAAGCGAACATAGCCCGATCATCGTTTTGGCTATCCCGACCGACCGATTTCGGGTACTCCCGCATGAGGGCGCGTCGGGATAGCCAAAACGCTGATCGGACGCTCCAAACCGCTGATAGGGCGCTCTAAGACGCTGTTCGGGCGCACCAAAACACCGAGCGTGTGTGCAAAATAAGCCGCTACAAAGACTCCAAGTGAACAGTATTGGGATTCACATGCGTGCATTTGGGGAGTATTTGCTATATTTTGGTGCACTCACCCAAATTCGCACCAAATAGGCGTGTCGAATGGCTTATAAAAAATTCTGTCAGCGGCTTTTATTGGCGCATAAGTTGCGTCACAATGCTTTGCAATACAGACCACAAGACAGCACCATGGAACTCACTCCCCGCGAAAAAGACAAGCTCTTACTATTCACCGCCGCCCTCTTGGCAGAGCGGCGCAAGGCGCGTGGCCTCAAGCTCAACTACCCCGAAGCCATGGCCTTAATTAGTGCGGCGGTGATGGAGGGCGCGCGCGACGGCAAGAGCGTGGCCCAGCTTATGAGTGAGGGGCGCAGTGTGCTCACACGCGCCGATGTGATGGATGGCATTGCCGAGATGATTCTTGATATTCAGGTGGAGGCCACATTCCCTGATGGCACGAAACTGGTCACTGTGCACCAACCGATTGTTTAAACTTCGAGGCAGATACATACTATGAAATATCTAGCAGCATATGTCCTTTTGACGCTGACATTGCCCGTTTTTTCCCATGATGGGCATGGTTTGACGGGTTCGCACTGGCACGCCACTGACGCATGGGGTTTGCTGGCTCTGGGCGTGGCGGTAACTGCGGCTATTTGGCTGTCAAAAGGGGGCAAGTGATGACCCCTGGTGAATTACTCGTAGATGAAGGCGAGCATGCGCTCAACGCGGGGCGGCGCACCATCACCGTGGTGGTGCAAAACACCGCCAACCGCCCCATTCAAGTGGGCTCGCACTACCATTTTGCCGAAACCAATGGCGCGCTGGGCTTTGACAGAGCCGCTGCGCGCGGCATGCGCCTAAATATTGCCAGCGGCTTGGCGGTGCGTTTTGAGCCCGGGCAGCAACGCACGGTGGAGTTGGTTGATTTTGCGGGTGACCGCAGGGTGTATGGCTTTGCAGGCCAAGTTCAAGGAGCTTTGTAGCCATGGCAACGATTGGAAAACGCGCCTACGCAGAAATTTTTGGCCCTACCGTGGGCGACCGTGTGCGCTTGGCGGATACCGACCTGATCATTGAAGTAGAGAAAGACTTCACCTTGCAGGCGGGCAGCCATGGCGAAGAGGTGAAGTTTGGCGGCGGCAAAACGATTCGCGATGGCATGGCGCAAAGCCAGCGCACTAGAGCCGAGGGAGCAGTGGATACCGTGATGACCAACGCCCTGATCATCGACCACTGGGGTATTGTCAAAGCCGACATTGGGCTCAAAGGCGGACGCATTGTGGCGGTGGGCAAGGCGGGCAACCCTGACACACAAAGCGGCGTTGACATCATCATTGGGCCTGGCACAGAAATCATCAGCTGCGAAGGCAATATTGTCACTGCGGGCGGTATTGATACGCACATCCACTTTATTTGCCCGCAGCAAATAGAAGAAGCGCTGGCAAGCGGCATCACCACCATGTTTGGCGGCGGCACCGGGCCTGCCACGGGCACATTTGCCACCACCTGCACACCAGGGCCTTGGCACATAGAGCGCATGCTGCAAGCGGCCGATGCTTTTCCAATGAATTTAGGATTTTTTGGCAAAGGCAATGCGTCGCTGCCAGCCGCCTTGCACGAGCAGGTGAACGCGGGCGTGGTGGGCCTCAAGCTGCATGAAGACTGGGGCACAACGCCAGCGGCGATTAGTAACTGCCTCGATGTGGCCGAGCTGACTGACATCCAAGTGGCCATCCACTCCGACACCTTGAATGAATCGGGATTTGTAGAAAACACCATTGCCGCCACCAAGGGGCGCGGTCTGTGCGCCTTCCACACCGAAGGCGCAGGCGGTGGCCACGCCCCTGACATCATGCGCGTGGTGGGCGAGGCCAACTTTTTGCCCAGCTCTACCAACCCGACCATGCCCTACACCGTGAACACGCTCGATGAGCATGTGGACATGTTGATGGTGTGCCACCACCTAGACCCATCCATTGCCGAAGACTTGGCCTTTGCAGAATCGCGTATCCGCAAAGAGACCATTGCCGCCGAAGACATCTTGCATGACTTGGGTGCTATCAGCATGTTCAGCTCCGACTCGCAAGCCATGGGCCGCGTGGGCGAAGTGATTATTCGTTGCTGGCAAACGGCGCACAAAATGAAAGGCCAGCGCGGCAAATTGCCCGCCTCGGCCACCGATGGAATTGGCGACACCGAGCGACACGATAACGGTAGAGTCAAACGCTACATCGCCAAGCTCACGATTAACCCCGCCATTGCGCACGGCATCAGCCACGAGGTGGGCAGCATTGAGGCGGGCAAATTCGCCGACCTCGTGGTGTGGAAGCCCGCCTTCTTTGGTGTGAAGCCCGCCCTCATCATCAAAGGCGGCTCGATTGCCATGGCCGCCATGGGCGACCCCAATGCCTCCATTCCCACGCCCCAGCCCGTGCATTACCGCCCCATGTTTGGCGCCTATGGCGGGTCATTGCACAAAAGCAGCATCACTTTTGTGAGCCAAGCAGGCATGGCAGCGGGTATCAAAGAGCGCTTTGGCCTGCAAAAGAATGTGAGCGCGGTAAAAAATGTGCGCGGCGTGCGCAAGCAGCACATGGTACACAACCACTACTTACCCAAAATGGAAATCGATGCGCAAACCTACGCCGTGCGCGCCGACGGCCAATTGCTGGTGTGCGAACCCGCCCAAACGCTGCCTATGACGCAGCGTTACTTCTTGTTTTGAATGTGCGTAGCAACTGCTGCGCGTGCTAGCGCCAGCGCGTCGCGCAGATTGAGCAGCAACATGGCTTGGTTGCCAATATAGCCCACCAGTGCGCTGGTCGCGCGCTGCTCTATTTCATCGGCATTGGTCAAGCCAAAACGTACCAGACCTGTAATGTCTTCACGGTCATTGTCTGCAAATCTGGATATTTTGCTCACTGCCAAGTCTACTGGGGAAAGCACCCGTACATGCAGGTACTGTAGGCCTAAATCCACCTCTATGGAGTCGTCTTGGTAATCTTCATGCATCAAGGCAAACGACGAGTTGTAATTGGTGTCCAAATAAATGACCTGAGGCGAACCATCTTCTAGTGTGATCTCCACCATCAAATCGTTGGGCAGCAACACCTTGGCACCAAACTCAGCATCTACGTCGGTGGTCACACGGCTGGCTGTGTAGAGATGCGCAGCCATGCCACCGGCCAAATACACGGCCAATGGCGCTGTAAGGTTTAGCCGCAACTCTAGCGCTTCAAACAACTTGCGCATACCCAGCGCCAGCGCGCTGCTGGTGTGAAAATTTGCTTTACGCAACATGGAATATATTGGTTTCGCGTGCAAAAACGTGGCTCAGCATGTCACGTAGCCTTGGCAAGCTGACTACCCAGCCGTTTTTCAAAACATCAGCTGCGGGCAATGGTTGAACTGAATGACCAGAAAAATACACTTCGCTTGCACGCATCAGCAGCTCGGCTTGTTTGGGCAAACGTGATTGCAGCACCATAGCTGCAAGGCGAAAAACATTCGCCTCGCGTTGGTCTCGCGCGCCTTCGCACGCGGCGTTGGTTTGCGCAACGCAGCGCGCGAGTAGCTCACTTTCGAGTTGCCGTGCAGTCATGCAGCGTATTCCATTCGTTTTTTAGATAACAATAGCTACTTTACCTGAAAATCCATGCTCCAAACTTCCAAACGCATGCCCCAAGGCGCTGGCCTTGCAGCCGTATTAATCAAACGCGCCCACACCGTGGAGCTGGACTGGGATGTGCGGCAAAAAAGCCGCTTTGACTGCACCGACTCTGCGGGGCGGCAGCTCGGTGTGTTCTTGCCACGTGGCACGCTGGTGCGCGGCGGTGATGTGTTGGTGGCTGAAGACGGTTCGCTGGTGAAGGTGATTGCTGCTGCGCAGCCAGTGCTGCGCATCACGGCCTGTCCAGCGCATGGCTCGGCGTTTGACCTGACGCGCGCGGCCTACCATTTGGGCAACCGCCATGTGCCTATTGAGCTAAAGCCCGACCACCTCAAAATTGAGCCCGACCACGTGCTGGCTGCATTGCTGGAGTCCATGCATTTGAAAGTGGGCTGGGTGAAAGAAGCGTTTGAGCCCGAGGGCGGCGCGTACAGCAGTGGTGGGCATGGGCACGCGCACGCGCACGGGCATTCAGATGCGCACGACCATGATCACGACCATGGGCAAAAATAGCAAGAACCCTTCGACAAGCTCAGGGCGAACGGCGTTTAGTGAATCGCATAGAGAGCACGATACGCATTAAATCGTTTTTCGAACTAATGTCAGCGTCATATGGTCATAGTGTGCTATGAAATTAACAGTGATTAGCCGGACAAAAATGCGGCATACGCGGCAATATCAATATTCCCGCCACTCACTATCACGCCCACGCGCTTGCCTTTGACATCGGCAATGCCCTCTAGTGCAGCAGCGGCTGCCAAACAGCCAGTGGGCTCGACCACCATCTTCATACGCTCTGCAAAAAAGCGCATCGCGCTTACCAGCTGCGCATCGCTCACTGTCAAAATGCCACCCACCAAGGCCTGCACCACCGGAAAAGTGAGCGTGCCTGCCGCATTGGTTTGTGCGCCATCGGCAATGGTGCGCGGCACGGGAATGGTCACAATGCTACCCGCAGCCAAGCTTTGCTGAAAATCATTGCCCGCTTCGGGCTCCACGCCCAGCACCTCGCACTGGGGCAGCATGTGCTTTGCCGCCGTGGCGCAACCGGAGATCAAACCGCCGCCGCCCACACACACCAAGAGCATGTCCAAATCACCCACTTCTTCGATCAATTCCAACGCCGCCGTGCCCTGCCCTGCCATCACATGGGGGTGGTTAAACGGTGGAATCAGGGTCATGCCGCGCTCAGCGGCCAGACCCTCGGTGAGTGCTTGGCGGTCTTGGGTGTAGCGGTCAAACAAAATCACCTCGGCCCCATAGCCGCGCGTGGCCGCAATTTTGGCCGCTGGCGCGTCTTGGGGCATGACAATCACGGCCTGCATGCCCAAGAGCTTGGCCGACAATGCCACGGCCTGCGCGTGGTTGCCCGACGAGAAAGCTATCGCTCCCGCTTTGGCCTGCTCAGGAGTGAACTGCGCCAGTGCGTTATAGCCACCACGAAACTTGAATGCGCCCATGCGCTGGAAGTTTTCGCATTTGAAAAAAAGCTGGGCCCCAGCTCGCTCGTTGGCAAAGCGCGATGTGAGCACGGGCGTGCGGTGCGCCACACCTTCAATGCGCTGGGCGGCGCTTGCTACGTCTGCATAGGTAATTGCCAAAGCCATGCTGAGCTCCTTGTGTCCGATAAGTAAAAATTAAACTGCGTCTTGGAAACCACCCGCGCGCAGGGTGATTACCAAGGTGTCGCGGTAGGCATCGTCGCTGGTGGGCTGGATGGGTGTTGTTTCGTGGATCACGCGCGCATCGTCGAGCAGGAGCACGCTCCAAGGCTCGGTGAGGGTAAAGCGTTGGCCGCGGGGCCCAGTTGCTTCAAAAACGCGGGTTTCACCGCCTTTCACGCCCTCGCGCGCCACCAAAAATACCGCCACCAAGTCCACGCCGTCGCGGTGCGCCCCCTCGGGCGTTGGGCGGCCAATGCCGCCTTCGGTGTCGATGCGAAACTGGTGCGCCTCGGCATACCAAGTTTGCTCTCTGCGCAGATCATCGGCCAAGCGGCCCATCCAAGCCAAGAGCGCATGCCAAGCGGATGTGTGGGTGGCAGGCACGATAGGCTCAAACCAACGCTCCATGCCGCCATGCAAGGCGTTGTACTCCAGCGGCTGCCAATGGGCGCGGTGCGCTATGGGTTGCACGCCCATGCCATCTATTTGGTAGCTGGCGTGCCTGCGTTTGCGGTATTTACCGCCGTCTTTCAAATACGCATCGGGGGCTAGGCTTTGCCAACTGGCATTGAGCGCTTGCAGCGCCTGCGCCGTGGTGCCGGCCAGCTGCGCCGCATCGGCAGCGGGCAGCAGGGCAAAGCCTTGCTGCTTGAGCGCAGGCAGCAAAGTGGCGGGATGGGTGTAGGGAGGAACAAAAGTTTGCGATGACATGGGTCGTAGCTTATCGCAAATATATGGAGACGGCGGCGCTACTTCGTCTGTGCGGCCAATAGTGTTCGCTTTGAGTCTTTGTAGCTGCTGCTTTTGTGCGCCCTCTCGGAGTTTTTGCGCGCCCGATCAGCGTTTTGGCTATCCCGACGCGCCCTCATGCGGGCATAAGCGCTAACTTAACATTGCCAAAAATAGTGTAATAAGCGACACTAGAGTCTTCTAAACAAGGAGCTCAGCGAT
>JAYTMT010000202.1:0-1700 GCA_043728315.1 Polaromonas sp. | reverse complement strand
GCCACGTTATCAACGTCGCTACTGATGCTTTTGCGAACGCCCGGGTACTGAATCTTGATGGCTAGGTCGCGGCCGTCCAGCGTGGTCGCGCGGTGTACTTGACCAATGGACGCAGCCGCAATCGGCGTGAAAGAAAACGACTCAAAGCGTGTTTGCCATTTGGCGCCCCAGTTGGCCGTGAGCACAGCCTGCAATTGGCGCTGCGGCATGGCGTGGGCATCTGAGCGCAAACGCGCCAAGATAGCCGCCATCTCAGGCGGCAGCAGATCGCCCGTGTCCATCGAAATGAGCTGCCCCAGCTTCATAGCCGCGCCGCGCATTTGCGAGAGTTGCTGAGTGACCCTTTGCACGTTAGCCGAGGTAAGCAGTAAATCACTGATTTTAGGCCGTTTACCTCGGGCAAGCTGCTTCGCACCAGCTATCAGCATATTGCCCGCTACACCAGAAGCCATGCCACCCAAACGCACCAGTCGCCCCAAGCGGCTGCTGGGAACAGCGGAGGTGCTGGGTGTGATGGGAGCTGTTTTAGGAGCTTTTACCTTGGTTAAGTTAGTCAAAATTTAGAATAACCTTCATCGACTGTGTTCTGTCAGCTGCCAAAGCAAAGGCGCGCCCCGCATCGCGGTAAGACAGCGTAGCGGACACGAGAGGTTTTAAATCAACAAGGCCTTGGTTAATCAGATCAACCGCAACGCCAAACTCTTCATGGAAACGAAAAGCGCCGCGCATGTCAAATTCTTTGGCGACGATGGTGTTAAAGGGCAGCGTAAGTTCTGCGCCCGATAGACCGAGCTGAACGATCACACCGCGCGGGCGAATGACATCAAAGGCAGCGCGTAAGGCTCTATCATTGCCACTGGCTTCAAACATCACATCAAACTGGCCTTTTTCGCTGGCATAGGCGGACAATGCTTCTGGAGACGCGGCGACGTTGATCACCTGGTCGGCGCCAACTTTGACCGCTTTGCGCAAGGGTTGCTCAAGCACGTCGGTAGCCACGATCAGTGAAGCGCCAGCACGCCGCGCCGCGATGATCACCATAGCACCAATCGGGCCACAACCGGTGACCAGTACCTTGCGACCCAACAGCGGCCCAGCGCGATTGACCGCATGAAGTGCGACAGCTAGCGGCTCGGCCATCGCGCCTTCAGCATCTGTCACGTCTTCAGCTAATTTATACGCTTGGCTAGCACCGACTACAATTTCTTGCCGAAAAGCACCTTGCACATGCGGCATACGCATGGCACTGCCGAAATAGCGCATATCCAAGCAATGGTTTTGTAATCCAAGCTGGCAAAAGCGGCATTGCCCGCATTGAAGGCTAGGGCTGACAGCGATGCGATCACCAACTTTTAAATGCTTTACATCACTTGAAACTTCATCAATCACGCCTGCCACTTCATGCCCCAAAACCATGGGCTGCTGCAACTTAATTGCACCAAAACCGCCGTGTTGGTAATAGTGAAGATCAGATCCGCAAATGCCACCCGTGCGAATTCGCACACGAATTTGACTTGGTGCGACTGCAGGCGTGGCTACTTCTTCAACGCGCAAATCGCCGGATGAGTGAATAACTAAAGCTTCCATGAATAGTTTTTCTTTTAAATTGGGTTTATGAGTTTGAATTATTTCAGGCTAACACTTAAAGCGCAGAATTAAAGCACCGATAGCCAGCCACCATCCACATAAATGATCTGACC
>JAYTMT010000201.1:0-11823 GCA_043728315.1 Polaromonas sp. | reverse complement strand
GGGGCACATGGCCTGTGGCACAGCCTGCGCCTATTGCAGTGCAAGACGGGCTGAGCGCCAACAAACCCAAGCGCGCCCAGCTCACCGGTTTGTTAGAAAACTTGGTCACCATGGGGCTCAACACCAGCGTACACGTGCTCGATGTGCAGCAGCAAAGCGCATCGCCCGACGTGGCCTTGGCGCTGGGGCTGGACACTGGCGCGCAGGTGCAAAAAGCCACGCGCGTGCGCAGCACCCCAGCTGGCCCGGTTTCCCACATCACCACCTATGTGCCACAAGCTATTGCCGCGCATTTTGGCGCGGCAGAGCTTGCCCAAAAGCCGATCCTCTTGCTTATGGAAGAAGCCGGTGTGGAGGTGGGGCGTGCCGAGCAAAGCATTTCTGCCAAGCTGGCCGATATGCACATTGCCCAGCATTTGGATGTGGCCGTGGGCAGCGCGCTATTGGCCGTGCGCCGCTTGATTTTCAATACCGACAACCAGCCGGTGCAGTGGCTCCATGGCCTTTATCGGCCCGACCGCTACGAATACCTGATGCAACTATCCCGCGTGGGCAGTATCGATGCCAAAGTGTGGGTGAGCAAAGAGCTTTCCGCGCAATTTCATTAATTTTTAACTAGGAGTCTTTCATGTCTGTGCCTTCATCAAACCGCCGTGTCTTCGTGGCCCAATCAGCCGCTGCTGCATCCGCACTGGCCTTCCCACTCGTGGGTGGCGCGCAGTCCAAGCCCATCAAAATCGGTGTGCTGCACCCAGTCACAGGCGCGTTGGCCTACTCTGGCCAGCAGTGCCGCGAGGGCGTGCTGATGGCCATTGAGGACATTAATAAAACGGGCATCAAATCCATGGGCGGCGCCAAAATTGAAGCGCTTTTGGGCGATGCGCAGTCATCCCCGCAAGCGGGCACAGCCGAGATTGAGAAGATGAACGAAGCAGGTGTGTCGGCCGTGGTGGGCGCATTTGCCTCGGCCATTTGCTTGGCCACTACCCAAGCGGCTGCCAAATACAACCTGCCCCATGTGGTGGATGTGGGCGTGGCAGATCAAATCGTTGAGCGTGGCCTGAAAAACACTTTCCGCTTTGGTCCGGGCTACCGCAAATGCGCCGAAATCGCCGTGGCCAATTTGCATGTGCTTAACACCGCCGCGGGCAAGCCTGCCCGCACGGTGATGATCATCCACGAAGAGTCTTTGTTTGGCACAGGCACGGCCAATTTACTCTCGCGTGAGCTGCCCGGCTATGGCTACGAAGTTAAAGAAGTCATCAAGCATGCCAATCCCACGCGCGATTTCAACAACATTGTGCTGCGCATGAAGGCGGTGAACCCCGACATCGTGATTCCGGCCAACTATTACAACGAATACGCGCTGCTTGTGCGCACCATGCAGCAGCAAAAAGTCATGCCCAAAGCGATTTACTCGGTGCTGGGCGGCGCAGCGTCAAGCTACAAGTTTGTGAAAGAATTCCCCGAAGCGGCCAACGGCATCATCGACTGCAACCATTGGTTCAACCCCAAAGACAAACGCAGCGCAGAGTTGAAAAAGCGCGTGGAAGCCAAAGGCCTGTTCTTTAGCTACGAGGTGTTCATGGCCTACACAGCCATGCGCCTGCTGGGCGATGCCATAGAGCGCGCCAAGTCAGCAGATCGCGCCGCCATCATCGACGCGCTAGAAAAAAGCACATTCGCGGACCACATCATGCCGTATGGCACCACCAAGTTCGTCAACGGCCAAAACATGGGCGCGCAACCACTCATGACACAGGTGCACAAGGGTGACATCAAGGTCATCGTGCCGCGCGATTACCGAGAGATTGATCCGGTGTTTCCGTTGAAAGCTTGAGCGGACACATGAATTCGCAGACAGGACGCGAAGGGCGCTAAAGTTACGCGAAAGACGCAAAAAATAAAACCAAAAATTTTCTGTATTTGGCTGTTCTTTAGCGTCTTTTGCGCATCTTCGCGCACTTCGCGGCCTGAATTTATGAGCTCTACCCCATGTTCGACTTAGGTATCCTTTTTCCCTCATTGCTCAACGGCCTGACCACTGGCGCGGTGTATGCCTTGATTGCTTTGGGCTTGACGCTGATTTATGGCGTCTTGCACATCATCAATTTTGCGCATGGCGCGGCTTTGATGCTGGCGCTGTATGCTGTTTATTTTCTCAAAGAGCGGCTGGGTATTGACCCCTATTTGGCGCTGCCCATCGTCGTGCCTGCCATGTTTGCACTGGGTTACGCCATGCAGCGCGTGGTGATTAACCGCGCCAGCCATGGCAAAGATGAAAACATTTTGCTGGTCACGCTGGGATTGTCTATCGTGATGGAAAATCTGGCGTTGTTGTTTTTTAAGTCTGACACGCGCAGCATTGAAACTGCCTACACCCTGACCACCATTCCCATCAACATCGGCATAGCGCAGGCCATGATTGCGCTGCCCAAGTTGGTAGCCTTTGCGGGGGCGCTGGTCACCTCGGCTGTTTTGATCGTGATTGTTACCCGCACTGATTTGGGCCGCGCTATTCGTGCCGTGAGCCGAGAAAAGCATGGTGCCAAGCTTATGGGCATTGATGTAGACCATGTGTATGCCATGAGCTTTGGCATTGGGCTTGCCTGCCTTGGCGCAGCGGCTTGTTTTTTGTTGCCTGCGTATTATGTGAACCCGCAGGTGGGCAATGGCTTTGTGTTGGTGGCTTTTACCATTGTGGTGCTGGGCGGCATGGGCAGTTTTGCGGGGGCGCTCTTGGGTGGTTTTTTGATTGGCGTGGTGGAGTCGCTGGGCGGCTTGCTGCTGGGTGAGTCATTGGGGCAGATTGGTATTTTTGTGATATTCATTGCAGTCTTGCTGTTTCGTCCGCAAGGTTTTTTTGGGGCTAAAACATGAGCGGGCAGGGCATGGGCGCTCCAACCAAAGAGCTGCTGCGCATCGCCGCCTTTGCCGTGGGCGTGACCCTGCTGCTACAAGGCACAACTTCGGGCGTGGCACTTAATTTTGTCATGATGGCGCTGTATGCGGCGCTGCTGGCACAGGCGTGGAATATTTTGGGTGGCTTTGGCGGGCAGTTTTCCTTTGGCCATGCGCTGTTTTTTGGCACTGGGGCTTATGTGCAGGCCATCATGCAGCTGCAGTTTGGCCTCAATCCTTGGGCTGCCTTGCCGCTGGGCATATTGGTGAGCACGGCGGTGGGCATATTCGTTGGCGCTTTGAGCTTTCGCTATGGCCTCAAGGGCTCGTATTTTGCATTAGTGACTTTGGCTTTTGCCGAGGTGTTTCGCATACTGGCGCTGTCAGTGCCCTTCACGGGCGCAGGCGTAGGGCTGATGGTGCCGCTGCAAGAGGGCTTTGCCAACATGCAGTTTGGCACGCGCAGAGGTTATGGCATGCTGGTGCTGGGCTTTGTGGTGTTGGCGCTTTTGGTCACCAGCTGGCTGCGGCATTCACGCTTTGGCGCATACCTGCAAGCTGTGCGTGACAACGAAGACGCTGCGCGCGCAGTGGGTGTGAACCCATTCAAAGTCAAGCTCGGTGCGATTGCTTTGTCGGCTGGGTTCATGGGCGCAGCAGGCGCGTTTTATGTGCAGGTTTTCCAATACATTGACCCTGCCATCGCTTACGGCTCGCACACCTCGGTGGAGGCGCTGGTGGGCGCTATTGTGGGCGGCTTGGGCACGCTGTGGGGGCCCATCATTGGCGCGCTGGCGCTGCATGTGCTGGCGGATCTCACGCGCAATTTATTTGGCCAGTTGCCAGGGATTAATTTGGTGATTTACGGCGTGGTTTTGGTGCTGATGGTGGTGTTTGCGCCGCGTGGGCTCGCAGGCGTGGGGCTGAGCGTGCGCAACTTTTTCAAGAGTAAATCGCCATGACGGATTTACTCACACTCACTGGCGTGGGCAAAAGCTTTGGCGGGCTCAAGGCCGTGCAAAACGTTTCCTTAAGCGTGCCCAGTGGCAGCCTTACTGCACTCATTGGGCCCAATGGCGCAGGTAAAACCACGCTGTTTGCCTTGATGTCAGGCTTTTGCCTGCCCGATACGGGCACGGTGCTGTTTGACGGCCACGACATCACTGGCCAAGCGCCGCATGCCAATGCCCTCTTGGGCTTGGCGCGCACTTTCCAAATTGTGCAGCCCTTTGCCTCGCAAACGGTGCGTGAGAATATTGCCATTGGGGCGCATCTGCGCGCACCCAAGCGCTCTGATGCCTTAGCCGCTGCGCAATCCATAGCGCAGCGTGTAGGCCTAGAGGCGCAGCTAGACAAGCCCGCCGCCGACTTAACCGTGGCGGGGCGCAAACGCTTGGAGCTGGCACGGGCATTGGCCACGCAGCCCAAGCTGCTCTTGCTCGATGAAGTGCTCGCTGGCCTTAACCCCCAAGAAATTGGCGAGATGATTCCGGTGGTACGCAGCATTGCCGATAGCGGGGTCACAGTGCTGATGATCGAGCACGTGATGCAAGCGGTGATGGGCTTGGCCGAGCATGTGTGGGTGCTGGCGCAAGGGCAGTTGATAGCGCAGGGCTCGCCCAGCGACATTACGTCCAACGAAGCGGTAATCGAGGCCTACCTAGGCCACGGCACAGCAGCCAAGCTGCGCAAGGCGGCGCTATGAGTGCATTGCTAGATATTAGCGGGTTGCGCGGCGGCTATGGCGCAGTGGAGGTGCTGCGCGGTATTGATTTGCAGGTGAACAGTGGTGAAATTGTGGCACTGCTGGGCAGCAATGGCGCTGGCAAAACCACGCTAAACAACGTGTTGTGCGGCATATACCCCGCGTGGGGCGGCAGTGTGCGGTTTGATGGCCACAACCTCACAGGCGCGCATTACCGTGCGGTGGTGAAGGCGGGCTTGATCCAAGTGCCCGAGGGGCGCAAGATATTTCCTAATCTGTCGGTGCTAGAAAATTTGGAGCTGGGCTCATTCACCCGCGCGCGGGGGCGGCGAGCGGCCAATTTAGACAAAGTGTTTGCCATATTTCCACGCCTGCTGGAGCGCACCGGGCAGTTGGCTGGCACCATGAGTGGCGGCGAGCAGCAGATGCTGGCCATAGGCCGTGGCCTGATGGCCGAGCCGGTTTTGCTGATTTTGGACGAACCATCGCTGGGCTTGTCGCCGCTCTTGGTAGAGGAAATGTTCACGCTTATAGGTCAGCTCAATGCAGGCGGCTTGGCCGTGCTGCTGGTGGAGCAAAACGTGGGCCAATCACTGGAAATTGCACACCGCGCTTATGTGATGGAAAACGGCGCCATAGGCTTTTCGGGCAGCAGTGAGGCGCTGCTGGCCAGTGACGATCTGCGCCGTGCTTACTTGGGGGTGTAATGGCTATTTTTGTTGCCACTCAGGTTGCCTGTAATTTTTCAGACCTTGTGCTTCACGCTGGTGGGCTGAGGCCTAGCCTTGTGTGCGTGCTGGATAAATTCTGCTCAAGGTCACGCGAATGTGTGTGTAGTAGGCTGCTTTTAGTTCCGCGCGGATTGAGCAGAATTTCTCCATCCCGCACACATCGCTCTGCGCCACTGATGGGTTGGCGTGCAGGGGAGTTTCAAACCAACTTGGTCAAAGGGCGGTGGAGGATGTGTCTGTGCGCAGCGATGACTCGCGCATGCTACCGAGCTGGCCGAACAAACCACGGATGCAGCGCCAGCCCTCTCGACGAGCTACAAATACATCTGCGCGATGAGCGAAGACGCAGACACATCCGCAACCGACCATGCCCACCAACTAGGGCAGTGACAAGTACTAGCTCAAAGTAGTTATCTATTTTATGAAAAATACTGCCAATGTCACCGTCATATGGTCATATATTGCTGCATTATGCATAGCAACATGGCCGAACGTGGGTATTGCACAAAACACACCACCCGTGCGCATACTGGTAGGCGCGCCAGCCGGTGGGTCCACCGATACATTGGCGCGCAGTTTGTCGCAGGAGATGGGCAAAATTCTTGGCCGCACGGTGTTGGTAGAAAACCGCCCGGGTGCGGGTGGCAACATTGCCGCCGATGCTGTGGCCAAGGCAGCACCCGATGGCAATACCCTGCTGATGAGCTTTACCAGCCACGCCATCAATGCATCGCTTTACTCTAGCTTGCCTTTTGACCCGATCAAAGACTTCACCCCGCTCACCTGTGTGGCCACATCGCCTTCTATGCTGGTGGCGCACCCATCGCTGGCGGCCAATAATGTCGCCGAGCTGATAGCGCTGGCCAAGGCCAAGCCGGGCAAGCTTAATTTGGCGATTGGCTCGGTAGGTTCTTCCCTGCACTTGGCGGGCGATGCTTTCAAAATGCAGTCGGGGGTGTATATGGTGAACATTCCCTACCGCGGCACCGCGCCTGCCATACAAGACGTGATGGCTGGGCAGGTGGAGCTGATGTTTGCAGCTGTGGGCAATGCGCAGGCGCAGGTGAAGGCTGGCAAGCTCAAAGCGCTGGGCGTGACCAGTGCCAAGCGTCTACCCGCCTTCCCCGATGTGCCAGCGATCAGCGAGGCGCTGCCCGGCTACGAATCGAGTGCATGGTTTGGATTGTTTGCTCCTGTGCGCATGGACGCTGCCTTGGTGCAAAAAATCAGCGATGCAGCGCGCCAAGCCATTGCATCGCCAGAGCTCAAGCGCCGCATTGAAAGCGAAGGCTCGCAGCCTGTGGGCAATTCGCCCGAGGCATTCAAGCAGTTTGTGCAAAGCGAAATCACGCGCTGGGCGGCGGTGGTGAAATTCTCGGGGGCAAAACCAGAATGACATCACCCCAATCATTGGCGCAAAAAATCATTGCACGCGCAGCGGGGCAGCCATCGGTGCGGGTGGGTGATATTGTGACCTGCAAGGTCGATTTGACCATGTTCCATGATTCATCGGGGCCACGGCGCTTAAAGCCTATGCTCGATGAACTCAAGGCCGAAATTTGGGACAAGTCAAAAGTGGTGCTGGTGATGGACCACTACGTGCCAGAGCGTGACGATGACGCGCGCCGTATCGTGCGCATAGCCCGCGACTGGGCGCGCGATCAGGCGCTGCCCCATGTGTATGACAGCCAAGGCATTTGCCATGTGGTGGTGCCAGAGCATGGGCACATCCAGCCGGGCATGCTGTGTGTGGGTGGTGACTCGCATTCGCCCACGGGCGGTGCGTTTGGCGCATACATGTTTGGCATTGGCAGCACCGAAATGCTGGGCGTGGTGGTCACTGGCGAGATCTGGCTGCGCGTGCCGCAAACGATTGCCATGCACTGGTCGGGTCAACTGCAAGCTGGCGTGTGCGCCAAAGACATGGTGCTGGCCATGGTGGCCCAATTTGGCATCAATGGTGCAGACTACCAAGCGGTGGAGTTTTGCGGCAGCGCAGTAAAGGCGCTGTCCATGCAAGAGCGCATGACGCTGTGCAATATGAGCGCTGAGCTGGGCGCGCAAACGGGGCTGGTAGCGCCGGACGCTGTCACGCTTGATTGGTTGCGCGGAAGGGCTAGTGCTGCGCCGGATGCTGTGCGAGCTACTGCGCCTGATGCCGCACCTGCCGAGCAGCTTTTCTCAGATGCTGGCAGCGCGAATGTGCAATACGATTTTGATGCGGGCATACTCAGCCCACAACTGGCTGCCCCCCACAGCCCCGCCAACAACGTGCCGCTGCCCGTACACCGCCAGACCAAAATTGACGTGGCCTACATCGGCGCATGCACGGGCGCCAAGCTCGATGACCTGCGCTTTGCAGCCAAGGTGCTGCAAGGCAAATCAATCGCCCGGCATGTGCAGCTCTTGGTAGCGCCTGCCAGTGTGGCCGACCGTGCGCAGGCCCAGCGCGAGGGCACGCTGCAAATCCTCACGCAAGCGGGCGCATCTGTGCTGCCCAGCGCATGCGGCGCGTGTGCGGGCTATGGCAGCAGCTTTGAGGCAAACCAAACTGTGATTTCCAGCACGGCACGCAATTTCAAAGGCCGTATGGGCCCGGCCAGTACGCAGGTGTATTTGGCCTCCGCTTACACCGTGGCGGCTTCTGCGCTACGCGGCTACATCACCGACCCGCGCGAGGTATTGGCATGAGCGCTACTGGTATCTGTGGTGCACACATTACGCGCAAAATTTGGGTGGTGGGCGATGACATTGACACCGATGCGTTAGCGCCAGGTGCCTACATGCAGCATGGCATTGAGGTGATCGCCCAGCATTGCCTAGAAAATACGCTGCCTGGCTTTGCCGCTGGTGTGCAGCGCGGAGACGTGTTGCTGGCAGGGCGCAATTTTGGCATTGGCTCATCGCGCGAGCAAGCTGCTGCGGCGCTGGTGCATTTGGGTGTGGCGGCGGTGGTTGCGCCCAGCTACGGCGGGCTATTTTTTCGCAATGCTTTTAACCTTGGCCTGCTGCTGCTGACCGTGCCAAGCTTGGCCGACATGCAGGCTTTAAAAAAGCAGAGCAGTCTTATTTTGCATGCAGATGATCTACGCCTAGAGCTACCAACAGGTGCGCAAATCAGCTGTGAGCCTGTGCCCGATTTTTTGCTGCAGATGGCGCGTGCGGGCGGGCTGATGGCCAGCTTGCGGCTGCGCATGGCGCTAGCCAACCAAAACACATGATTAACTTTTTAGGAGCATCTATGAGCACCCCAGAATTTGACCTCTTGATAAAAAACGTGCGCGTGGTGCGCCCACATGGCAATGTGGTGCATGAGAGCGACATTGCCATCAAAGACGGCAAGTTTGCCTTGGTAGCGCCTGCTATTGACGTGCAGCGCGCCAAGGCGGTGCATGAGGGGAATAACCGCCTAGCTTTCCCCGGTGTGGTGGATGCGCATATGCACAGCGGCATTTATTCGCCACTCCATGAAGACGCAGTGAGCGAGAGCAAGGCCGCAGCCATGGGCGGCGTGACCAGCAGCTTGAACTACTTTCGCACGGGCCAGTATTACATGAACAAAGGCGGGCCGTATAAAAAGTTTTACCCTGAAGTGCTCAAAACGGCCAAGGGGCGCTTTCATGTGGACTACGGCTTTCACCTTGCGCCCATGGACGGCACACACATCAAAGAGATCCCTGAATTGATTGAAAAATTTGGCGTGTCGAGTTTCAAAATTTTCATGTTTTATGGCTCGCACGGCCTGCACGGCGCAAGCAATTCGCAAAAAGATTTTTTGATGATTGGTGAGAACGACCGCTACGATTTGGCGCATTTTGAATTCATCATGCGTGGTGTGCAAGCCGCGCGCGAGCAAATGCCAGAGCGCGCGCACCAAATATCGCTGTCACTGCATTGCGAAACCGCTGAGATCATGACGGCGTATACACGCATAGTAGAAAAAGACAAATCGCTGAGTGGCTTGGCCGCCTACAGCGCCTCGCGGCCGCAGCATTCGGAAGGCTTGGCGGTGTTCATTGCCAGCTATTTGGCGCATGAGACGGCGCTGCCCAATATCAATTTGCTGCACCTCTCATCACGCAAGGCTGTGCAGGCGGCCATGATGATGGCGGAAACTTTTGCGCATATAGACTTCAAACGCGAAGTGACTATTGGGCATTTGATGCTGGACATCAATTCTAAAGCCGCAGAATTGGCGAAAGTTAATCCACCTATCAGGCCACGCGAAGACGTGGAATTTTTGTGGGACGCCTTGCTATCTGGCGAGCTCGACTGGGTGGTGAGCGACCATGCCTGCTGCCGCCATGAGATGAAAATTCCTAAGCATTATTTTGGCAATATCTGGATGGCCAAAAGCGGATTTGGCGGCACCGAATACATGCTGCCCGCACTGGTGAGCGAAGGCACACGGCGCGGCATGGGCTACAACCACATGGCGCGGGTGACCAGCTGGAATCCGGCGCAGCGCTATGGCCTCAATAAAAAGGGTGATATTGCGGTGGGCTTTGATGCTGACATTGCCTTGGTTGACCCTAATAAGACATGGACGATAGCCGCCAAAGACTCGCCGTCAATGCAAGGCTACACACCGTTTGAAGGCCTTGAAATGTCAGCGCGGGTGGATGCCACCTATTTGCGTGGCGAGAAAATTTATGCCGATGGCCAAGTGCTAGGCAAGCCGCGCGGTCAGTATTTGTTCAGACCCACGGCATAGCAGTATGGCTGAATTTATGCAGCCACGCATCGTGTTTGGCCAGCCGCCAGTCGATGCCCCGCACACGCAGGTGGCGGTGGTGGGCGCGGGTGCTTGCGGCTTGGTGGCAGGCATAGCGCTGCGCGATGCGGGGGTGGACTGCGTGCTGCTAGAGCGCGATGCCCAGCCTGCGGGGTCAACTGCCCTGTCGTCGGGTTTTATTCCCGCTGCGGGCACGCCCATGCAAATGGCAGCCGGCATTGAGGATTCGCCCGCGCAGTTTGCCAAAGACATATCGGCCAAGGCGCATGGCAGAGCGGCAAAGCACCTAGTACAGGCGTATTGCACAGAAATACCAGCCATTGTCAGCGTCCTGTCGTCAAAACACGCTATTGAGTTTATAGTGCTCGATGGTTTTTTGTACCCCGGCCACAACGTGCGCCGCATGCATGCCGTGCCGCAAAAAACAGGCGCTGCCTTGGTGGCGCAGCTTGAGCGCGCCGCATTGGCCAGCGGAGCAGATATTCTCACGCAAGCTACTGTGCGTGAAATATGGGTGGACAGAGCAGATGACGCAATGGATGCGGGTGAGGGCGTTGATGTGGGTGTAGGTGTGGGTTTGGGTGCGAACCAAGCTGCAAACATAAGCGCTGGTGCGCAGCGCGTCACGGGCGTGGGCTACCAGCGGCCCGATGGCCGCATGGAGTATTTGCGTTGCGACGCGCTGCTGCTCGCCTGCAACGGCTTTGGCGGCAATGCCGCCATGGTGCGCGAGCTGTTGCCCGAGATGCAAGATGCGCTGTTTGCGGGGCATGCGGGCAACGACGGCAGTGCCATTGCGTGGGGCAAGCATCTGGGCGCGCGCATGGCAGACTTGGGCGGCTACCAAGGCCACGGCTCGTGGGCAGTGCCGCAGGGCGCGCTGATCAGCTGGGCGCTGATGATGGAAGGCGGCGTGCAGCTCAACGCGCGCGGCGAGCGCTTCCATGACGAAACACAAGGCTACTCAGAAGCCGCAGTGCATGTGCTGGCCCAACCGGGGGGTGTGGCGTGGAATGTGTTTGATGGCGCTATTTTGGAATTGGCGCGCAGCTTCCCCGATTTTGTAGAAGCTGAAAAAGCTGGGGCTGTGAAAAGCTGCGCTGATGCGCACGCTTTGGCAACTTTGATAGGCTGCGATACTACGGATGTGATAGCAACATTGAACCAAATGGCGGTGACATCTGGCTTAAAACCTGTGAAAAATGGGAATTTGAAAAGGTATTCGGATAAGCGGGTTTTTAAACGCCCATTGACCGAGCCTTTTTATGCAGTCAAGGTCACTGGCGCACTGTTTCACACCCAAGGCGGGCTCGATATTGATGCCCAATGCCGTGTGCTAGACCTGCGCGGCATGCCTTTTGCGAATTTGCTCGCGGCGGGCGGCGCGGCGCGCGGGGTGTCTGGCGATGCGGTCTGGGGCTATTTGTCGGGCAATGGGCTGCTTAGCGCGATTGCTGGCGGCTCGATTGCGGCTCGCACTGCTTCTAAGATGGTTGCTGGGCTTAGGTCTTGAATGCGGGGATTTTTTGAACGCAGAGGGCGCGAAGGTTTCGCAGAGGACGCAGAAGAATACCGAAGGAATACAAAAAAATGCCCTTGATTTTTTATATTTTTCTATAAATATTAATGGTTGTTATTTGAACAAAATATACTTTTCATAGCAAGCTATGACCATATGACGCTGACATTGACTTATTTTTTTCAAAATCTCTTCTTTTTCTCTTTTTTGTATTCCTTTTGCGTCCTCTGCG
>JAYTMT010000200.1:0-8782 GCA_043728315.1 Polaromonas sp. | reverse complement strand
ACGGCGATGTCGGCAGTTAGCAGAGTTTGTGGGTTTTTAAGTTAGCGCTTATGCCCGCATGAGGGCGCGTTGGGATAGCCAAAACGCTGCTCGGGCGCGTATGAGTATGAACAAGCTGCTGCAAAAGCTAGCAATGGACTTAATCACAAAGCAAACAACACTCTGAAAAATACCCATGTCGCCTAAGCAACTGCGAGTCGCTGCCCAGCAAGCTACGATGCGCGCTCTTACAACCGGGCGCTCACGCAGCGCCAGAAAGACCACCATGAGCACCCTCACCCAGCTGACCAACCGCCAAATTCGCCTCGCCCAGCGCCCTGTGGGCATGCCCAGCCCCGAGTGCTGGAGCAGCGTCACCGAGCCAGTGGCAGAGCCAGCCGAGGGCGGCGTTCTGGTCAAAACCCTAAGCCTCTCATTAGATCCCGCCATGCGCGGCTGGATGAACGAAGGCAAAAGCTATATCCCCCCCGTGGGCATCAACGAAGTGATGCGTGCTGGCGGCGTGGGTGTGGTGGTGGCTTCTAAAAACGCAGCCTTTGCCGTGGGCGACACCGTGAGCGCTGGCATTGGCGTGCAAGAGTATTGCTTGATTCCCGCAGCCGAGATCAAGCGCAATGGCATTGCCAAAATTGATCTGCGCGCAGGCACCATCACCCAATGGCTCAATGTATTAGGCATGCCCGGCATGACGGGTTATTTTGGCTTGATGGACGTGGGCATGCCCCAAGTGGGCGAAACCGTGGTGATTAGCGGCGCGGCAGGCGCAGTGGGTCAAACCGTAGGGCAAATCGCCAAACTCAAAGGCTGCCGCGTGGTGGGCATTGCAGGGGGCCAAGCCAAATGCGACTGGGTGGTGAGCGAGCTAGGCTTTGATGCTTGCATAGACTACAAAGCATCGCCATCCAGTGTGCGAGAAGGCCTCAAAGCGCATTGCCCCAAAGGCGTAGACATTTATTTTGACAACGTGGGCGGTGAAATACTAGACCACGTGTTGGCCAAAATCAACCGCAAAGCCCGCATCATCATCTGCGGCGCTATCAGCCAATACAACAACACCACGCCCGTGCAGGGCCCCAAAAACTACCTCAGCCTGCTGGTCAACCGCGCCCGCATGGAAGGCATTGTGGTGTTTGACTATGCCGAGCGCTACCACTTGGCCATTGACGAAATGGCAGGCTACCTCAAAGACGGTCGCATGAAGAGCAAGGAAGACGTTGTCAAAGGGATTGAAAACTTCCCCCAAGCGCTGCTCAAACTCTTTAAGGGCGAGAATTTTGGCAAACTGGTGCTAGAAGTGGCTGCTGCCTGACACTGCACACGTGCCATGCAGTGACTTTGGTCACTTGGGTTTTGGCTGTTTAGGCCGACAATAGCAAGGCTATGACCCAAGACGACACCATCATTGAACTGAGCAGCGCATTCACAGTGCAGCTGGTGGATGACCACCAAATGATGCGCCTTGGGCTCAAGGCTTTGGCGCACACGTCTAGCCATATGCAGCTCAATTGGGTAGAGTCGGGCAATCTTGATGATGCGCTGGCCACCTATGCCAAAGAGCCGCATATTGACCTGGTACTGCTGGACTTGAACCTGCCCGACAGCAAGGGCTTGCAGGGCTTGCGGCGCTTTTTAACCGAGTGCCCCAATGCCCAAGTGGCTGTGTTTTCTGCCACCGAAGACGAGTTTGTGGTCAGCCAAGCACTGGCCATGGGCGCGGTGGGCTTTGTGCCCAAATCGTCCATGGCAGAAACCACGCTGCGCTTGATCGAGTCTTTGCTAGGCGGGTTTCGCAAAACCGGGCCTGGCAGCTCGCAGGCGCATATTGCAGCGCAGCAGCTGGCGCGCAGCACGGCAAACCTTGCGAGCAACGTGCACGCCCGTGCCGCCATGCTCAACCCCACCCAGCACCGCGTGCTAGAACTGGTGCTGGCGGGCATGAGCAACCAAGAGATCGCCAACGATGCCAAACTGGCGCTGGGCACGGTGAAGAACACGGTATCGTCTATCATGTTGACTTTAGACGTTCGATCCCGATCCCACCTTATCAGCGTGTTCACATGAACCTTGGCTCTGAGCTGCTTAGCCCCCCTTTGACACCAGCCCAGAGCGAAGACACACTGCAAGCGCGCATTCGCCGCGAATCGGCGCTGGCGCTGCTCAAAGCGCAGTCCATGCCCGAGGCAGCGGTGCTAATCAATTTTTGTTGGTGGACGTTTTTTTATTACCAACTGCGCATGCCCAGCATCATCGTCTGGGGTGTTTTGGTGCATGCCACCCAAATTTTGCGCTACTTCACCAAACGCCGCGATGCCCGCCTACCCCCCGACCAGCGCGACCCTGAAAAAATTGCCGCCCGCTATTGCATAGACATTGCCGTCAGCGGCGCGCTAGTGGGCTTAGCGCCATGGATGTTTTTCCCCGTGGGCAATATTCCCATGATCGCGCTGATGATTTTGGTCATACTGTCGATCACCTCAGCCACCGCACCGGGCTTTGCGCCATCTCGCAGGGCGGTGCTCAATTTTCAAATACCCGTGTATGTGGGCTTGGTCAGCGCCTTATTTTGGCAGCGCGAATGGATGTATGTGGGCTTGGGTTTGGCCACCATGCTCTACCCCTATGTGACGATTCGCTTTGCCTTGATGCAAAACAAGCTGCTGCACGAATCCATGCGGGCGCGCTTTGAAAACGAAGCACTAGCCGAAAAATTCGCAGAGCAGGTGCGCCGCGTGGAGCATGCCAGCCTAGAGAAAACCCGTTTTTTCGCCTCGGCCAGCCATGACCTGCGCCAGCCCCTGCATTCGCTGGGCTTGTTTGGCTCGGCGGTGCAGGCGCGGCTCAAGGGTACACCCGACGAAGCGCTGGCGCGCAATTTGATGCACTGCGTGGATGCGCTCGAAACCTCGTTTAGCGCCATGCTCGATGTATCCAAGCTCGATGCGGGCGTGGTGGAAGTGCATGCCAAGCCTGTAGCGCTGTCCCACGTATTCCAAAAGCTTGAAAGCGTGTTTGGCAAACAAGCCGAGGCACGGGGTTTGCACCTGCGCTTTAGCACAGGTGGCAAATGGGTGCATGCCGATGCCGCGCTGCTGGAGCGGCTCTTGGGCAACTTGGTGCACAACGCGCTCAAATTCACCACCACAGGCGGTGTGGTGGTGTTGGCGCGCACACATGGCGCACATGCCAGCATAGAGGTGTGGGACAGCGGTGCAGGCATGGAGCCGCAGGAGCTGCCGCGTATATTTGACGAGTTTTACCAAGTGGGCAACCAAGAGCGTGACCGCTCACGCGGGCTGGGCATGGGCCTGGCCATTGTGCAGCGCTTGGCGGCTTTGATGGGCTTGAATTTGCGGGTGCATTCACGTGCAGGGCGGGGCACAGTGTTTAAGCTGGCTGTGCCCATGGCGCGTGCCCAAGTGCTGCCACCGCCAGCGGCCACGCAGTCGCTGTCCAGTGGCGTGTTTCGCGCTTTATCGCACATGCATATTTTGGTGGTGGACGATGAAGAAACCGTGCGCACCAGCACCGCAGACGCACTGCGCCTGTATGGCTTTCAGGTGGAGGTGGCAGGCGGTGTGGCGCAAGCGCGCGAGGCCGCACTGCGCTTGGGCGACAAGCTGGATGGTCTGATTACTGATTTTCGCTTGGCCGATGCCATGGACGGCATTGATCTGGTCGCTGATTTGCGCGCCCAGCTTGGCCGCGCAATACCCACCCTGCTGGTCACGGGCGACACAGCGCCCGAGCGCGTGCGCAAAGCCCAGCTCAGTGGTCTGCGCGTGTTGTACAAGCCCGTCAAAATCCACACACTGGTAGAAGAGATGCGCCTGCAAATCACGCAAGCCAAATGATGCCCGCACTGGCGCTATGACTTTAGTCACATGACTTTGGTAACTGGACGCTAAGCCACCCACTGCATAAGCTCCCCCTTGTGTTCAATCAACCCAAGGAATGGCTATGACAACCCCCATCACCCGCTCGCGCACACTCGCGCTGGCGGCACTCTTTAGCGCTGCGGCGCTGCTGGCCGGATGCGGCGGCGGCGACGAAGTAACCGTGACCCTGCCCGGCGGCGTGCCCGCCCCAGCAGTGGCAGGCACGCCTGGCTCGCCAGCACCGTCTGGCTCACAAATCCCTACCGGACCCTTTGCCACACCCACCTTAACCATCACCGGCCCATCCCGGGCCATCGCCAACACCCGCTACACCTACCAAGCGGTGGCCACCAATGCCACGCCCAGCAACTACAGCTGGAATTGGGGCGATGGCTCGCCCAACACGGCGGGTAGCCCTGCGCCCAAGGTGTGGAATAAAAACGGCAGCTTTGTAGGCGCGCTCAGCGCCAGCGTGTTCGGTGCCACGGTCACTGGCACGGCCAGTGTGGCGGTGGTCACGCCTATTTCAGTTGGCAACAGCCATGCATGCAGCCTTAAAACCGACACCACGGTAGTTTGCCGAGGTGCTAATAATTACGGCCAGCTTGGCAATGGCACTGAAACGAATCCTGCCACGACAGAAACACTGGTAGCCGTGGCTGGATTAACTGGCGTAACCGCCGTAGCAGTAGGCGGAGAATCCACCTGCGCACTCAAATCCGATGGCACGGTGGCTTGCTGGGGCTACAACCTATTCGGCAAGTTAGGCGACGGTACGAGCGTCAACCGCTCTACCAGCGTTGCCGTAACAGGCCTGACCAACGCAGTAGCCATCAGCACCACAGGCACCAGCGCCTGTGCTCTCAAATCTGATGGTACCGTGGTCTGCTGGGGTTTCAACGGCAACTTCCAACTGGGCAACGGCACGAATGTGGCATCCAGCGTGACCACGGCCGTCACAGGTTTGACCGATGCCGTAGCCATAGCCTCGGGCTCAACACACAGCTGCGCGCTCAGGTCAAACGGCACAGTGGTTTGCTGGGGTGTGAACAGCGGCGGTGGACTGGGCGATGGCACTACCGTCAACAGCTCAGTAACTGTGGCGGTATTGGGTCTAACCGACACCGTGGCTATCAGCGCTGGTCTGAACTTTAGCTGTGCACTCAAGTCTAGTGGATCGATGTTTTGCTGGGGACTCAACTCGCACGGACAACTCGGAGATGGCAGCACCACCAGCAGCTCAACACCTGTTGCCGTAAGTGGCCTGAGCAATGTGATTGCCCTTGGAGCGAGCGGTTTTTATCATAACTGCGCACTGAAATCTGATGGCACCGTGGTTTGCTGGGGCAGGAACATCAATGGCAGCGTGGGCGACGGTACAACGATTGATCGGCTGACTCCCACCGCCGTGTTAGGAGTAACTGGCGCAGTGGCCATATCGTCCAAGCACAGCGTGCGCACTTGCGCCGTGAAAGCCGACAGCACCGAAACATGCTGGGGCGTGCAATCGAATGGCTGATCGTGTTGAATACTTGAAAACGAAGTACTGATTGCTTCCTGTAGCTGGCACCACCGCTGTGGGCAGCTTTTTAACACCACCTTCTGTCATGGAAGGTGGTTTTTTTATGCCTGCATGCTTGCGCGCCCGATCAGCATTTTGGCTATCCCGCTGATTTGCGCGCCCGAGCAGCGTTTTGGCTATCCCGACGCGCCCTCATGCGGGAGTACCCGAAATCGGTCGGTCGGGATAGCCAAAATGCTGCTCGGGCTATGCTCGCTATGAGGTTTTAATACCGGAGGCACGCTACTCGTAGAGTGCCATTTACTATAAAAAAAAGAGCGCACTATGACCATATGACGCTGACATTGCCACTATTTTTCATAGAAAGTGCAAATCTAAGCGTGGGGCAGGGCGCAGCCATGCTTTTGACGGTGAAGCTGAGCAGTTTTCTAACCGTTCCTAGCCAACCACCTCGCCCTGCGGCTAAGCGAGTGCTGTGCCAATGCGCAAACAATCAGGGCGCTGGGCTTGTTTTTTTGCGCAAATGGGGGATCAGAATGTTCATCTGTCTGAGGGCTTTAGCCCGAGTTATGAACATTCCCCCCATTTGCGTAAAAAAATAAGCTACCCCGAAGGGGCCAGCGATCCGTTTGCGCGTTGGCACAGCGCTCGCTTAGCCGCAGTAGTGGCCACGCTAGGCAAGAACCCTTCGACAAGCTCAGGGCGAACGGAAATCTACAAGAACTCTTCTACAAACTCAGGGCGAACAGAAATCTATAAAACCCCTCGCACAACTTCAAAGCGAACAACATTGGGAGAAGGCCACAGGCCGGGGGACAGCCGCACAGCCAAAGCGCCCCTACCATGCACCCGAACAAACGCCAGCCTTATGCGTAGCGCGTTTTAGCCAGCGCAGTGCCAGCAGCTAATGCGGCCAGCTTTTTCATGGCTACTTCTCTGTCCATTGGCGCCAGGCCGCAGTTGGTGCACGGAAACAGGCGGTTCTTTGCTACAAATTGCAAAGCAGTGCCAATGGTGTCGGCGATTTGCTCAGGCGTTTCTATCACATCACTGGCTACATCTATCACGCCTACCATCACGTCTTTGCCCTCCAGCAGTTTCATCAGGTCTGGCGGCACATGGCTTTGGAAGCACTCTAGGCTGACTTGGTCGATGCTGCTTTTGGCCAGCGCGGGGAAGACCTGTTCGTATTGCCGCCATTTATCGCCCAAGGTGGCCTTCCAGTCGGTGTTGGCCTTGATGCCGTAGCCGTAGCAGATGTGCACCGCTGTTTTGCAGGCGCGCACGTCTGGTGCGGCCTCGCGGCTAAGCCCCGCGCAGGCAATCTCTAGGGCTTTCACACCCCAGTCGGCCGCGTCTTGCATGTACACGTTAAAGGCGGGTTCATCAAACTGGATGATGTCCACGCCATCGGCCTGCAAGGCGCGGGCTTCTTGGTTCAGGAGCTCGGCAAAGGCGTAGGCCATTTTTACCTTGTCGCCATAAAAGCGGTCGGCCACGGTATCAATGATGGTCATGGGGCCTGGCAGGGTGAATTTGATTTTTTTAGAGGTGTGCGCCCGCAGAAACTGCGCCTCGGTGGCGTGCACACGGCCCTTGAGCCTGAGCTGGGCCACCACTTGGGGCACCTGCGCGTCGTAGCGGTTGTTGCGGATGCCCATGGTCACTTTGTTGGCAAAATCAATGCCATCGACCTGCTCTAAAAAGCCATGTACAAAATGCTGGCGCGACTGCTCGCCGTCGCCAATAATATCTAGCCCCGCGTCTTCTTGCGCCTTGATCCACAGCAGGGTGGCATCGAGCTTGGCCTGCGCCAAATCAGCGCCCTCAGCCTTCCATTGGGGCCAGAGTTTGTTGGTCTCAGAGAGCCAGACGGGCTTGGGCAGGCTGCCGGCAATGGATGTGGGGAATAAACTGTGTGCGGACATGCTGTCTCCTTATACTATGAATTAAATAGCGTCATATGACCATATGACGCTGACATTGGGTAAATTTTTTGTAAAAAATGGTTTTACAATGCATTTTTAGCATCCTCATACTAAACCATGCAAACCAAACCACTGAACCTCGGTATTTTAAGCACAGCCAATATTGCCAAGCAATTTGCCGATGGTGTGCGTGGCTCGCCCTCTGTCAAAATTTGCGCCGTGGCCAGCCGCAGTGCTGCACCTGCCCAAGCATTTGCCAAGGCGCACAAAATCCCCGTGCATTACGCAAGCTACGAGCAGCTGCTGTCTGACCCAAACATAGAGGCGGTCTACATTCCCCTGCCCAACCACATGCATGCGCAGTGGGCTATCAAAGCCATGCAAGCGGGCAAGCATGTACTGTGCGAAAAGCCGCTGTGCTTGGGGCTAAAAGAAGCGCAAGCTATGTTTAAAGCAGCAGAGCAGCATGGCGTGGTGCTGCTGGAAGCCTACCCCTATTGGTTTCAGCCACAAACCTTTGCATTGGTGGATTTGCTGGCTGAAAAAGCGATAGGTGACATCATTGGCATGCAGGCGAACTTCAGCTTCTCGCTGCTGCGCCATGCGGGCAACATACGCACCAGCCAGGAAGCCGGAGGCGGCGCGCTACTGGATGTGGGCTCGTATTGCGTGAGCTTGAGCCGCTTGGTAATGGGGCAAGCGCCCCTGCGCGTGAGCGCCACGCCGGTGTGGACGGCGGGCGGCGCTGCGCAGGGCGTAGACATCGCCATGCTGGCGCAGCTGGAGTTCAGCGGTGGCCGCACAGCGCAGATTTCATGCGGCATGAACCGCACGTTTGAGCGCAAAGCCACCATATTGGGCAGCGCAGGCAGCATAGAAACCGATTACCTGAACCACACCACTGCCCAAGACACGCCCCTGCAGCTGTGGCGCGGCGTGGTCAACGATGGACCCGCTGAGGTGATTGCCACTGCCATTGGCGACGGATTTCGCTTTACTGCCGAGGCATTTGCCGATGCAGTGCGGCGCAATGACCACGGCGCTGTGAACCGCGCACGCGATGCAAGTCTAGACATTGCCCGCACGCTGGAGGCGATTGCCGTAGCAGCGCGCTCGGGCAAAGAAGTGGTACTCGGTTGAGCTTTGGCCGTCAAATCGCTCTTTAACTATCCGTTCGCGCAGAGCTTGTCGAAGGGTTCTTGCACTTCCCGCTCGCCCTGAGTTTGTCTAAGGGCTCATGCAAAGTTGGTCACATCTGCGGCTAAGCGAGCGCTGTGCCAACGCGCAAACGGATCGCTGGCCCCTTCGGGGGAGCTTGTTTTTTGAGCAAATGGGGGGAATGTTCATAACTCGCCCTTCGGGCTCAGACAGATGAACATTCTTGTATCTTCAATCTCATGGACATTTCCACCAATCCTGTCATAGTACATACTGCCGTGAGGTTGGGCTGTTGGGGG
>JAYTMT010000199.1:0-2217 GCA_043728315.1 Polaromonas sp. | reverse complement strand
AGCCAATTTACCTACACTCTCGCTGCCGCTTCGGGCTTGCTTTAAGGCCAGTTCCACCTCTTTTAGCAGTCCTCCGGCAAATGCCTGTTGCTCTATTTCACGGTCTAGTTTTTGGGTTTTTTCTCTGATCTCTATCAACTCAGACTCCGCGCCCACCAGTTGCGCCATGGGAGACATGAACTTCTCGTTATCCTTACGAACATCGATGACTTGCCGTGATTCACGCGCATTCGTTTCTGGATATTGAGCAACGATTTTTTTTAATGCAAGCGCACGGTTTTTTGCCTGCTCAATCTCAAACTCATACTTTAGCTTCTGCTCCAAAGCACGGTCAGAAAACTGCTGGTTGTCCGCCTTCCAGCGCGACACTTGCTCACGCACCGCTTCCCACGTGGCGACTTCTTTAAAATAGCCACCCAACCAAGTCGTCATTTCCGCCGCTTCCAGCGGGACAGACGCCGAATGCGTCAAACGCAAACCCCAATACACGGAATTATCTTTCAAACTCTTAACGCCATTCTTGCCTTTCTCTTTCTCTTTCTCACTATCTCGCTCCATTTGAAGTACCGCGTCCGGTATCTCTTTGGCATCGACCTTGCTAACCTTTGGCAGTGCTTTGTGCCATTCACCCTTGATGATGACCTTCATGAGATCATCAACATCTCCGTTATGCATTTTTGGCGGTGGAAATGCCGCCAAAAATTGACTGGCAGAACTTGCATCATTTGCCAACTCGGTAAAGCGCTTGTACTCGCTGGTACCCATATCCATATTGAGTACACCTTCTGACTTATAACGCAGCATGGGCCCATAACCCAGCAGCGCACCCACACCCGCGCCTGCGGTAGCGGCTATCAATAATATGATGATTTTTTTTTGCATGATGTGTCTAAAAAATAATAAATGAAAAACTGGGCAATAACCGTTCGGAAATACGATAACTTACGCGGCTATTGAGGATGCGGCTGAAACAAC
Source organism: Polaromonas sp. (assembly GCA_043728315.1). Taxonomy (GTDB): domain Bacteria; phylum Pseudomonadota; class Gammaproteobacteria; order Burkholderiales; family Burkholderiaceae_C; genus JAAFIP01. Next base: position 1,242 of record JAYTMT010000199.1, on the reverse strand, counting down.
AGAAGATGGACTATACCCCTGCACCAGCTGCACGAATGTATTTTTAATCACAAGCTCGTTGTTTTGAATCGCCGCCTGCCGCAGCGCTACAAGCATGGGGGCAAGCACAGCCCAACTCAAATAATCTTCATGCGCTTTCATAATACGCTCATGGTCTGTGCCTTCTGGGTTGCCACCTATCAGCAACTCTTCATACAATTTTTCCCCAGGGCGCAAGCCGGTGACCTCGATATCAATATCCCCATCTGGGTTGTTTTCATCCCGTAAAGTTAACCCAGAGAGCTGCGCCATTCGGCGAGCTAGGTCTAATATTTTGACGGGTTGACCCATGTCCAACACAAACACATCGCCACCTTTGGCCATGGCACCGGCTTGCAACACCAATTGCGCGGCTTCAGGGATGGTCATGAAAAAGCGGGTCACGTCCAAGTGCGTGATGGTTAAGGGGCCACCGCTGAGTAATTGCTTGCGAAAGAGCGGAACCACACTGCCGCTGCTACCCAACACATTGCCAAAGCGCACCATCGCAAAGAGTGTGCTGTTGCGCACTTCAACGGTTTTTGTACCATCCGGCATATTAAACTGTAGGTTCGTGCTGGCGGCCAATGCTTGCAATACCAATTCAGCCATGCGCTTGGTGGCCCCCATCACATTGGTCGGGCGTACGGCCTTGTCGGTTGACACAAGTACAAAGTGCGTTACTTTGCTTTCGATAGCGGCACGCGCCATATTGAGCGTGCCAAATACATTGTTCAGCACACCTTCGGAGAAGTTGCTTTCAACCAAAGGCACATGCTTATAAGCAGCGGCGTGGTAAACCGTGGCTGGTCGATATAGCATGCAAATTTCTTGCAAACGCTCAAAATTGCTGACACTGGCTAGCAATGGAACCAGCTCTACCGTTAAACTTTGTTCAGAGCATAAATGCACTAGCTCACTGTGGATGGTATAGAGGCCAAATTCATTGTGGTCCAGCAGAATCAGCTTGCTTGGTTTTTCTGCAATAATCTGCCTACACAGCTCCTCGCCAATACTGCCACCCGCACCGCTGACCAGTACCACCTTGTTGGCGAGATTGCTGGCCAGCAATGTTCTATCGGGCGCAACGGGTGTTCGACCAAGCAAATCTTCCACGTCAAGCTCTTGAAAATCTTGTATGGTCACGCGGCCAGACGCCAGGTCGCCCATACCCGGCAAAGTGCGCACATGCACCGGCAGGCTGCGCAGCCGAGAAATAATGTC
>JAYTMT010000198.1:0-2953 GCA_043728315.1 Polaromonas sp. | reverse complement strand
GCTGCGAAGCACTGGCAGACGAGCTAGACCGCCTGCACAAAACCAACCAAGCCGATCAGATTCTTGCCCAAGTAGAGGAAAGCAAAAAAGCCCTGCATGCAAACAAAAACCTGGGCGAGCGCACCGAATCCGGTTTTGACCTCTTGCAAAGTACCTGCGCGGCACTCAAGCTTCGGCCCGTGCTTCTGGTCGATAACCTGGACATGGTGTTTCAGCGTATCGATAAATCGGGGCGCAAGTTAAAAAACCCACATGCCACCGCTTACTGGGCGCTGCGCGAGCAACTCTCCACCACCACCTCGCCCATTGTGATTGGCGGCTCGGTGCGGCTGTCCGAACCCTTTACGGGCTACGATAAAGCGTTTTACGATTTTTTTATGCCCAAACGGTTGGGTAAACTGGGCGTTGCCGAAGTTCGCCAATTGCTAGAGCGGCTAGCCGACGCGCAGGGCGAGCCAGAAGTCAAAGCCCGATTGAATGAGCGCCCTAGCCGCTTAGAGACGCTGTACGACCTTACCGGCGGCAACCCCCGCGCTATTGGCCTCATCTTTCAGCTGCTACGCCAAAGCCCGAGTGGCCGCGCTGTTGAAGACTTTGAGCGCCTGATGGATATCACCACGCCCTACTACAAAGCCCGCTTTGAAGACTTGCCCGAACAGGCCCAAGTGGTCATGCACGCGCTGGCCGTGCGCCGGCCTAGCGATGCAGCAGGCAGCGGCCTGCGCTTTGGCCACACCGCAGCTGAAATAGGCAGCCATGCTGGGCTGGCCACCACCAGCGTTTCGGCACAGTTAGACAGTATGGATAAAGAAGGCCTCATCGAAAAAAGCAGCAGCCACGGCCGCACCCAATACCGCATCGCCGAGCAACTGTTTCGCCTTTGGCTGCAAATGCGCGGCAGCCGCCGCATCAGGCAAAACGTGCTCGGGCTCACCGCCTTTTTAGAAGCCATGTTCAGTGCAGAAGAACTCAGCGCTAGCCTAAGCGACCCGTCCAAAGCCGCACCGCTGTCAGAAGCCCGCTACGCCATGGCCGTAGCCGATGCCAGCCATGCCCAGCACATGCGTGGCGGTATGCAAGCCAGAGGTGTAGATAGTGTCATGCAACACATCGAAGCCAATGGTGGCGAGTTTGAGCACTACATTGGCAACGACGATTTGTCTGCAGATTTAAGCGCTTTGACTACATTGCGCCAACAACTGAAAAAGTGCAAAACCCAAGACCTGAGCGATGCCGAACAAGAGGCTTTAATCGGTGCCGTCGATTTGAAATTGGTGCAAAAAGAGCGCTATGTAAAACTCTTGTGCGACACTAGTACAGTAAAAGAAACGCTCGTGCAAGTGCGAAACCATTTAGCGCGTGAGCGGCAAGACTTGCAGCGCTATGGTATGCAAGCCGCAGATCTACCTCTATTTTTTCACGCACGTTCCTTGGCACTTTTGCCTTTGCCTTATCTCACACCAGCTGACATCGCGGCTGCTGTACCAATAGCGCGTGACGAAATCGTGGCATTCAAAGCCATGGTTTGGCGCATTATGGGTTTGCGTCATCGAATCAAGTTCAAAGATGAAACCGCTGCTAGCGCATGGTTGGAGTGGGGCGAACAAAATGTCAAAACGGCAAGTTCAACAGAGCTGGCAAATGTTGCAGGTAGCATGCGCCACTCCGGTTGTTTAAATACGGCCCAGCAGGCCTTAGATCAGGCTTTCTTAAAAGGTGAAAGTGCGCGCGCTTGGTTTGAAAAAGCGAGCTTGCTCGTCGCAAACAAAGGCAATCTACAGCTTGGAGAGGCACAGTACCACAAGGCAATTGATCTTGATCCTACCGATGCCCTGCCTTGGAGCAATCTTGGTTGGGTGTTACATCACTCGAAACGCTTAGATGAAGCGGAGAGTGCCTACCGCAAAGCTATTGAGCTTGATCCCAACTATGCCATGCCTTGGAACAATCTTGGTAACGTCCTGAGAGACGAACAACGCCTAAACGAAGCGGAAAGAACCTACCGCAAGGCTATTGAACTTGATCCCACTAATGCAATACCTTGGAGCAATCTCGGAGTGCTGTTGGGTCAACTCAATCGGTTAGATGAAGCTGTGATGACACTCAGAACTGCACGAGGTTTAGATAACAACTGGCATTCCTATTGGCTAGGCAAGCTTGTGGACTTTCAAACCCAAATATTCACCAAAAAAGCACTGGAGGCGCTATACGATGGGCAGGAAACAGTGCTGCGAGATTTATTATTGGGTTTGCAAAACGAATCGGCAGATTTGAGCATGGTCTTTGCCAGTGCGCATTTTGTAGAGGCATTTCTTGCACCAGTACTGAAGCAGCCTCAGCACGCTGAGTTGGTGCTAGGTTTACTGCGAGAGATGAATGCTGAAAAATTTGCGCGACCATTGCTGATTGCTTTTGAGGCTGCTGTCAGCAATCGCCCCGCCATGTTGGCTGAGTTAGAGCCTGAGTTACAACGTGCGACTAAGAAAATGTTTGATCGCTTAATGGCTAACGGAATCTCGGTTTAACTCTTAATCTGCACCCAAAGCTTATCCAGCCGCTTCACGCTCACCGGCTGCGGGGTGCGTAGCTCTTGGGCGAAGAAGCTGACGCGGAGTTCTTCTAGCAGCCATCTAAATTCCATCATCCGGTCATCGACTGCGCCTTTGCGTTCGGCGACCAAACGCCAGTAGTTTTGCTCACTTGGGCGCAGTTCGGCGAGTTTGGTGGCGTCGCGGGCGGGGTCGGCTCGGTACTTGTCTAGTCGGGCGGTGATGGCTTTGAGGTAGCGGGCGAAGTGGTGTAGTTGGGTGAAGGGGGTGAGCGCGATGAAGCGTTTGGGCATCAACCTGGCCAGCTGGGCGGCGACGTCTGCGGTGGCCTCAGAAGCGTTTTTGGTGTCTTTGAGTTTGCGGGCGGCTGTGGCGTATTCTTGCAAAATCGTGGCGACCAATCT
>JAYTMT010000197.1:0-4741 GCA_043728315.1 Polaromonas sp. | reverse complement strand
CTTGTTTTTTTGAGCAAATGGAGGATCAGAAACGGGCTCTGTCTGAGGGCGCAGCCCGAGTTAGGCCGTTTCCCTCCATTTGTTCGAAAAAATCAGCTCCCCGCGAAGCGGGCCAGCGACCGTTTGCGCATGGGCACAGCGCTCGCTTAGCCGTAGCGCGACCAGGCCGGACAAGAAACTCTGACTAAGCACAGCGCTCGCTTAGCCGCAGCGTGGCCAAGCCAGACAAGAAACACTGACTAAGCGCAGCGCTCGCTTGGCCGCAGCAGTGACAAACTCAGACCGAAACATGCATTGGCATAGTACTCGCTGAGCCGCAGCGTGACCAAGCATAGGCTATGAGACAAAGCTCAACTAGAAAGGGTAGTATCAGGCCATGCCCCGCACTTTCAGCGTTCAACCCATGCGCCAAACCCTTGGCTGGCTCTGGGCTTTGCCGCTCACGGCCTACGCGCTGCCGCTGTGCCTGATGGCCATGCTTGAAAAGTATATTTTTAAGAAAAAACAGGCCAATGTCAGCGTCATATGGTCACAGTGTGCTATGGTAATAGTAGTGTATTCGCCGTGGACTAAGGCCATTTTGATGCGCCATCCGATGGGCGCTATGCAAGCGGCTGCGTTGGGCTGCTGCATTTTGGCGCAAGACGCGCAAGCTTTGCAGCGCTGCTGGGCGCACGAGCGTGTGCACGTAGCGCAGACCATGCGCTGGGGGATTTTCTTCCCCTTGGCCTACATTTTGGCGGGTATGTGGGCTAAATCGCGATCTGAAGGCCGTTCCATTGGGCGTGCCAGCGGCCATGCCACAGAGCGGGCCAATTGCTACTACTTGGACAACCCTTTTGAGCGCGAAGCAGAGTCTGTCAGCGCCCAAAGTGAATATCTAAAATAATAGCAAACTATGACCACCCAACGCTGACATTGCGCTGAAAATCTAAAAATTTAAGCCTCAGCAGGGATACGCAGCTTCTGACCCGGATAAATCTTGTCGGGATGGCTGAGCATGGGCTTGTTGGCTTCAAAAATCGCGTGGTACTTGTTGGCATCGCCGTAGTATTCTTTGGCAATGGCGCTTAAAGTGTCGCCGCGCTCCACGTCGTGGTATTGGCTCTCGTCGCTGTCATCCGCTGCGCTCATGAGGTTCTCGACATCGGTCACGCCAGCCACGTTGCCGCAGCACAGGGTGACTTTTTCCACCGCTTCCATGCTGGGCGCTTCGCCTTGCACAGTCACCTTGCCCGATGCGCCGTCAAAGCTCACAAACAGGCCGTTGGCGCCCAAATCTTGCGCTTCGATATAGGTTTTGATGCCCGCAGCCGCTGCTGAGTTGAGCTCATCGAGCGTGGGCTGGGCAGCAGGGTCTGCGGCCACGGCGGCGGCGGCTTGCTCCACCTCTTTGCTGCCAAATAATTTCTGACCGGCTTCTTTGATAAAACTGAACATGCCCATGGTGTGCTCCTTAAGTGCTAGGGGTTAAAAATCTACTGCCTCAAAATTAACACGACTGGGTACATCGGGTGCAATCCACATGCGCCGCTGGCGTGCTGAGATGATGATACCCGCCACAGACTCTATTCGTGTGTCAGCTGGTAAATCGGGGTTGGGCTGCCTACAAATGGACAAAAACCCATCAGATTCGTCGCGTAAAAACGTCTGAAGATAGTTCAAACCGATGGGCCTGGCCTGTGCATAGCCCGCAGCGGTTGCCAAGCGTGATGGGCTAGAAACAAAAGCTGTGAGCGGTGCCTGCTGCGCCACTAAGCTTTCGCACAAAAAATGGTTGGTGTGCACCACCACGCCGCTGGCGCTGGCGTGCTCGGCCCAGCCCGCAGGCGCTACTTCAAAGCACACGGCCTCTCCCAGCGCATCGGCACAGGGGATGTTAGACGATGCCCCAAAGCCCAAGCCATTGAGGGCGGCCAAACGCGATCTGGCCTGCGCAATGGAAGTGCAGGAGAGCAGGTGGCGCAGCAGTATGTGCACGGGCAGGCCAATTTGCGCGCCGTCAAGCTGCGAACGCACAATGTTCAGCCCTAGTGCAAAGCCGTGGGTGTTCAGGCCAATTTTGGCCAGCATGCCCGCCTCGGTCAGGGTCAAAATGCCCGTGCCTGTACTGTCCACCGTGCGCAAAATCACCAGTGCTGCGCGCTGGCGGCCCACCCAGTCCCAGTTTTGCGCCATCCACGCACCGCCGTTTTCACTGGCACTGGCGCCGACGCACATGGCGGTGCATTCGCTAAGGTCTTGGGCCGGCGCTGCGTCAGCGGGATTGCCCAAAAAGCTGGGAGGCAGGATTTCGGTGCGGCAGTTCAGTGCCAAAATCACGTCCAGTGGCTGGCCACTGCCCAGTGCAATGCCTTCCAATTCGTCGGCCAAGCTGGCATCCAGCGCGCTGATCACGCTCAGGTAGCCCATGGCGCGGGAGCGGGCGGCTTCCCAGCTGATGCCGCATTGGGCGAAGGTTTGGGTGTAGGTGTTTACGCTGATCGCTATGCGGTCTGCACACTGCGCGCCATAGGCGTGCCCACGTGCGGCGGCATTGGGAAGCTGGGATACATCAACAATGGGGAACATTTATTGATGATAATGGCAAGCATGGGGTGGGTAAAGCTGTTTTTACCCCGCATGCTCTGCACATTTTGTATGACCTTTCTTGCACTTGACGTTGGAAACACCCGCCTGAAGTGGGCTTTGTATGCATCTGCCCAGCCTGCAGCCCCATTGCTTAGCCAAGGCGCGGAGTTTTTAGAAAACATTGACAAACTGGCCGATGGTGCTTGGGCAGATTTAGCTGTACCCACGCGCATGCTCGGCTGCATTGTGGCGGGGGACGCCATCAAACGCCGCGTAGAGGCGCAAATAGACGAGCGCTGGCCCAGCGACGAAGTCACGCCCTATTGGGTGGTGTCTAGCACTGGCGAGGCGGGGCTGGCCAATGGCTATGACCACCCCACGCGCCTCGGTGCTGACCGCTGGGTGGCCATGATAGGCGCTTGGCAGCACATGCTGGCCCAGTGCGCTGGCCAGCTGCGGCCTGTGGTGGTGGTGATGGTGGGAACGGCAGTCACAGTGGAAGCCATAGAGGTAGACCATAGCAAGCCCGGATGGGGCAAATTTTTGGGCGGCTTTATATTGCCCGGCCACGGCATCATGCTCAAAGCACTAGAGTCTGGCACGGCAGGCTTGCATGTACCCACAGGCGAGGTGAGCGAGTTTCCCACCAACACCAGCGATGCCCTCACCAGCGGCGGCACCTATGCCATTGCAGGCGCGGTGCGCCGCATGCGCCACCATGTGCAGCAGCGCACAGGCGCAGAGCCACTGGTGGTGATGACGGGCGGCGCAGGCTGGAAAATGCTGCCCACTATGGGCATCGAGGTGCAGTTGGTGGACAGCCTGATATTTGACGGGCTGCTAGAAATTGCGGCGCGTCGCGGCGTGTGAGCTACGGCCCGAGCCATTTTTTTTAAACAAAGACACAAAATCTATGACAAATAAAAGACAAATTGTTGGCGCACTGGCCGTGTGTCTGGCTGTGGTGTGTGGGCCTTGGGGCTTGCAAGCCGCTGCGCAAACAGCGCCTACCGGGGAAACCAAAGGGTCGGCGCTCAAGCATACGGCACAGTCTGCCATTGGCGTGGTGCAGGGCGCGCAAGTGGCGCTGCCAGCCTCGGTCAGCGGTGCAGTGTTTGTGGGCGCTTACCGCGACGCACCTCAGCTGGCACGCACACGCGTGCCCGTGGTGGTTTTTTTGCATGGCTCTTCAGGGCTGTCGCTCAAGGCCATTACAGAGTGGCAAACATGGTTGGCAGGCATCGGCGTAGCCAGCATAGCGCCCGACTCGTTTGCCCTGCCAGACCGCTTGACTTACAAATCGCCGATCAGCAAAGCGGTGTATGAGCAAATCCATGGTTTGCACGCCTCAGAAATTGGCATGGCGCTAGAGGCACTTCAATCGGCGCCTTGGGCAGATACCACGCGCTTGGTGCTCGCTGGCACGAGCGAGGGCGCTCCCAGTGTGGCGCGCCACGGCGGTGCGCAGTTTATCGGCCGCATGCTGTTTGCATGGAGCTGCGAGGACAATTATTTTGTAGAACAACACCGCACTGCGCTCGTGCCCAACCAAGCAGTGCTCAACATCATCAGCTCAGTCGATCCGTTTTTCTCCAGCACCAACACATGGCTGGGCAATGCGCAGGCCAGTGGCCACTGCGGCGAGGCATTCAAGTCACAGGCGCAAACCAGCGTTGTGCTAATCCCCGGTGCGCCACACACGTTATTGAACCTGCCCGCTGCCAAGCATGCGGTAGCAGGCTATGTGGCTGCTGTACTCAAGCCCTGAAACTGGACTCGGGGCTTGGCTCCATGCTGTTCGTTTTGAGCTTTTCCTAGGGCTCTTGCCCGGCTTAGTCACTATTTCTCCGTTCGCCCTGAGCTTGTCGAAGGGTTCATGCCTGCTTGGTCACTACTTACCCGTTCGCTCTGAGCCTGTCGAAGGGCTCATGCCATGCTTGGTCACTGCTGCGGCTAAGCGAGTGCTGTGCCAACGCGCAAACGGATCGCTGGCCCCTTCGGGGGAGCTTGTTTTTTTGAGCCAATGGGGGGAATCGGGCAAACTCGGGCTTCGCCCTCAGACAGCGCCCGATTCTGATCCCCCATTGACTCGAAAAAACCAGTTACCCCGAAGGGGCCAGCGATCCGTTTGCGCGTTGGCACAGCTTCCTGTAGCCGCAGAAGTGACCAA
>JAYTMT010000196.1:0-10640 GCA_043728315.1 Polaromonas sp. | reverse complement strand
CGGCGCTGCAATTGGACGGCTCCGCGGCTGTCCCCCGGCCTTCGGCCTCCTCCTTGATGCCGCTGCGCCGTCCAATTGCAGCACCGAGGCGATCGAGAGGCTGTTTTGGGCTGAATGAAGACATTTCTGTTTAAAGTGGCTTTCTCTGCACGTGAGGGTAGTTTGCTGCCAAACTGAAAGGCACAGGACGGTGGTGCTGCTTCAGCGCAGCGGCATCAAGGAGGAGTAGCCTGCCCTAGGCAGGCACGGGGGACAGCCGCACAGCTGAAGCAGCACCGCCGTCCTGTGCCCGTACATATAGCAGCACAGATGAGCCGCGCACAATGCTCTCCGCCAGAAATAGCGTCTGCGCGCAGTGCAGTTCTAAACCAACTTACTTGCTTGAAACCACCGAACTAACCGCCTTCAAATCATCCGCCTTCAATGTGCCATTGGCTTGGCGCAGGCGCAGGCCACCCACCAGCACGTCGTAGCGGGCTTTGGCCAAGTCGCGTTTGGTTTGGAACAGTTGGCTTTGTGCGTTGAGCACGTCAATGTTGATGCGCACGCCCACTTGGTAGCCCAGTTTGTTAGCATCCAGCGCACTGGTGCTGCTGGCCTCAGCCGCTTCTAGGGCGTTGACTTGGCCCAGACCCGACACCACGCCAAAGTAGGCAGTGCGGGTGGCCTGCGCCACGATGCGTTTGGCCGCTTCCAAGTCATTGCGGGATTTGTCTTCGAGCAGCAGGGTTTCTTTGATGCGGTTTTGCGTGGCGTAGCCGGTAAACAGCGGGTAGGTCAAGCTGATGCCCACGGTGCCAAGTTGGGTCCGGTTGTCCACGCCCGTGCTGGCGCTGCCGCTGTGGTTAAAGACAACCGCATAGCTGCCAGTAAAGTCAATGGCAGGCCGCTCGGCGATTTGGGCGCGCTGGGTTTCCATTTGCGCCACTTCCAGGCCTAAAGCGGCAGATTGGATGGACGGGTGGGCATCCTCTGATTGCTTGACCCAGATGTTCACATCACTGGGTAAAAGTGAAGGAATTTTGAGTGGTTGGGCCACAGTCAGGGGCGCAAAACCGGGCTTGCCGCTGACAGTTTCTAAGGCGATGGTTTTTACCCGCAGGTCATTTTCGGCGGCAATTTCTTGCGCCAGCACCAGATCAAAGCGCGCCTGCGCCTCGCGGGTGTCGGTGATGGTGGATGTGCCTACTTCAAAGTTGCGTTTGGCGAAGGCCAATTGCTCGGCCACGGCAGCTTTTTGGGCTTTTACAAATGCCAAGCTGTCTTGGCTGGCCAGCACATCAAAATAAGCCGTGGCCGCGCGAACCATCAGGTCTTGCTCGGCAGTGGACAGCGCCAATTGCGCAATCGCATAGGCTTTTTGGCCTTGCTGCGCCACCACGAGGTTGCCCGGCCGGTACAAGGGGTAAGAGCCATTGACGGCAATATTGCTGGTGCCGTAGTCGCGGCTGGTAAAGGGCAGGTTGTTTTGCAAACTGCTGCGCGTGGTGCCCGCTGTCAAGCCTGCGGTGGGTAGCAAGCCAGCCTTGGCCTGCTCTGCTTTTGCCAGCGCGGATTGGGCCAAGGACTTGGCCGCTTGGTAGCTGGCATCGTAGTCACGCGCCAAATCATACAAGGCTGTGAGTGACTGCGCCTGTGCAGGCGCAGCAAAAACCATGGCCAATGCCAGCGCCGTGGGCAGGGCTGCCACAGCGCGAAGTGCATGGTGTGTAGGGGCTAGAGGCTGTGCCAGGCGGTGGGCCAGAGCTTGCATATGTTTTTCCTTTGTGGGCAGATGAAAATTGAAGGTGCTAGTGGCGCGGTGTGCAGGCATGGTTTTTTCAATAGCACGGCACAGCCGGATCCAGCGCTGACCAAGCCTCAATACCGCCTGCAATATTGACTGTGTGGGCATAGCCCTGCTGCAGCAAATACAGCGCCACTTGGCGGCTGCGCACGCCATGGTGGCACAGGCAGGCAATAGGTCGGTCCACAGGTATTTCGTCTATGCGGGCCATGAGCTCTCCCATGGGAATCGGCAATAGTTCAAATGCTGGGCTGCGCACACTGGCTGTGGCCAGCTCCCAAGCTTGCCGCACATCCAGCACCACGGGCTTGCTGCCAGCGGGAGCGGCGGCGCACCAAGCGGGCAATTCTGAGGGCGAGATTTGTGCGAGCATGGATTTGAAAGGGTTAAAAAAGCAGCTTAAAAACGCAACTTAAAACGTGCAAGACACCAGCAAGGCATTAAAACGAGAAACTGCTGGGCTTGGCAAAACCGAGCAAGCGCGGTGCTACCGTGTCCCAAGCTTGGCTGCTGCGAAAGCTGCCCTCGCTCACCTTGGTGACCAAGGTGAAACGCATCATGGGCTCTTGGCCCACGACAGCGGCCAAGCGCCCGCCCACTTTGAGCAGGTCTAAAAGCGCCTTGGGCACTTCGGCCACCGAGCCAGACAGCAGCACCGCATCAAATGGGGCTTGCGCCAGCAGGTCGGCGGGCAGTGTTTTCGCGCCATCAGCGTGGCGCACTTGGGCGTTGTAAATACCGGCTTTGTCTAAGTTGGCGGCGGCTGTTTTGGCCAAACCAGCGTCGCATTCCAGCGAAACTACTTGCTGCGCGCGGTGCGACAAGAGCGCTGCCATGTAGCCCGAGCCAGTGCCAATTTCCAGCACTTTCTCGTGTTTTTGAATAGCTAAATCTTGCAGCATGCGCGCTTCTACGCGGGGCGCGAGCATGGCTTTGCCGTCTTTGCAGCCAGCTTCGAGCGGGATTTCCATGTCGACAAAGGCCAAGGCTTGGTGCGCCACTGGCACAAAATCCTCACGCCGCACAATCGACAAAAGTTGCAAAATTTGCGTGTCCAGCACATCCCAAGGGCGGATTTGCTGCTCAATCATGTTGAAACGGGCTTGTTCGGTGTTCATAAAAGTGGTTCTGGTAAGACGTAGGCGTTGATTTTAGGTGCAGGTACAGGTGCAGGTGCAGGTGCAGGTTCAGGTGCAGGTTCAGGTGCTGGGAGTGGCGGTGCCGGCGCTGCCCGCATCGGCCGGGCTTTTGCCTGCAAACATGCGCTTGAACCAATTGCTCAAATCGTCCATGTAGCAGTACATCACGGGCACCACCACCAGCGTGAGCAATGACGAAGTAATAACCCCGCCAATCACAGCCTGCCCCATGGGTGCGCGCTGCTCCGAGCCTTCAGTAAGGGCAAAAGCCAGCGGCACCATGCCAAAAATCATGGCCAGCGTGGTCATTAAAATTGGGCGCAGGCGCACTTTGGCCGCCAGCAGCAGGGCCTCGGCGCGGGGCAGGCCTTGGGCTATCACCTTGCCCGAAGCATCCAGTTCAGGCTCGCGGCTGCGAATCGCAAAGTCCACCAGCACAATAGCATTTTTGGTCACCAAACCCATCAGCATCACCACGCCAATGACGGAGAACATCGACAGCGAGGAGCGGAACATCAACAGCGCCAGCACCACACCAATCAGGGTGAGCGGCAGGGCGGTCATCAGCGCAATCGGCTGGAAAAAGCTTTTGAATTGGCTGGCCAAAATCATGTAGATAAAGATCACAGCCAAGGCCAGCGCTGAAATGGCGTAGCCAAACGACTCTTGCATGCTCTTGGTGCTGCCACCAAACTGGTAGCTGTAGCCTGCGGGCAGGGCAATGCCGTCCATGGCTTTGCGGATGTCGGCTGACACTTCGCCCGATGAGCGGCCAAATACGTTGGCGTTGAGCGCCACCTCACGGTTAAGGTCGCGGCGGTTGATTTGGTTGGGGCCCGTGGATTCTTTGACTGTGGCCAATTGCGACAGGCGCACCACACGCGGGCTGCCGTCGGCATTGGTGCCCACAGTAAAGGGCAGGCGGCCAAGGTCTTCAGGGGCGTTGCGGGCATCGGGTGCCAGGCGCACGTTCACATCGTAGGTGCTGTCGTCGCTGGCGCGCCAGTTGCCCACGGTTTGGCCAGCCACTAAAGTGCGCAACTGTGCGCCAATATTGCCCACGCTCAGGCCTTGGTCAGACGCAATTTCATTTTTAACCGTGATATTCACGGTTGGTTTGTTGGGTTTCACGCTCGAATCCAAATCCACCAAACCGGGAATGCCGCGAATCGCCGCCATGGCCAGAATGGTCAGGCGCTCCAGCTCGGCCAAGTCTGAACCTTTGAGCGAGAACTCAATGGTTTTGCCGCCGCCCACGGCATCGCCTGCGCCCACATTGGTTACTGTCATGCCCGCCACTTTGTTAAGGCGCTGGCGCAGCTCTGAGCCGAGCTGGTCCACGCTGCGTGTGCGGTCTTTGCGGTCCACAAAGCGGATAAACACCGAGGCGTAGATTTTGCCCTGCGCATTGCCAGTGTTGATGGTGGCCAGCGTGTAGCGTGTTTCGGGCATTTCGCGGATGATCGCTTCCACCTGCTTGGCTTTGGCTTCGGTAGCTTCCACCGATGAACCCACAGGGGTGTAAAAGCTGATGGTGGTCTCAGAAAAATCCGCCTTGGGCACAAACTCAGTGCCCAACAGCGGCACCATAAATATACTGGCTACAAAAATGCCAAGCGCCAGCAGCAGCGTTTTGATTTTGTGCACCAAAGACCAGCGCAATATGCTTTGGTAAGCGTCAGAAAGCCAATCGGTGGCCAAGTCAAACCAATGCGTCACACGGCCAATGGTTTTGTCATAAAGCGTCACAGGCGCATAGGGCTTGCCCTGCTGGTCAATGGCGGGGTCATGCCAAATGGAAGACAGCATGGGGTCCAGCGTGAAGCTGACAAACATAGAGATCAACACCGCCGCCACAATGGTGATGCCAAACTCATGGAAAAACTTGCCGATGATGCCGCCCATAAAACCAATGGGCAAAAACACCGCCACGATGGACAGGGTGGTGGCCAGCACCGCCAAGCCGATTTCTTGCGTGCCATCGAGCGAGGCGGCAAAGGGCGTTTTGCCCATTTGCACATGCCGCACAATGTTTTCTCGCACCACAATCGCATCGTCAATCAAGAGCCCCACGCAAAGCGACAGCGCCATCATGGTGATCACGTTCACCGTGAAGCCAAACATGTACATGAACAAAAATGTGCCGATCAAAGCAATCGGCAGCGTAAGCCCCGTGATGACCGTGGAGCGCCACGAATTGAGAAACAGAAACACGATCAACACCGTGAGCAACGCGCCCTCCACCAGTGTGCGCTTCACATTGGCCACCGCAATACGTATGCCGCGCGAGCTGTCGTTCACGCTCTCTAGGCGCACGCCGGGGGGCAGTTGTTTTTCAATTTCTAGAATAGATTTTTTCAAATCATCCACCACGTCTATGGTGTTGTCGTCTTGGGCTTTTTGCACCGTGAGCAGCAGGGTGCGCTCGCCGTTGTACAAGGCCAAGCTTTCCACCTCTTGCGCGCCGTCGGCCACACGGGCCAGCTGGGCCACAGTGATTGGAGCGCCGTTTTTACGTGCCACAATGATCTTGCCAAAATCTTCAGGATTCTTCACCCGTGACTGCACCTGCACCACGCGCTCTTGCGTGAGCGAGCGGATTGCGCCCACGGGCAGGTCTTGGTTTTCGGCGCGCACGGCATTGGCCACTTGTTCGCCGCTGATGCCAAAGGATTCGAGCGCTTGCGGGTTCAGGTATATATTGATCTCGCGCTTAGTGCCGCCCACAACTGTCACTGAGCCCACGCCGCGCACGTTTTCTAAGCGTTTTTTCAGCGTTTGCTCGGCCCAGCCGGAAAGCTCTACGGCTGTCATTGGCTTGGCTGTGCGCCCTGCCGCTGCCCGTTCTAGGCAGCTGCGTGTTTGGTCAGCAGGAAGTGCCTCGCAGGCACTGGCCGCCATGGGTGGCCTGCTGTCTGGCAGCACTGCCACCGACCACACCGAGCGTGCAGAGGGGTCAAATCGCAGCACGCGCGGTTCTTTCACCTCAGCACGCAGGCTAGAGCGCATTGCGGCCACGCGCTCGCGCACATCCTCGGCGGCTTTGCGCCCGACAATATGCAGGCCAAACTCTATCACCACCACGCTCTGATTTTCGTAGCTGCGCGATGTGAGCGCACTGATGCCAGCAATGGAGTTGACTGCTTCTTCAATTTTTTTGGTCACCTCGGTTTCAACAATCTCAGGCGCTGCGCCGGGGTATTCGGCCGTGATCACCACCACGGGGAAATCCACCGCAGGGAATTGGTCAACCTTGAGTTGTTGGTAACCAAAGCTGCCCAAGACCACCAAGGCCAGCATCACCATGGTGGCAAATACTGGGTTTTGTAAGCTAACGCGGGTGAACCACATGGTTTATTTGCTCGCAGTGTTGGACTTTGGCGCAGGCTCTTGGCCGCTGGCCGCTTTGGCCGCAGCGGGGGCGGTGATTTTCACGGCTGTGCCTTCGCGCAGGCTGCCCACATTGGCCCGCAGCACTTGCGCGCCATCGGCCAGTTCTTGGGCTGCGACAAATGTCTGCCCTTCAAATTCGCCACGCGCGCCTAAGGTCACCGCTTTGTAAACCACTGCATTTTTCTCTAAGAGCTGCACATAGGGCTGGGGTTTGTCATTGCGCACCGCCGACAGGGGCACGGCTATTGCCTGCACCCGCTGGGTGCCCAGCGTGCCCTGCACAAACATGCCTTGGCGCAGGCCAGCCGTGTTTTTAATGCCCAAATACATTTGCACACCGCGGCTGCCCGCCATCACGCTGGGGTTAATCCGCGCCACGGTGGCTGCAATGTTTTGGGCGCTGCCTTCTATTTGCATCTGCGCCACTTGGCCCACCCGCACACTGGCAGCGTCGGCGCTGGCCAGCTGCGCCTCTACTTCTAAGCGTGTCAAATCTATGATTTCTACCACCCGCGCATCAATGCCCACGCGCTCGCCGTTTTGCACCAAGCGCTGCGATATAACGCCCGATATCGGCGCACGCAGCACCGTGTCGTCCACCGATTTTTTGGTGATGTCTACAGCAGCCAAAGCCGACTGGTAAGTAGCGCGCGCCGCTTCTAGGCTGGCAGCCGATGTGTCCAGCGCTGTTTTTGAAATAAAGCCTTGCTCTACTAAATTGCGGTTGTTGTCAAACTGGCGCTGCGCAATGTCGATTTGCGCCTTGGCCGCATCGGCGCTGCGCTGGGCCTGCGTGACGCGGGCTTGGTATTCGGCCACGTCAATCTTGGCAATGGTTTGGCCTGCTTTCACCGAGTCACCCTCGCGCACGGTGAGGCCTTGCAGCTCACCGGCCACACGCGCTTTCACCAGCGCAGAATTGGCGCTTTTGAGCGCACCAGAAATCGGCAAACCTGCACCGAGCTCGCGCATGGCCGCAGCCACCACGTCACTGGCGGCAATTTCTACGCTGGTGTTGGCTGCCGCTTTGGCCAGCGCCAGCTCAGTGGCGGCTTTTTCGGCCTTGCGGGCTTTGACCGTGCGCAAAGCGAAGCCGCCAATGCCTGCGATGATGAGGAGGGCGACGATCCATTTGATTGCTTTTTTCATACCAAGAAGGTGGGTTTTGGTGGCCGTTGGTGGATTTAAGAGGGGTTTTTAAGCAAACCGCGCACGATGATATCGGCTTGCGATTGCAAATATTTGGTAGGGTCAATGGCATCGCCCTCAGGGCAACAAAAACTCATGGAATGCTTCCACATGATCAAAAACATCATGGGCGCGAGGATAGAAAACACCGCGTATTGCGTGTCCACAGGCCGAAATTCCCCGCGCTCTATGCCGCGCTGGATCACCCGTTGGATCAGTAAGCGCCCAGGCACAATCACCGTTTGCTGGTAAAAAGCTGCCAGTTCTGGGAAATTTTGCGCCTCACTCATCATCAGTTTGGATATGCCAGAAGCTTTGGTAGCGCCAAAGCGCTCCCACCACTGGGCCATGAGGTAGGGCACAAGCTGGGCGGTGTTGCCGGGGAAACTGTCAATTTCGGCCAAGCCGTCATTCACAGGGCGCGCCACACTTTCAGTAACCACGGCTTTAAACAGCTCTTCTTTGCTGGGGAAATACAAAAACAGCGTGCCCTTAGACACGCCCGCTTTGGCCGCCACTTCTTCAGCGCGGGTGGCGGCGTAGCCTTTTTCAGCAAATAATTCAAGCGCAGCAGCCAGCAACTCCCCCGGCCGCGCCTCTTTGCGCCGCTCTCGGCGGGTGCTGTTTTCTTCAAGGATGGAGGTAGTTGCCACAAATTTTCGCTAATGACCAATTGGTTAGTAATATAACCGCAGAGCGGCCTGCGGTCAAGCAATGCGCGATAAAGTTGCGCAAAGAAAGGTGAAGTGGCAAAGCAAAGCGCGGCTCAATAAGCGCCCAACATAAGCCCCAGCTTTTCGCGCAGCACCCAGCGCGATTTGCGCATGCCGCTGGCAGTTGGCAGCCATTCGTTGAGGTCGTTGTCTTCAGGGGTGATAAAACCCATGGGGGCGGGCACGACGGTGAAGCCTGCTTTTTCAAAGGCCAGCACCGAGCGCGGCATGTGCCAAGCGTGGGTGACGAGAGCGATGCGCTGGATTTTTTCTGGCTCAAGCAGCTTGCGGGTGAGTCGGGCGTTTTGGGCAGTGTCGCGCGAATCGCCGTCTATCCAGCGAAAAGGTTTTTTACTCTCAGAAATCGCTAAATCCAGCGCCACCTGCGCCAGTGAAGGCGTGTCTGGGGCGCTAGACCAGCCCAGTCCACCGGTAAACGCCATGGGCAAATCCAGAGTTTTATTCAAATGAAAGCCATAGCGAAACCGTGCCATGCTCTCGGAGGCCAGCTGCGCTTGGCCGTATTCCAGATTCTTAGACTCTATATCGCCCCCGAGCACCACAATCGCCTGCACACCCTGCGCCCTGAGTTTGTCTGGCGATGCCAGCGCCACCTGTGGCAATAGATTTGCACCCAGCCAAACCGCAGCGCCATGGCAGCTTAAGAACCACAAAATCGCTACTGCCAGTAGCTGAATGGAAATCCCCAAGCGGCGCAGGCTCAAGCGCTTGCGCGCAGCAAACACCATCCCCAAGACGATTAAAAAAAGCCCGCCCGCAGGCGGCATCAGCAGAGTGGTGAGGATGGGTTTGGCCGCTCCGGCCATGTCTGCTAATACGCTCATGGACGATTCAATATGCTATATAAAAAATAGCGAACTATGACCATATGACGCTGACATCGTGCTGAAAAACCTTAAAACCATCAATAAAAGGCCTGTAAGCCAGTCTGCGCACGCCCCAAAATCAGCGCATGCACATCATGCGTGCCTTCGTAGGTGTTCACCGTCTCTAGGTTGATCATATGGCGAATCACGTGGTATTCGTCGTGGATGCCGTTGCCGCCGTGCATGTCGCGCGCCATGCGGGCAATGTCCAGCGCTTTGCCGCAGGAGTTGCGTTTGATCAGGCTGATCATCTCGGGTGCATCACGCCCTTCATCCATCAGGCGGCCCACGCGCAGGCAGGCTTGCAGGCCTAGGGTGATCTCGGTTTGCATGTCGGCCAATTTCTTTTGAATCAGCTGGTTTTGCGCCAAGGGGCGGCCAAACTGCACACGATCAAGCGTGTATTGGCGCGCTGCCTGCCAGCAAAATTCTGCTGCGCCCAAAGCGCCCCATGCAATGCCGTAACGCGCTTTGTTCAGGCAGCCAAAAGGGCCTTTGAGGCCACTCACGTTGGGCAGCATGTTTTCTTCGGGCACAAACACGCCGTCCATCACGATTTCACCCGTTATCGATGCGCGCAGGCTCATTTTCCCTTCGATTTTGGGGGCTGTTAGGCCTTGCATGCCTTTTTCCAGCACAAAGCCGCGGATGCACTCTTGCCCTCCCACTTTGCCATCAGGATCAGCCAGCTTGGCCCACACCACAAATACATCGGCAATCGGCGAATTGGTAATCCACATTTTGGCGCCAGACACCTTGAAACCGCCATCAACAGGGATGGCCTTGGTGAGCATGCTGGCAGGGTCGGAGCCGTGGTTGGGCTCGGTCAGGCCAAAGCAGCCTACCCATTCGCCGCTGGCCAGCTTAGGCAGGTATTTGCTGCGCTGCGCCTCTGAGCCATAGGCATGAATCGGGTGCATCACCAAGGAGCTTTGCACGCTGATAGCGCTGCGGTAGCCGCTGTCTACGCGCTCAACCTCGCGGGCTACCAGCCCGTAGCTTACATAGTTCAAGCCCGCGCAGCCATAGCCTTCAATGGTGGAGCCCAAAAAGCCCATGGCGCCGGCCTCGGTCATGATTTCGCGGTCAAACTTTTCGTGCCGCGCGGCCATCAGCACGCGGGTTTGCAGACGCTCTTGGCAAAAAGTGTGCGCGGCCTCTTGTATGGCGCGCTCGTCGTCGGTGAGTTGCTCGGTCAATAGAAAAGGGTCTTGCCAGTTGAATTTTGCGGCCATGGTGCTGTCCAAAAAAGGTATGAAAATGTGGCTTTAGTCTAGCATCTTGCGTGGAGCAAGCTACTTTTGACGGTTAATCGCAGGCTCCTTATGTCTTGACACAATTGAAGCGCTCTCCGTTCGTCCTGAGCTAGTCTAAGGGCTCATGCAAAGTTGGTCACTTCTGCGGCTAAGCGAGTGCTGTGCCAACGCGTAAACGGTCGCTGGCCCGCTTCGCGGGGAGCTGGTTTTTTCGAACAAATGGAGGGAAACGGCCTAACTCGGGCTGCGCCCTCAGACAGAGCCCGTTTCTGATCCTC
>JAYTMT010000195.1:0-9355 GCA_043728315.1 Polaromonas sp. | reverse complement strand
AGCGAGCAAGCGCGCTTTCCACTGCCCATCATCGGCGAGCTGATTCGCGCCACGGCGGCGCGCTACCCCACGGGTGTGGATTTTGACCTGCGCTTTACCTGCCCGCGTGGCAGCGATTTTGCCATCCATTTCACAGAGCAAATGCGCGAGAACCAGTTGGCCACCAACCGCTGGCGGGGCAAGATGACGGCCGACGAGCCGGGAGCCTATGTGCATTATTTGCCCACACACGGCCCCAACTTATGGGACCACAACGCGGTGAAAAACGATTTAAGCGTGGCTACCCAGATGCGCGGCGTACTCTACCCGCAATGGGCCATTGGCTTTGAGCGGCCTTTTGCAGAGCGCATTGCGGTGCGCTTTGAGGGCGAATACGTGAGCGCAGTGGAAGGCCAGTCGGATGAGGCGCGTATATTGCGCGACATGCTGATGGGCGGGCGCATGATTGAAGGCGGGGGCTGTGGCTTTAACCCCAAAGCACCGCGCCACACGGCCTACCCTGCGGGCTCTAATGCACCAGGAGCGCTGCATTTTGGCATTGATTTGGCCAAGCCTAGCGACTATATTCGCCGCGTATTGCCCGACTGGGAAGAACCCCCCGTGCACATGGATTTGATCACGCTGGACGGCACGGTGACCGCTGGAGAGAATATGCTGGTAGACAAAGGTTTTTTGTGCGCACTGCGCGACCCAGCGGTGGTTCAATTGGCCAGCCTTTGGGGTGACCCTTTGGCGCTTTTGGAAGTGCCAGTGCTGTAAGCCTTGCGGCACATTGCATTTCTGTGCACAACACCCTGCCTTACAGGTCAGCGCACAACAGCGCCTTGCTGGTCTTTGTAGCGCAGGTTATTTTCCACGCAAACGGCAAGTTTTGCGTTTTGCGGTTTTTGGCATTCGTTGTGAACGCACATCGGTCGGCTTAAAAAATTGCTGTCGGCGCATATGGCTGCGGCTGGGGCAGCCTTGGACGCTTGGTCTGCGTGGTTGGCATCTGCATTGCGTGCTTTTTCGCCATTTTTATCGGCTGCTTTTTCGCCCGCTCGGTCGTTGGATTTGTCATGCGTTTTGTCTGCCGCAGCTGTGCCAGACTGTGCGGCCGAGCCTGTTGCAGACGCCGCTGGTTTGGCACCCAACATAGATTTGGTTGCTGCAATAGCGGCCTTGACCTGCCCCCCTGCGGTTTTTGCATCGGCCTTTACAGTGGCAGTGGCGCTGACCGTGCTTGCCACTGTTTTGCCAATGGTTGGCAGTGTGGCTGTGCCTGATGGTGCGGCCTGGGCAGAGGCAGCCGATGCACCGAATGCGGCAGCAGACGCAGCAGTGGCTGGAACAGTAAGCGCGGCGCCTGTGGCCGAGCCTGCTGGCGTAGTTGCTGCACCGAGAGTGGTGGCCTTAGTGTTGAGCGTGGCTGTAGCTGTTATGGCGGTGGATGCTCCAGCAGCGGCACTGCTAGCCTCTGGCGCGCTTTGCAGCCCAGACCACAGCGCTCCCGATGCAAGCACCAAACCTGCAGCGAGGCCCGCAAAAGGCAGCGCTGATTTGACAGTCTCAGGTGTTTTTGCTTTGGCCTGCGTGGTGGCCTCTTGTTTTTTTGTGGCATTGTCTGCTGGGGCTGGCAATGCTGTCACCGCGTCGGCTGAGGTGGGAGATGCCGCATCTGTGGCAGCATCAGTAGCAGGGGTGGCATGCGCCGCAATACTGGCTGCATTGTTTGTGCGCGCATACGCCAGCGTCTTTTCAGCATCTGCTGCCATTTGTGCGGCGGCGGCCACTTCTGCTGCGGCAGTGTTTTTGCGTGTGAAGGCCTGTGTGAGCATTTGGGTAGGCGCGTAGGATTCTGGCAAGGCTTGCTGCGCGATTGGCAGCCAGTTGCTGCCAAGCTCGCCGCGCCAGTCAAACCGGCCCATGCCCGCCACGGCTGTTAATCCGCATTCAGCCTCAAAATCGGCCGCAGACTGCGGGCGCTGCTCAGGAAGCAGCTGTAAGGCATGGTCCATGGCGGCGCAAAACGCTGGGCTGTAATTTTCTTGCAACACCTGCTCAATGGTTTGGGCAATGTCGTGCACACTGAGCAAACGGTCTTTGAGCACCCTGAAGGTGGCTGGCGGCGGTGGCTCGCTAGTCAAGCAGCCATGCACCACGGCGGCCAGCGCATACAAATCAGTCCACGGGCCTTGGCGCATGTCCAGCGAATCAGCGTATTGCTCAATGGGTGCGTAGTTCACCTTGAGAATGGCGGTGAATTTTTGCGTTTTGTCGGTCAGGGCGCGCCGCGCCGCGCCAAGGTCTAGCAACACGGGTGGCCCCACATCTTGCAAAAATATGTTGTCCGGCGATACATCGCGGTGCATGGTGTTGGCACTGTGCAGCACCTTGAGCGCCTGCAATATAGACCAAATCACCTTGCGCAGCCACGCTTCTGACGGCGGCTGGCGCATTTGGCTGCGCGCTTCTTTGAGCGTCATGCCTCGGTACAGCGGCATCACCATATAGGCGGTGTTGTTGGCCTCCCAAAAGCGAAATACTTTGACCAATGATGGGTGGTCAAACTGCGCCAACAACCGCGCCTCAGCTATGAATGAGCGCAGTCCAGTCTCAAAAGCTTCGCTGTCGCTGGCCGAGCGCATGGCCACGGTGTCGCGCTGGGAGCGCTCGGCCAGCGCTGTGGGCATGTATTCTTTGATGGCCACTTCGCGGTGCAGGGAATGGTCAAAGGCCAAATACACCATGCCAAAGCCGCCCACACCCAGCAGGGATTTGATCTCAAACTCGTCCAAGCGCACGCCCGCAGCCAGCGCATCGCTGTGCGCCATGCCGCTGGCTTTGCGGTCGGTGGTGGTGTGCTCGGGTGCTGTGGACATGGAAAAATCGGTTAAATCGCATACCAAAGCATGCATGCTTTGGTCTAATTGGCTAGGATAACGCAAAATCTGCATCGGTTGCCAGTGCTTGCACTGATACCATAGGGCATGCTCTCATACCGACACGCCTTCCATGCAGGAAATCACGCCGACGTGCTAAAACACGTCACTTTGGTTGCCACTCTTCAATATATGCTGCAAAAAGACAGCGCCTTGCAGGTGGTGGACACCCACGCAGGCGCAGGCTTGTACCGCCTGGATGGCGATTATTCGGTCAAAGCGGGCGAGGCGGCCGATGGCGTGCTCAAATGGATTGAAACCCTCAATTTTTCGGAAAAAATGAAGGATGTCACTGTCGAATGGTCATATAACGCTACTAAAAATATAGCTAAAGAATTGACTGGCCCGGTGGCACCTGCGCTGCAAGCCTACCTTGACGTGCTGCTAGCCTTTAACAAAAAGAACGGCCTCAAAGTCTACCCCGGCTCGCCGCTGATCACCCAGTATCTGCTGCGCAACGAGGCGCGTGACAAACTCAAACTCTTTGAAATGCACCCCACGGACTACCGCGCCCTGATTGGCCACGTGGAGCAACTGCAGGCTGGGCGCATGGTGGCCATATCGGATGCCGATGGTTTTGCATCGCTCAAAACCCTGCTGCCACCGCCCGCCACGGGCACAGCAGCGCGGCGCAGCTTAGTGATCATGGATCCGAGCTACGAGATTAAAAGCGATTACGCGCTAGTAAGCGCCCACATAGCCGATTGCATCAAGCGCTTTTCAACCGGCACGTACATGGTGTGGTATCCGATCATTCCCCGCGCCGAATCCCACGATTTGCCCCGCAAACTCAAATCTTTAGCCATGACAGCCAAAAAATCATGGCTGCACGCCACGCTGAATGTGGGCCAAGAAGACGAGCCTGCCGATAAAGTGTCTGTAACGGTGAAATATGACCAAAACGGCCTGCCCCTGCCCGCCCACCGCCAAAAGGAGCGACCCGGCCTGCGCGAATCAGGCATGTTTTTGATCAATCCGCCGCATACCTTGAAAGCCGCGCTGCAATTGGCTTTGCCGCAAGTGCTAGCGGTGCTGGGGCGCGGGCGGGGTAAGGGGTTTGTGGTAGAGGGTGGGGGGTGAATACCGAACTACCGGCCTAATACCGGACTTCCGGCCGCGAAGGGCGCTAAAGTTGCGCGAAGAACGCGAAAGAAGAAAAAAGAATACCAAATTTGATTTTCATATGCAATGTCAGCGTCGTATGGCGATAGTTTGCTAATTATTTAATAGCAAACTATAGATTTTGAATTTAGAACTCTAAAATTTTCTCCTTTCTCCTTTCTCCTTTCTCCTTTTTTCTTTTTTTCTCTCTTTCGCGTCCTTCGCGCAACTTTCGCGTCCTTCGCGGCCGGATGTCCGTATTCACAGCCCCATCACCCACCCATTAGCAGTCCAAGCGGTCGGCTAATTCGGTATACTACGCTTAGTAGCCTCTATGTCGAGGCATGGAGCACACCATGTATACCCAAGCGCTTGATATTCCAGACACCGCCCAGCCTGCCCTGAAGGCGGTGCAAAAACTGCCAACCGAGGCGCAGATCGCCCACCAGATGCGATTTGACGAAAAAATAGACGCGGATGGCAAGATTGAGCCGCAGGACTGGATGCCTGATGCGTACCGCAAGACTCTTGTGCGCCAGATCAGCCAGCATGCGCACAGCGAAATCATTGGGATGCAGCCCGAGGGCAACTGGATCAGCCGCGCGCCTTCGCTCAAACGCAAGGCGATTTTGTTGGCGAAGGTGCAAGACGAAGCTGGGCATGGGCTGTATCTGTACAGCGCAGCCGAAACGCTGGGCACGAGCCGCGACCAGATGCTGGATGCGCTGCACACTGGCCGCGCCAAATACAGCAGTATTTTTAACTACCCCACCCTCACTTGGGCTGATACGGGCGTGATTGGCTGGCTGGTGGACGGCGCGGCCATCATGAACCAAGTGCCGATTTGCCGCTGCACCTACGGGCCCTACGCGCGGGCGATGATTCGGATTTGCAAGGAAGAGAGCTTTCACCAGCGCCAAGGTTTTGAGTCGCTGATGGCCATGATGGGCGGCACCTCTGAGCAGCGCGCTATGGTGCAAGACGCGGTGAATCGCTGGTGGTGGCCCGTGCTGGCCATGTTTGGGCCACCCGACTCAGATTCACCCAACACCGGGCAAAGCATGCGCTGGGGCATTAAACGCATCAGCAATGACGATTTGCGGCAAAAGTTTGTCGATGCTACTGTGCCGCAGGCTGCGGTGCTGGGCGTGAGCCTGCCTGACCCCGATTTGAAGTGGAACGAAGCGCGCCAAGCGCACGACTATGGCGCTATCGATTGGAACGAGTTTTGGGCCACCGTCAACGGCAACGGGCCGTGCAACAAAGAACGCCTCTCTACGCGGGTGAAAGCGCATGAGGACGGGGCTTGGGTGCGCGAGGCGGCTATGGCTTATTCGGCCAAGCGCTCTTCCTTGGCATTGGCTGAGGCGGCTTGATTTTTAATACCGAGTTTCCGGCCGCGAAGGGCGCTAAAGTTGCGCGAAGAACGCGAAAGAAGAAAAAGAATATCAATTTATTGCAATTACTTGCAATGTCCCCATCAAACCGTCATTTTTAACTATTTATTTAATAGCATTTTCAATATTTACTTAGACTTCAAATTTGCATTTTTTATTTTTTGTATTTCTTTCGCGTCCTTCGCGCAACTTTCGCGCCCTTTGCGGCCAGAAATTTGGTATTCAAACTTAAAGGCTAACCATGAACAACGAACTCCCGCTTTTCGAAGTTTTCATCCGCAGCAAGCAGGGCTTAGAGCACAAGCATTGCGGCAGTTTGCATGCGTCTGATGCGCAACATGCTTTGCAAAATGCACGCGATGTCTACACCCGCCGCATGGAGGGGGTGAGCATTTGGGTGGTGCCGTCCACTGCCATTACGGCCAGCCAGTCTGAGGACAAAGACGAGCTGTTTGCGCCTGCGCAAGACAAAATTTACAGACATCCCACTTTCTACGAAATTCCAGATGCAGTGGGGCATATGTGATGCCGCATCAAAACACCAGCACGCCGGCTATGCAGGGCAGCCACCACATCGACTACCTGCTGCATTTGGCCGACAACGCGCTGGTGCATGGCCAGCGCATTGCGCAGTGGTGCAGCCATGGGCCGACGCTGGAAGAAGACATTGCCATGGCCAATATTGGGCTTGACCATATTGGCCAAGCCCGCATGCTCTACCAGCACGCGGCCAGCATGGTGACACCTGAGCTGGCCGCTACTTGTGCAGCGCTGCCAACTGAGGCGCTAAAAGGCGTAGAAATCACTGAAGACAGGTTGGCCTATTTTCGCAACCCCGAGCAGTTTCGCAATTACGTGTTGCTGGAGCTGCCGCAGCGCACCGCCTTTGCCCCTTCAGTGGCCGCGCCCATGGACTATGCGGTGACGATTGCGCGCAATTTTCTCTACGCATCGCTCATGCACTTGGTGTGGCGGGCATTGCAGCAGTCGTCGGACGCGCAGCTGGCCGCCATTGCCGCCAAAAGCAGCAAAGAAGTGCGCTACCACCTGCGCCACAGCGGCGACTGGCTGCTGCGCTTGGGCGATGGCACTGCCGTGTCACACGCCAAAATGCAGGTCGCGCTGGACTACTTGATGCCTTTTACCCAAGAGTTTTGGACCACCAATGCCACCGAGGCAGCGGTGTTTGGCTCTGGCGTGGGCATTCATACAGCAGCGCTTAAAGAGCAATGGCTCGCTGCAGTGCGCGCGCAGGTGGCTTTGGCCACTTTAAAACTGCCCAGCGACGCTGGCCACCTCACAAAGGGCAAGGACGGCCAACACTCTGAACATTTGAGCTACTTATTGGCCGAGATGCAAAGTCTGGCGCGCGCGCACCCGGAGGCGGTGTGGTAGCCAGTGGTATCCCGATTCAGCACAAAAGCCCGCTCTGTGCGAGCACGGCATGTACCAAGTCGAACCTTGACCCCGATTTTGCTGACTCAGAGTCTGTGCAACACAATTTGCAGCATATTTGGGCACTTTTAGAGCAAGTGCCCGACCCAGAAATTCCAGTAGTCAGCATCCGCGAACTGGGCATTTTGCGCGACGTGCGCTTGAATGCCGCAAATGAACTAGAAATCGTCATCACGCCCACCTACAGCGGCTGCCCCGCTATGGGGCAAATAGCAGACGACGTAGCCATTGCCCTGAAAACCGCAGGACTCACAGGCAAACTAGTCACCCAACTAGCCCCCGCATGGACGACTGACTGGATCACCCCCGAAGCCAAAGACAAACTGCGCACCTACGGCATCGCCCCGCCCCAGCACTTGGTGGGCGATGCAAAAGAATTAGGGTCAGAACCTAATTATTCCGCTAATTATTCTGCATCAAGCGCCAAACAATTAGGCTCTGACCCTAATTCTTCAAGCAAAGTTGTTCAGTTTGTATCGCGTAAAAATACTACGCAATCCATAGCAAACAATGACCATATGACGCTGACATCTGCCTCAAAAATCGTAAATTCTGTGCCTTGCCCGCGCTGCGCCAGCACAGACACCACCGAAACCTCGCACTTCGCCTCCACCGCCTGCAAAGCACTCTACAAATGCTTGGCCTGCTGGGAGCCGTTTGATTATTTCAAGCCGTATTGACCAATTGCCGCCATGCCAGCTCCCCACTTTCACCCCCTGTTCGTCAAAGCCTGCACGCCGCTCACGGCGGATGCGCTGCAAATCACCTTGGCCATACCACCCGATTTACGCGATGCCTTTGCCTTCAAGCCTGGCCAGTTTGTCACCCTGCGCGCTATGGTGAACGGTGAGTCGCTGCGGCGCAGCTACTCTATTTGCAGCACACCCGCTATGCTAGATAAGCATCAAGAGATAGCTGTGGGCATCAAGCAGGTAGAGGGTGGGGTGTTTAGCAACTGGGCGGCCACGGCGCTGCAAGTGGGCGACGAGCTGGACGTGATGCCGCCGGACGGACGATTCACGCCGCGCGCAACGGACCAAGCCATGCACCGCGTCGGCTTTGCAGCAGGCTCTGGCATCACGCCTATTTTGTCGATCATGGCGCACACGCTGGCCACCGAGCCTGCGTCGCGGTTTACATTGGTCTATGGCAACCAGCGCGCGGGCTCCATCATGTTCAACGAGGAGCTGCAAAACCTCAAAGACCGCTACCCCGCGCGGGTGAATTTGCTGCACATTATGTCGCGCCAGTCGCAAGAGATCGCGCTGTTTAACGGCCGGATTGACCAAGCCAAAGTGGCCGAACTGCTGCGCAGCGTTTTGCCTGCGGCCGGCATCGACGAAGCTTTTACTTGCGGACCCGAAGCCATGATAGAAGCCACCGAGCGCGCCCTGCTAGCGGGCGGCGTGACGCGCGAGCGGCTGCATGCAGAGCGCTTTGCCAGCAACCATACCAGTCCTAAAAAAATAGCGGCATATGACCATATGACGCTGACATCGGGTTCAAAAACCTCAAAATACGCCCTAGAGGTGGTGCTAGACGGCAAATCCCACAGCATGGGCATGGACGATGCCGACAACGTGCTGGACACCGCCCTAGGCGCAGGCCTAGACCTGCCCTACGCCTGCAAAGGCGGTGTCTGCTGCACCTGCCGCGCCAAGGTGCTCGAAGGCAAGGTCAGCATGGACAAAAACTTCACCTTAGAGCAGTGGGAAATCGACAAAGGCTTTGTGCTGACCTGCCAAGCCCGCTGCGTGAGCGCGAGGGTGGTGGTCAGTTATGACGAGCGCTAGTCGAGCTAGCGTGGACGACCGTTAATCAAACTAACGCGGACGAGCGTTAGTCAAGTAAACGTGGACGAATGCTCGCCAAGCAAACCTGCTGAGCCACGCACGCAATGACCGCGGCAAGCTTGCAAATGCAATGGCATCCTAACGCGCAGCAGGTGCGGCGGGTGCGGAGGTAGCAGACGCTGAACTGCATCGTTGTCGGAAATTTTCTTCAAAACGCGCCAGTTCTTGCAACTCACCCGCGTTCAAATCAGTGCGTTGTTTCTTAGCGGCAAGGATTAAGCGTGATTCACCACACTGCTGGCGTTTGCGATCGTCTTGCTGCTGCTGGGCAAAAGCTTGGTCTTTTTCTTGCCGCGCAGAATCCATACGGTCTTTGCGCTGGGCTTGGTTCAATTTGCTGGCTTTTTCATGCGCAGCGCTGACCTCTTCTTGGCAGTATTCGTTGTACTCGCGCCTGGCATCGCGCATGCGCAGAGCCTGCGCTTCTGAGTACCGATTTTGTTGGTTATAGGGGCCAGGGTTGAGCAAGCTGTACAAGCTGCTGCACCGCGATCCTAAATAGCGCACAAAATCATCTTGGCGAGCACGGTTGTCGCCATACACGCCGAGCTGGCTATTTTGCCCCCATGCAGCTGCGCTAGGAAGTAATGCAGCTGTAATCAGGGCAGTTGAAAGCCAGCAAAGCATG
>JAYTMT010000194.1:0-6893 GCA_043728315.1 Polaromonas sp. | reverse complement strand
GTGGCCATGCGCCAGCCCTTGGGAGCGTTTCTCAAGGCGCATGGCTTCAGCGAAGAATTCAAGCAATGGTATTTTCTGCCCATGATTGGCTGCATTTGGAGCTGCCCCACCGACCAAATGCTGCAATTCCCCGTGGCCACCATGCTGCGCTTTTGCCACAACCATGGCCTGCTGCAAGTCACCAACCGCCCCCAGTGGTGGACCGTGGTGGGCGGGGCAAGGCATTATGTAGACAAAATAACGGCGGGCATACCTGACAAACGCTTGCGCACCACGGTGCAAGCGGTGCAGCGGGTAGATGGTGGTGTGCTGGTGGTGGCTGATGGACGTGCTGAGCGCTTTGACCACGCTGTCATTGCCACGCATTCATCCCAAGCGCTGGCCATGCTAAGCGCCCCCAGCGTGCAGGAGCAGCAAGTGCTAGGTGCAGTGAAATACCAAGCCAATAAAGCGGTATTGCACACCGATGTGTCCGTGCTGCCCCAGCGCCGTACGGCTTGGGCGGCTTGGAACTACGAGCGTGCGTCTGCACCCGCTGGTCTAGCCGCTTCTGATGCCGCTGCAGATGGTGATGCCCGCGTTTGCCTGCATTACCTGCTCAATGTGTTGCAGCCCCTGCCTTTTGCGCAAACTGTGGTGGTGAGCTTGAATCCAAGCCGCGACATTGCGCGCAAGCATGTGATGGGCGAATACGACTATGCACACCCAGTGTTTGATGCTGCGGCCATTGCCGCGCAGGCGCGCCTGCCGCAGCTGCAAGGCCAAGGCAACACCTATTTTTGCGGCGCGTGGACCGGCTACGGCTTTCACGAAGACGGGCTCAAATCTGGCATGGCCGCAGCGCAGGCGCTGCTGGCGCGCACAGGCGCAGCGCAGGGAGCGGCTGCGTGAGTGGCTTGGCGCAGCCCCTGATTGGCTTTGGCCAAGTGCGGCATGCGCGGCTGCGCCCTGTGCGCAATGCCTTTGCCTATGCGGGTTACTTTTTAATGCTGCCTATGCGCAGCATGCGTGCTGACGCTAAACCTCCAGCTGCTGGCGATGGCGCTACAGCACGATTGGCTGCAAAAAACAGCGTCGACTGCAGTTCAAAGCTTGGCAACAGTGCTCTGGCGCACAACCGCTTTGGACTATTGAGTTTTTACGACTGCGACCACGGCAAAGGCAGCAACAATGCGCTGGCTTGGCTAGACGACTTGTTGCAAACGCATGGCATCCACGACGCCACGGGCGAGGCATGGCTGCACTGCTACCCGCGCGTGCTCGGCCATACCTTCAAACCAGTGAGCTTTTGGTATTGCCACGCGGCAGATGCCAGCCTGCGCGCCATTGTGGTGGAGGTGAACAACACCTTTGGCGAGCGGCATTGCTATTTGCTCGATGCCCCGCTCTATGGCCAAGAGCTGGTGGCCGATAAAGTGTTTCATGTGTCGCCCTTTTGCCAAACCACGGGGCGCTACCGCTTTCGCTTCATGCGCACGCCCGCCACCAGCGCGCATGCAGGCCAAACCGTGGCGCGCATTGACTACGACGATGGCGCAGCCCTGCTGCAAACCAGTGTCAGTGGCACGCTGCAGCTGCTCACCAAGCACAGCATGCGGCATGCTTTTTTCAGCTATGGCGCGATGACCCTTGGTGTGGTCGCGCGGATTCATTGGCAGGCGCTCAAGCTTTGGCTTAAGAGCGTGCCTTTTGTTAAAAAACCCGAGCCTCCCGCTCTTTGGACCACACGATGACGGCAACCGCCACCACACACGCTGCTACCCATAGCATGGCACCACCCGCAGCTGCACGCAGCATATTGAAGCTGCTGGGCCAGCTCAAGCACGGCGTGCTCACCCTCACCACGCCCGATTGCCACACGCAGCGCTTTGGCGCGCACCATGCCGATGCGGGCCAGGTGCATGCCAGTTTGATCCTCAAAAATTGGAATGTGTGCGCAGCAGCGCTCAAATCGGGCGACATTGGCTTTGCCGAAACCTATATTGCTGGCGACTGGCACACGCCCGACCTCACCGCCTTGCTCACCCTGTTTGTGCACAACCGCCAAGAAATCGAAGACATGATTTACGGCACTTGGCTGGGCCGCTTGGCCTACCGCATCAAGCACCTGCTTAACCGCAACAACAAAAGCAATAGCAAAAAGAATATCCACGCCCATTACGATTTAGGCAATGCTTTTTATGAGCTTTGGCTAGACGGCACCATGAATTATTCATCGGCCATGTTTGGTGGCGACATGGCGCAAGACCTTGCCAGCGCCCAGCATGCCAAAGTGCACCGCGCCCTGCGCATGGTGGATGCCAAGCCTGGCGACAGAATTTTAGAAATTGGCTGCGGCTGGGGGGCATTGGCCGAAAAAGCCACGGTTGAATTTGGTGCGCAAATCACTGGCGTGACCCTGTCCACTGAGCAACTGGCTTATGCCAAATCGCGCATGTCGTATGTGGGCAGTGCTGGCAAAGCCGATCTGCGCTTGCAAGACTACCGCGACATCAGCGACGCGCCTTTTGATGCTGTGTGCTCCATAGAAATGGTGGAGGCCGTGGGCCGCGCCTATTGGCCCACTTACTTCCAAAGCGTGGCCAAGCACCTCAAGCCCGGCGGCAAAGCCTGCATCCAAAGCATTGTGATCGACGACAGCTTGTTTGCGCGCTATGTCAATTCCACTGACTTTATCCAGCAATACATATTCCCTGGCGGCTGCTTGCCATGCCCCACCGAGTTTCGCGCGCAGGCGGCCAAAGCAGGGCTTGAGGTGGTGGACGAGCTGGCTTTTGGCCAAGACTACGCCGAAACCTGCAAGCGCTGGCGCGAGAAATTTTTGAGCGAACGCACCGCGGTGTTGGCGCTGGGTTTTGATGAACGTTTCATACGAATTTGGGAGTTTTATTTATGCTATTGCGAAGCCGCATTCACGCAAAAAAACATCGACTTGATGCAATTCACGCTGCGAAAAAAATAGTGAAACATGTCCTTTTGACGCTGACATTGGCCATATTTTCTATAAATATGGCAGTTGCTGCGCTGCCCCAGTTGCCCGATGCCCAAGCCTCAGCTGCGGTGCGTCTGCGCGTCTGGGGCTTCTCTATTTACGATGCCAAGCTGTGGGTCTTGCGTGGCTTCAAATCGGACGGCTTTGAGCAGCAGCGCTTTGGCTTGGAATTGCGTTATTTGCGCAGCCTCAAGAAAGACGACATTGCGCAACGCTCCATCGCTGAAATGCGCAGATTCACCAGTATTTCTGACGAGAAAGCGGCCAATTGGCTGGCCCGTATGACGGCCAGCTTTCCCGATGTGCAAGAGGGGGACACCTTGGTGGGCATCAACAAGCCGGGCGTGGGCGCAAGCTTTTACATGAATGGCAAATTGCTAGGGGAGGTCAATGACCCAGAGTTTGCCAAACTGTTTTTCTCTATTTGGTTGCACCCCAATTCGTCTCAGCCAGCCATGCGCAGCGCCATGCTTGCTAGTTTGCCGCAATAAATCGGGGTAATCCATGCCATCTGCTTTTGCCCATGCCAACACCGCCCGCTACGGGCTTTTGGGTATGGCGCTGGCTTTTGTGGCCTTGCCGTTGTATGTGGTGCTGCCCAATTACTATGCGCGTGAGTTTGGCGTGCCATTGGCATCTTTAGGTCTGGTATTGCTCGCTGCCCGCTTGTTCGATGCCTTGATTGACCCTGCGCTTGGCCGCTGGAGTGACCGTTTGTTTGCACGTGCGCCTGCGCACGTGCTGCGCTGGGGTGTGCTCACAGCCTTTGCTTTGGCGCTTGGTTTTGCCGGTTTGTTTTACCCACAAGTGCCGCGTGGCGCACAAGCCAACCCGAATGCCATACTGCTGTGGGCCTTTGCCCTGCTGCTGCTTACCTACACCGCTTACAGCGCTTTAAGTGTGGCACACCAGTCTTGGGGCGCACGTTATGGCGGGGACGAAGCGCAGCGCAGCCGCGTGGTGGCCTGGCGCGAAGGTTTTGGCCTTGTTGGCGTGCTTATGGCCTCTATTTTGCCCATTGTCAGCGGGGTGGGGTCATCTGTTGCTATGTTTTGTGTAGTGTTGGTGCTGGGCATGTGGGGGTGGGCATGTGCACTTAAGCCCCCTGCCACGCCCGCCGATGCGCTGCAAGTGTCTATTTGGCTGCCTTTACAGCGGCCGTCGTTTCGCGCATTGTTGCTGATTTTCATGGTCAATGGCATTGCCAGCGCCATACCCGCCACCTTGGTGCTTTTCTTCATTCAAGACAAATTGCAAGCCCCCAAAGCATATGAGGGCGCGTTTCTTGGTGTGTATTTTCTGGCCGCTGCGCTGTGCATTCCGCTGTGGCTGCGCCTGATCGGGCGCATTGGCCTGGCGCGCAGTTGGCTGCTGGGCATGGTTTTGGCTGTATTGGTTTTCATTGGTGCCGCCGCCTTGGGCGCTGGCGATCTGGCTGGCTTCATGCTGGTGTGCGCGCTCTCGGGCGTGGCCTTGGGTGCAGACCTGACCGTGCCTGGTGCCATGCTTGCGGGTTTGATAGCCGATGCTGGTGACCGAGGCAAGGCTGAAGGCGCATACTTTGGTTGGTGGAATTTTGCCACCAAACTCAATTTGGCACTGGCCGCTGGCTTGGCGCTGCCCATACTGCAAATATTCGGCTATGCGCCCGGAGCACGCTCACCAGAGGCGCTCAGCGCTTTGGTGCTGGCGTATTGTATTGTGCCGTGCGCTCTTAAATGCGTAGCAGGATATGTCCTTTTCACACAGACATTTTGGAGAAAAATATGAAAAACCGCCGCTATTGGCTTACCGGCAGCGCAGCCGCAGTGGCCGCACTGGCTGGCTGCTCCAGCCCACCCCAAATCAGCGACTACGCAGGCCAAAAGCCTGAGTTTGACCTGAAAACCTATTTCACAGGCACGGTGGACGGCTGGGGCATTTTCACAGACCGCTCAGGCCGCGTGGTCAAGCGCTTTGTGGTGCTCATGACCTGCACATGGAATGGCAATGAGGGCGTGCTCGATGAAGACTTTATTTATTCTGACGGCACGAAGCAAAAGCGCATTTGGCGCATGCAAAAACTCGCCGACGGCCGCTACGAGGGCCGCGCCGACGACGTGCTGGGCATAGGCGCAGGCCAGCAAAGTGGCAACGCTTTTCGCTGGGGCTACACGCTTAACCTGCCAGTAGACGACAAAGTGTATGAAGTGCAGTTTGACGACTGGATGTACCAAATGGACGACAAAGTGGTGATCAACAAAGCCGTCATGCGTAAGTTTGGCATCACGCTGGGCGAGTTGGTGGTGAACTTTAAAAAACGCGGATAAGAAAAAGGCGGGGAGTCTATGGGCTTGAATCCAAAAATCGACAATTGGCGCGGCAAACGCGTCTGGCTGCTTGGCGCATCCACAGGCATCGGCCGCGCGGTGGCCGTGGCCTTGCACGCGCGTGGTGCGCAGGTATGCGTGTCTGCGCGCAACCAACTGGCACTGGACGGCTTGGCCGCGCAGTGCCCAGGCATTGCCACCATTGCCTTGGACGCCGTAGATGCCGATGCCGTGCGCAGCGCAGCCAAAGCCTTGCTGGCCCAAGGCGGCTTAGATCTGGTGATGTACTGCGCAGGCTACTACAGCGCCCAGCGTGCCACTGATTTTCAGTTGGACGAGATGAACAAGCACTGGCAAGTGAACTATGTGGGCGCGCTGCACATGCTCGATGCGGTGCTGCCCGCCATGCGCGGCGCAGGCCGTGGCCACGTCAGTCTGGTCAGCAGCGTGGCAGGCTTTCGCGGTTTACCCAAATCCTTGGCCTATGGGCCGACCAAGGCAGCCCTGATTAATCTTGCCGAGGGCCTGTACATTGACCTGCACGGGCTAGGCATGGGCGTGAGTGTGGTCAACCCCGGCTTTGTAGAAACCCCGCTCACCGCGCAAAATGGTTTCAAAATGCCCGCCTTGATTTCCCCAGAAACAGCAGCAGACGAAATCATTGCGGGCTGGGAAAAAGGCGAATTTGACATCCATTTTCCCAAGCGTTTCACGCGCTGGATGAAAATACTGCGTGTATTGCCTTACTCTGCGTATTTCAAAGCTACCAAACAATTCACGGGTCTATGAACGAATCTCTATCCCTGTCACCCCTGCCATCTGTAGAGGCCAACGTGGACGCGATCGTGCAGTTTTTTGAAACTCTTAGCCCGCAGGCATTGGCGCAGATTCCGCGGTTTTATGCACAAGACGCGGTGTTCAAAGACCCCTTCAATGAAGTCAGAGGTTTGCAGGCGATAGATAAAATTTTTGCCCACATGTATGTCGCACTGGATAAGCCGCATTTCGTAGTGCAGGAGCGCATCGTGCAGGGCAGCCAATGCTTTTTGGTGTGGAATTTTAAGTTTCACTTCAAGCGCTTTGACACGACCACGCTGCAAACCGTGCGGGGTGGTTCGCATTTGAAGTTTGATACCGATGGTCGTATCACCCTGCATCGCGACTACTGGGACGCCGCCGAAGAGCTCTATGAAAAACTGCCCGTGGTGGGCCATTTGATGCGGTGGTTGAAAAAGCGCGCCAATAGCTAGGTGAGATAATTTCGATGTCTAGTGGGTAGGATAGTTGTCTTGGAAAATTATGCAATGGGCACAGTGTGTATGCTCGCCCCGACGCTGCAATTGGACGACTCCGCGGCTGTCCCCCGGCCTGCGGCCTCCTCCTCCTTGATGCCGCTGCGCCGTCCAATTGCAGCGCCAAGGCGACCGAGAAGGAGTTTCTGGGCAAGAGAAGACATTTCATGTAGACGTGACATGCTCTGCAGATGGGGTAATGCGCCACCAAACTGACAGGCGCAGGACGGTGGTGCTACTTCAGCGCAGCGGCATCAAGGAGGAGGCCTCGAGGCCGGGGGACAGCCGCGTAGCTGAAGT
>JAYTMT010000193.1:0-1823 GCA_043728315.1 Polaromonas sp. | reverse complement strand
CTCTAAAGACGGCAGCAAACTTTATGCGCTGCTAGAGGGCGCAATGTGGGACGCCACCACCAAAGACACAGAAAAACTTGATGGCCGCGAATATCTGCGCATCTTGGAGTTTGATGTAGTCAGCCAGCGCTGGACAGGCCGCCACTGGAAATATATGCTGGAAGCCAACGGCTTGGCGATTGGAGACTTCAACATGATTGATGAAACCACTGGCTTGGTGATTGAGCGCGACAACGGTGAAGGCACCCCTGACAAAGCCTGTCCGGTGGTGGGCGGCGTTATTGAGCGCGCCACTACTTGCTTTCATGATCTACCCAAGATCAAGCGCGTTTATAAAATTGAAATGTCACAAGCGAATGTGAACAACGCGGTGCGAAAAATTGGCTACATTGACTTATTGGCCATCAACGACCCTAACAATCTGGCCCGCAAACCCAAGGTGGACGGCAAGCTGACTTTCCCTTTCTTTACGATTGAGAATGTAGACATTGTTGATGCAGAGCACATCATTGTGGGCAATGACAACAATTTACCGTTCTCAAGTAGCCGAGACCCTAACAAGGCGGACGACAATGAGTTTGTGCTGCTGCATGTACCGCAGTTTTTGCAAGCCAAGTAAGTTAAGAGTCGATAAGGTTTTGCAAGACACTATTTCCCAATAGATTTGGCTTGTAGTCCAAGTATTTACTGCTCAAGCAGCTATTATATTTGTAGCATTTGTCTGTGTTTTTAGCTCCCCCTTGGCAATGCATGGTGTCCTTGACTAGCCGTGGCGGGCGGCGGGACATATCGCTGCACCCTGGTCGATGCTGTGAAGGCACGTGGGGCGGAGTTTGTGGCCGCCTCAACCGTAGCTACTTCCCTGGCGTGTGACTCCCAGCCAGCTACAAGCGCGACGGTGTGGCTTACCCCTGTGACAACCAGTCAGGGCCAAAGGCCCGGTTGGCATAGGGGTAAGCCACAGCGGCGCGCGTCCTAGAACAACGAGCAGGGCAACAGAACATAGAAAACAACACATTTACCAACGAAAAGTCCCTGCAGTCCCAGTATTCACTGCTCAAGCAACTATAAAATCAATAGCTCACACAATCAGCTAAGCTAAGCTGCCAGTAACGATGTCAGCAACTTGATTTTGTCGGTTTGAGAAGACGGCTGCCGCACCATGAGTACTATGCTTTGGTGGTACTTTGCGCCAACGTCAGTTCAATAGCCTCTAGCCTGTCTAGGTAACGCAGCAGGCGGGCCACAGTGATCATGCTGTCTTCAGCCACTAACTAGAATTAACTAAACGTGATACCCGCTGATAACACGCGATAAAACGTGATAATCGGTGCATGTCAGCTACTAAAATTCTCTACGGCTTTCACGCCGTGGGCGTGCGCATTAAAACCGCACCCACCTCTGTTGTTGAAATTTACTACGATGCCTCGCGCAAAGACGCGCGTATGCGCAGCTTTGTCGACAAGGCCAGCGAGGCGCAGGTGCGCTTGATTGAGGCTGATGGCCTACGACTGGCCAAAATGTGCGGCAGCCACGGCCACCAAGGCGTGGTGGCGATTGCGCAGCCGGTGAAGCAGGCTACGTCGCTAGATGAGCTGCTAGAAGACCTTGAGGCCTCAGCAAACAGAGATGACAAAAGGGCCAACCCACTCATCCTGGTGCTAGACGGCGTGACCGACCCGCATAACTTGGGCGCCGTGCTGCGCGTGGCCGATGGCGCAGGGGCGCATGCGGTGATTGCACCTAAAGACCACGCCGTGGGCATCAACGCCACAGTGTCTAAGGTGGCCAGCGGTGCAGCAGAGACGATGCCGTACTTTATG
>JAYTMT010000192.1:0-4209 GCA_043728315.1 Polaromonas sp. | reverse complement strand
CTCTAAAGACGGCAGCAAACTTTATGCGCTGCTAGAGGGCGCAATGTGGGACGCCACCACCAAAGACACAGAAAAACTTGATGGCCGCGAATATCTGCGTATCTTGGAGTTTGATGTAGCCAGCCAGCGCTGGACAGGCCGCCACTGGAAATATATGCTGGAAGCCAACGGCTTGGCCATTGGAGACTTCAACATGATTGATGAAACCACTGGCTTGGTGATTGAGCGCGACAACGGTGAAGGCACCCCTGACAAAGCCTGTCCGGTGGTAGGCGGCGTTATTGAGCGCGCCACTACTTGCTTTCATGATCTACCCAAGATCAAACGTGTTTATAAAATTGAAATGTCACAATCGAATGTGAACAACCCTGTGCGAAAGATTGGCTACATTGACTTATTGGCCATCAACGACCCTAACAATCTGGCCCGCAAACCCAAGGTGGACGGCAAGCTGAGTTTTCCTTTCTTTACGATTGAGAATGTAGACGTTGTAGATGCAGAGCACATCATCGTGGGTAACGACAATAATTTACCATTCTCAAGTAGCCGAGACCCTAACAAGGCGGACGACAATGAGTTTGTGCTGCTGCATGTGCCGCAGCTATTGCAAGCCAAGTAAGTTGAGACATTTTTACCAATAGATATGGCCTGATTAGCCAGATGCCTCAGATAACCAGTCCGTTCACCCTGAGCTTGTCGAAGGGTTTACGAGGGCTTCGACAAGCTCAGCCCGAACGGTTATTTTTCAGCATCTGAGGCATCTGGCTAATCAGGAGATATGGCTTGTAGTCCATGTATTTATTGCTCAGGTAGCTATTATATTTGTAGCATTTGTTTGTGTTTTTAGCTCCCCCTTGGCAATGCATTTCTTCGTTGTTTAGCCGTGGCGGGCGGCGGGACATATCGCTGGGGAAGCTTCCGCGAACATGCGCGCCAGGGAGTAGTTATCAAGAGTTGGTGGGCCGCACCTCGCTACAGTTTCCCCATCGATAAGATCCCACCACTGCACCCTGATCGATGCTGTGAAGACAAGTGGGGCGGAGTTTGTGTTGACCTCAATCTCTGAATCAAAACTGCAATCTGCGTGTTCGACCCCCAGCCGACTACAAGTGGGCTGAT
Source organism: Polaromonas sp. (assembly GCA_043728315.1). GTDB lineage: Bacteria > Pseudomonadota > Gammaproteobacteria > Burkholderiales > Burkholderiaceae_C > JAAFIP01. The sequence continues at coordinate 3,090 of JAYTMT010000192.1, read as the reverse complement.
GTGGCTTACCCCCGTGACAACCAATCAAGGGCCGTAGGTCCGGTTGGCATAGGGGTAAGCCACATCGGCGCGCGTTCTAGAACAACGAACAGGTCAACGAACAGAGCAACAGAACATAGGGAGCACAATACAAAGCACTAAAAACAGCAAATTACCAATCAAAAGTGCTTGTAGTCCATGTATTTACTGCTCAGACAGCTACGAAATTAATAGCGTAATACGTAGGCCAAACTATATTACGCAGCCAGTAACGAAGTCAGCAACTTGATTTTGTCAGTCTGAGAAGATGGCTGCCGTACCATGAGCACTATGTTTCGGTGGTACTTTGCGCCCTGAATTGGCGTGACATGCACTTTGCTTGTCAGGTCATCCAGACCTTGCCATGATGGCACCAAGCTGACGCCAAGATTTTGCGCCACCATCAATGCAATAGCTTCCAGCCCGTCCAGGTCACACAGCAGGCGGGGCGCAAGGCGCTGGTCTAAAACATATTGTTGTGCAAACCTTCCGCCCCACGACGCGGCATCGTAGCGAATGTAGAGCTGATTAGTCAGTTGCTGTTTAATCGAAGCAGTCGACTTTTTAGGGCTGATCAAGACCAACGGTTCACGGCGTAAAACTACAGTGCTGATGGACTTTGGCACAGTGAAAGGCGGGGCTACGGTGATGATGGCGTCTAGTTGCTCAGCCAATAAAGCGTTGTACAGGTCGATTGAACTACCTGGTCTTAAAAACGGCATTACTTTGGGTGCCTGAATGGCCAGCGCCTTGAGTGCTTTGGGCATGAGCCCGGTGAGTGCGGTGGAGATCGCGCCAATTTTTAGCTGACCCGATATGCCCGAGGTATCCACATCTTCTTTTAACAAAGCCAGCTCGCGCAGCATGTGCCGTGCGCGGGGCAGCAGATCAATGCAGGCCTGCGTGGGCAGCGAAGTATGCCCGCTGCGGGTCAACAAGCTGACGCCCAGTTCACGCTCTAGGGCGGCCACGCGCTGGCGCAGTGCTGCGCCAGTTAGCTGTTGCGTGCGTGCAGCTTGTGCGATAGAGCCGCTGTCCACCACCAACAGCAAACTCTGCAAAAATGATAAATCCATAGTTTTTATTGAGTTTGAAGATACCTAATAATACTTTATGTATGCATTAGTAGGGCTACACTGTAGTTTGTTAAATTAACAAGGTGAACCGTGTATGGCGACTAAAGACAGCCTTAAAGTCGGCTTGGTGCAAATGGCACCCGTGTGGCTTGATCGTGCAAAAACTCTGGACAAAGTAGCTACCTATGTGGCCCAAGCTGCTGCGCAAAAATGCGACTTGGTGACCTTTGGTGAGGCCTTGGTGCCAGGTTACCCGTTCTGGGTTGAGTTGACCGATGGTGCCAAGTTCAACAATGCTGCGCAAAAGCAAATGTTTGCTCACTACCTAGACCAAGGCGTAGTGGTGGAACGCGGTGATTTAGACACTATTAGCAAGCTGTGCCAGCAGCATTCTATGGCTATGTATTTGGGTGTGATGGAGCGCGCGCCTGACCGTGGGGGCCATACGCTGTATTGCAGCTTGGTCTACATTAACCAGCAAGGCCAGGTGCGATCAGTACACCGCAAAGTGCAACCCACCTATGAGGAGCGCTTGGTATGGGGCGCTGGCGACGGCAATGGCTTGCAGGTGCATGACCTTGGCCCGTTCAAAGTGGGTGGCCTTAACTGCTATGAAAACTGGGTGCCCTTGCTACGTTCTGCGCTGTACGCACAAGGGGAGGATTTGCATGTATCGGTGTGGCCCGGTGGTTTGCACAACACCAAAGACCTCACCCGTTTTATTGCACAAGAAAGCCGCTCTTATGTGATTGCAGTGTCTGGCCTGATGCAGCCCTCGGACATTCCAGTGGGCACCCAATTTAAAGACGAGTTGGTGGCAGCAGGGCGGGACTTTTTTGCCAATGGCGGTAGCGCTATGGCCGCACCTAATGGCGACTGGGTGATTGAACCGCAAGTAGGCAGCGAGGGGCTGTACACCGCTGAAATTGAGCATGCCAAGGTGCGCCAAGAGCGACAAAACTTTGACTTGGCTGGCCATTATGCGCGCCCCGATGTCACCCAGCTGGTGGTGGATCGCACCCGTCAGTCCACTATCAAGTTTAAGGACTGAGCTTATGCAAGCCTCGTTCCATTTTGCGTATAACGTCAATGACCTGGACGATGCACGCCATTTTTATGGCACTGTTCTGGGCTGTGCAGAGGGCCGGTCTACTGATACGTGGGTTGACTTCAACTTCTTTGGGCATCAAATTTCGCTGCATTTGGGCAAGCCGTTTGAAACCGCCAACACAGGGCAAGTGGATGGTGTGCTAGTGCCCATGCCCCATTTTGGCTTGGTACTGGCTATGGCCGATTGGCGCAAACTGGCGCTGCGCCTTGAGCGCCAAGGGGTTGATTTTGTAATCAAGCCATCGCTGCGCTTTGTGGGCCAGCCTGGGGAGCAGGGCACGATGTTTTTTAAAGACCCGAGTGGCAACCCCATGGAAATTAAGGGCTATCAAAACGCGTATGCCGTCTTTAGCCATTAGCTAAACATGGTGCGCGCTGATAACACGCGATAAAACGTGATAATCAGTGCATGTCAGCTACTAAAATTCTCTACGGCTTTCACGCCGTGGGCGTGCGCATTAAAACCGCGCCCACCTCTGTTGTTGAAATTTACTACGACAGCGCCCGCAAAGACGCCCGCATGCGCAGCTTTATCGACAAAGCCAGCCAAGCGCAGGTGCGCTTGATTGAGGCCGACGGCCTGCGCCTGGCCAAAATGTGCGGTAGCCACGGCCACCAAGGGGTGGTGGCGATTGCGCAGCAGGTTAAGCAGGCAACATCACTGGACGAGTTGCTAGAAGAGCTAGAAGCCTCAGCGGATGCAACTAACCCCTTGATTTTGGTGCTAGACGGCGTGACCGACCCGCATAACTTGGGCGCCGTGCTGCGCGTGGCCGATGGCGCAGGTGCGCATGCGGTGATTGCACCTAAAGACCACGCCGTGGGCATCAACGCCACAGTGTCTAAGGTGGCCAGCGGTGCAGCAGAGACGATGCCGTACTTTATG
>JAYTMT010000191.1:0-5750 GCA_043728315.1 Polaromonas sp. | reverse complement strand
AAGTACACTTATCCACAGTTGCTGGCTCAAATATCAGCAACCCGCCCTGGCTCAATATTGGATCGGCAGGGTGGCTCAGTATTTAATCGGCGCGGACACGTTACATCAAATCGCAGTTTTTCGGATTCCGGATTGCCAAGAATCTCAATAAATCTGTTGGATCCAATTTCGTGCTGATTTGACCTAGGCGTTGCATCAACAACACTGAGGTATTTGCAAGCAGTGCCAGCGAAGTACTCTTTAAGTGACGACATAATGACCCTTTGATCGCGTGCAGCTAGGCCGCCATTAGTTCTGACTCTGGAATTTTGTTCGTCGATGGTGAATCAATCAAGAAAGGCCGCATTGTGTCAGCGACTGCCTTAATTGCTGGCACAACAACAGAGTTCCCAAACTGCTTGTAGGCGCGCGTGTCAGACACTGGTATCCTGAATGTATCTGGAAAACCCATCAACCGTGCACATTCGCGTGGGGTAAGCCTGCGTGGATTTTTTGCCACTCCTTGATCCAGCAGAATCTCGGAACCATCTTTGTAATAACGAGCAGAAAGTGTCCGTGTAACGCTAGATGGCGATACCAATCCAAATCCAAAACCATTGCCCGCAGCTTGATGCTTCTTTTTATAGTTTTGCAAATAAGTCCATAGATTGTCGGTCAGTGTGTATTTGGTGTGAATAGATTGATTAGTGTGATCAAAGAATCGGTCTTCGTCGTGCTCGATAAGTGGCTCCAAGGACTGGTGATGCAGGATTTCTTCCAAAATATGCCTGCCTTTACCAGGCAGTTCTAGCCTATTCCAGTCGAAAAAATTAGCCTCTTTAAAACCAATAATGATGATTCGCTCCCTGTGTTGTGGAACAAAATGGGCGCTGTCGATCACTTTGTAGAAGACTTGGTATCCAAGATTATCGCGTAATGTGCGCAATATCACGTCAAAGGTTCGCCCCCCATCATGTGATTGAAGATTCTTTACGTTTTCCAACATAAATGCTTTGGGCTGCTTGGCCTCAATGATTCTCGCCACATCAAAAAAGAGTGTGCCTTGAGTTTCATCTGCAAAGCCGTGCGCTCTGCCAAGGGCATTTTTCTTGGAGACACCAGCAATAGAAAAAGGCTGGCACGGAAAGCCAGCAAGAAGCACATCATGATCCGGAATGTCGTCTTCGTGAATTTTGGTAATGTCACCTGAAATTGCATGGCGCGAGTCAGGAAAATTAGCAAGGTAAGTTTTCTGTGCAAATAAATCCCATTCGCATGTGAATACGCATTGACCTCCAATGCTCTCGAAAGCATGTCGAATGCCTCCGATTCCTGCGAATAAATCTATAAAAGTAAATTGCCCTTGATGGGGCAATGAGCCAAATTTCAACATGCGTTGGAGCTCTGATACCTTGTGCTCAGGCAAGATGCAATCGCCTTGCTCCCATCTTCTCAATTGCCGTACGCTAATCCCCAAAACGTTAGCCAGATCAGCCTGTGTCCATACTTGCCTTACAGCTCGTAGATAGCTGATAGAAGGTGCAATGTCTCTTGTGCTGAGCATGTAAACGTACCAGAAAATAAAAAGCTATTATGTCCGCAATTTGTCCCCCTGTATATGAAAACAGCAATTATTTGTTTATTGCTGTTTGTGTTGACCCGCATTGAATGCGAACTACTGATCTTAAGCATTGCATTACATCTGTTGCCTCCTTTACGTTTCCAAAATTCTCCCTCTTTTAGTGTCATAATTAGTCGTCTAAGCCAAAAACAGCTTGCACAGCGACACACCGCAGATTCGCATCTCCACAGGCCTTTGCGGCGCCCACCACCCCCCCATTTTTATCAGTTACCGCTCCTCGTTTTGGGAGTGCGACCGGAGTCCACATGCATTTAAACGAACTCAAAGCCCTGCACGTCTCAGAGGTACTCAAGCAAGCCGAAGAACTCGAAATCGAAAACACGGGCCGCATGCGCAAGCAAGAGCTGATGTTTGCCATCATCAAAAAACGTGCCCGTGCGGGTGAGCAGATTTTTGCCGACGGCGTGCTAGAAATTTTGCCCGACGGCTTTGGATTTTTGCGCAGCTTAGACACCAGCTTCACCGCCAGCACCGATGACATCTACATCAGCCCCAGCCAAGTGCGTCGCTTTAATCTGCACACTGGCGACATGATCGAAGGCGAAGTGCGCACCCCAAAAGACGGCGAGCGCTACTTTGCCCTCAACAAGCTAGACAAAGTCAACGGCGACTCGCCCGAGAGCAACAAACACAAGGTCATGTTTGAAAACTTGACCCCGCTCTTCCCCAAAGAGCAAATGAAGCTTGAGCGCGACATCAAGAGCGAAGAAAACATCACCGGCCGCGTCATAGATTTGATAGCACCGATTGGCCGTGGCCAGCGGGCTTTGCTGGTAGCACCGCCCAAGAGTGGCAAAACCGTGATGATGCAGCACATAGCGCATGCCATCACCGCCAACCACCCCGACGTGCACATGATGGTGCTGCTGGTGGACGAGCGCCCCGAAGAGGTGACCGAGATGCAGCGCAGCGTGCGCGCCGAGGTGATCAGCTCGACATTCGACGAGCCCGCCGCACGCCATGTGCACGTGGCCGAGATGGTGATTGAGCGAGCCAAACGCTTGGTGGAGCTTAAAAAAGACGTGGTGATTTTGCTCGACTCGATCACCCGCCTTGCCCGCGCCTATAACGCGGTGATGCCCAGCAGCGGTAAAATTGGCTCTGGCGGTATCGACACCAATGCCATGCAGCGGCCCAAGCGCTTTTTTGGCGCGGCCCGTAAGGTAGAAGAAGGCGGCTCACTCACCATCATTGCCACGGCTCTGGTAGACACGGGCAGCCGCATGGATGAGGTGATTTTTGAAGAATTCAAAGGCACGGGCAACTGCGAGGTGCACCTGAACCGCCGCCTGTATGAAAAGCGCGTGTTCCCCGCCATTGAGCTGAACAAATCAGGCACGCGCCGCGAAGAGCTGTTGCTCGCCCCCGAGATTTTGCAAAAAACCCGCATCCTGCGCCAGTTCATGTTCAACATGGACGAAATCGAATCCATGGAGCTCATGCTCAAAAACATGCGCGCCACCAAGAACAACACCGAGTTCTTTGACATGATGCGTCGCGGCGGCTAATCGCTTGGGCGTTTGCTTGCGTTTTTGAGCTCTCTCTTGTGATATTTTTGTTGGGGCTGTTGTGATGCATCTGGCGCTTACACTCACACCATGACCACCACCACCTACCTTTTGTACCTTGCCGCTGTAGCCGTTCTAGTGGCCTCACCGGGGCCCACCATGCTGATGGCGCTGAGTAATGCACTCTCGCATGGCGCAAGCAGGGGCATTGCCAGCGCGACGGGTAGTGTCGCTGCGGTGCTGGTCATCATGCTGCTGTCTGCCTTGGGCTTGGGCGCAGTGCTGGCCGCATCTGAGCTGGCATTCACAGTGTTGAAAATCATTGGTGCCGCCTATTTGATTTACCTAGGCATCAAAACTTGGCACAGTCCTGCCATAGATTGGCAGCTCGATACCGCACAGCAGCAAGCAGTGCGCCCCAGCTTGCGCGCCAGCTTCGTGCAAGGCGTGATGGTGGGTGCGAGCAATCCCAAAGCACTGCTGTTTTTCAGCGCTTTTTTCCCGCAATTTATCAACCCCAGCGCTGCTTGGGCGCCGCAGTTTGGTCTGTTGGCTATCACCTTTGTGGCTTTTGAGCTGGGCCTGCTCAGCGCCTTGTCACTGGGCGCAGCACGCGTGAAACCCTGGCTGGCTGTGAAAACCCGCATGCTCTGGCTCAACCGCATCTGCGGCGGCCTGTTTGCCAGCATGGGCGCAGCCCTGCTCTTGGTGCGCCGCCAAACCTAAACAGCAGCGCAAGCGCTGTACCATGTATGACGTTATACTATGCACTATGTGTAACTTTTGGAGTGCATCATGGCCATGGTATTAACCCAAACCTATTTAGAAGCCAGTCAGAAAAAAGCGCTGGGCTTGCGCAGCAAAAAAACGGGGCGTAACGTATCTGAACTGATGCGCGACGCAGTAGACGCGCTGCTGCTGGGCGTGAGCGCAGATGAGCTCAAACAGCTCGATGCCGCCACCCAAAGAGCGCAAATTGACATCGTTGGCATGAAAAACGCACTCGATCAAAACGCACTTGAGCACACCGCCTTTCTCACGGAGATGACGCGCCTGCGCGGCTTGCACGCATGAGCACGCTGACTAATATATTTGACCGACTCACCGACATCACCAGCCTTCGCACACAGGTCACCGATCTGACTGCGCAAATGCGCGAGATGAGAAAAGCCGTGCTCGACCAACAAAAAGACGTAGCCGAGGTGCGCGGCCAACTCAAAGCCTTGATTCAAATTCAAGGCCAGTCACAGCGCAAATAAACCCCGAGCTCGTATTCAATCATGAGAACCCAAGTTTGCATCATTGGCGCGGGGCCCGCGGGCTTGCTATTGGGCGCAAAGCTCCACCAAGCGGGCATTGACCATGTGATCGTCGAGCGCCAAAGCGGGGACTATGTGCTCTCGCGTATTCGGGCGGGGATTTTGGAGCAAACCACGGTGGATGCGCTAATTGACGCTGGCGTGGGCGCAGGTGTGCTGGCTGATGGTTTGCCCCACAAGCACATTGAGTTGGTGTTCAACGGACAACGCCACTGCATAGAGCTATCAAGCCGCACCGGCGGTAAAGCGGTAACTGCCTACGGCCAAACCGAGGTCACCAAAGACCTCATGGCGCACCGCGCCAGCGTGGGCCGCAGCACTGTCTATGAAGCCAAAGACGTCACGCTGCATGATTTTGACAGCGCCAGCCCCAGCGTGCGCTACAACATAGGCGGCCAAAACCACACCATACACTGCGACTTCATAGCGGGCTGCGACGGCTTTCATGGTATCAGCCGCGCCAGCGTGCCGCAGGGCAGCCTCACCGAATACAGCAAGGAATACCCCTTTGGCTGGCTGGGCGTGTTGGCTGATGTGCCGCCCGTTTCGCCGCATGCGATTGTGTATGGCAACAGCGAGCGCGGCTTTTCCTTGTGCTCGCTACGCAGCCTCACGCGCAGCCGCTACTACGTGCAATGCCCCATGACCGACCGGGTGGAGGATTGGAGCGACGAGCGGTTTTGGAACGAGCTAAAGCTGCGGCTGGATGAAGACACGGCCAGTCGGATCATCACCGGCCCGTCGATAGAAAAAAGCATTGCCCCGCTGCGCAGCTACGTAGCCGAGCCGATGCGCTTTGGCAGCCTGTTTTTAGCGGGCGATGCCGCCCACATTGTGCCGCCCACGGGTGCTAAAGGCTTGAACTTAGCCGCCAGCGATGTGGGCATGCTGCGCGATGCTTTCGTTGATTTTTATACCGAAAAATCCCGCGCAGGCATAGACGGCTACTCCCAGCGCTCCCTGCGCAAGGTATGGCGTGTGGAGCGTTTTAGCTGGTGGCTCACTTCGCTCATGCACCGCTTCCCCGACACTGCCGGTTTTGGTCAGCGCGTGCAAGAGGCCGAGCTGGATTACCTGATGGGCTCAGAAGCGGCGCAGACTATGCTGGCGGAGAACTATGTGGGACTGAGCGGATGAGCGGACGCGGTGGCGTGTACAGCGCGCCTATGAAGTTGGTTTATGCGCCCGAGCAGCGCTTGGGGCTTTCTTATATGCCTACTGCCTAGGTCTTTGTCATTGGTTGGACGCGCCCGAGCAGCGTTTTGGCTATCCCGACGCGCCCTCTCAGCGGTGGGTACACCG
>JAYTMT010000190.1:0-7086 GCA_043728315.1 Polaromonas sp. | reverse complement strand
AGCCTAAACGACGGCGATGTCGGCAGCTAGCAGAGTTTGTGGGTGTTTAAGTTAGCGCTTATGCCCGCATGAGGGCGCGTCGGGATAGCCAAAACGCTGCTCGGGCGCGCTAACAAGCGCGAAAGCCAAACCTCAACAAGGGCGCAGAGAACAAAGAAATAGTCAAAACTCTGATCGGGCGCGCAAAATCAGACGCGTAAAACCAAGCACGCAAACGGCGATATAGAAACAATGCACTGCTAAATAAATAGCGCACTATGACCATATGACGATGACATCGGGCTCAAAAAGCTAAAATTAAGCCACAGACCCCGCCCGCACCACCCGCCAATCCGCGGCATGCGCGCCTGCATAATTTGCCAACTCTGTGCGGTTGTCGTGCTGCCAAGGGTGGAAATCGCGTTTGAAATAGTCCAGCAGCGGGCGCGCCATCATCCACGCCCAGCCGTTGCCTTTGGACGGGTGGCCAAATAAGAATGTAGCTGCGCTCCACCACGTAGAGGGCTTGAACAATGTGCCGTCGTGCCACAAATTGTTCGTGGTTTGACGCAACACGTCAAAGAAAAACACCACGCTGGCATACAAAAACCAGCGGATGCGCCATGCGTAATTGCCGCCAATGGCTTGGTACACGTCAAAAGCCACGGCTTTGTGCTCAGACTCTTCCATGGCGTGCCAATTCCAAATGCTGCGCAGTTGGGCATCGGCTGGTGCCATGGTTTGCGGGTTGTCCAGCAGGATTTGGGCAAACACGGCGGTGTAATGCTCGTAGGCCGCCGTTACCGCCAAGCGGTGAATCGGCTTTAAGTTGTTGGCTTTTACAAAAGCGTCACGCCCCGCTATGCGCTGCTCCACATGGTTGACCATGCCTTGGCGCGTGAGCTCGGCGTTGTATTGCGCATGCACATGGCGGTGCGTGGCCTCTTGGGCTGAAAAGTCTTTGATTTGGCCGCGCAACGCAAAATCCTTGGCGCTTTGCGGCTCGGGTAACTGCGGCGCGCACAGCTGCACCGAGTCAATGAACATCTGCTCGCCCAGCGGAAAGCTCATAGACAGCGCGTTGTAATACGCACTGCGAAACGCATCGCCACCGTGCCAATGCCTTGCAAAGCCATTGCCTAAATCTAGGTTGAGCTTGCGCACTGGGATTTCGGGGGAATCTAGTGGCGCATGCGTGGGCTGCGTTGGGGCGGGGATCGGGTTGAGGCTAGGGTTTGGATTTTCCATAGTGTGTAATATACTGAGCTTTATTCAGATTTGAAACTCGCTTATTGCTCATGTTTGAACGCACTGTATCCATATGACTGAAAAACCTGCCAAACCCAAGCCCAGCTTGCGCCGCGAGCCCACGCAGGAGCGTGCGCAGCACACTATTCATACGATTTTTCAGGCCACGGCTCAGATTGTGCAAGACGAAGGCGAGCAGGCGCTCAACACCAACAAAATCGCCGCCAAGGCGGGTTTTTCAATTGGCACGCTCTACCAGTATTTCAAAAGCAAAGACAGCATAGTGGAGGCCATGATCCAGTCGCAGCGGGCGTGGGTAATCCAGCGGCTGGCAGATTTGCTCAGCCGCGCCGAGCGCACGGAGCAGCCCCCGCGCGAGATGGTGGCAGCCTTTATTCACGAGCTGGTGCAGGCCGTGGGCTCTGGGCAAGCCGATGCCGCGCTGCATCCGGCCAGCCCCCGCAAAACCCGCCGCGCCATGATTCGCTTGGCTTGGAGGCGCGACGACGGCATGGCCATCACACAGGGCCTGCGCGCCGTGTCGGAACGCATCAGCCTGTATCTGGCACGCGCGTCCACAGCATCGGGTGGCACACTCAAGTTGCGCAGCTCGCCCGCCACGCTGTTTGTCGTGACCCGCGCAGTGATAGGCACGATTCGCAGCGCATCTATTGAAGACTCGCCGCTTTTGGGCAGCCCAGAATTTGAAGAAGAGCTGGTGCGGCTGGCCTGGGCCATGCTGGTGGAGGCTTGAACGGCCGTGTTTGGTCGGATGGCTACTGGCCGGGCGTTTCGCACTATGCAGGCCTCGGGCTTGGGGTGAGATGCGCCTGTTTCACTCTGACTTGGTGGGCTGCGGCCTAGCCTTGTTTGCGTGCTGGATTGGTTGGCGCGTAGGGGAGTTTCAAACCAGCTTGGACAATGGGCGGTGGAGGATGTGTCTGTGCGCAGCGATGACTCGCGCATGCTACAAAAGTTGGCATTCCAAACCAAAGATGCAGCGCCAGCCCTCTTGCCGCGTTACATGAACATCTGCGCGATGAGCGGAGACGCAGACACATCCGCAACCGCCCATGCCAACCAACTGCGAGCGTAAAAAACACTAGAAAAATCCAAAATTTGCAATAAACCAAACCGATGTCACCGTCATATGGTCATAGTACGCTACGAATTATGTAGTAATATAGACACTGGTTTTTCTTATTTTCACCGGAGCTTCGCATGTTTCGTTCTTTCTTTTTTGACCGTAAGTACTTTCTGTGGTCGGTGCTGGGCAGCTTGCTGATACTGGGAGTCACTTGGTACAAGGTGCAGCTTGACGTGCAGATCAACGAATGGTTTGGCACGTTTTATGATTTGGTGCAAAAAATTCTAGCCAAGCCGGGCACGGTGACTTTGCCTGAGTTTTGGGCGCAGTTGGCTACTTTTGGCAAAATCGCCGGAATTTTCATTGCGGTGGTGGTGATGCTGGAGTTTTTCATCAAGCACTGGGTTTTTCGCTGGCGTACCGCCATGACGGGCTATTACACGGCGCATTGGCACAAGCTGCGCCACATTGAAGGGGCATCCCAGCGGATTCAAGAAGACACGGCCCGATTTGCCAAGATCATGGAAACACTGGGTGTGAGTTTTATGCGCAGCATCATGACCTTGGTGGCGTTTTTGCCGATTTTGTACACCCTGTCGGCCAAAATTACCGAGCTACCGGTGCTCGGCCATGTAGACCACGCGCTGGTGTGGGTGGCTATTATGTTTGCACTGGCTGGCACGGTGCTGCTGGCGGTGGTGGGCTACAAGCTGCCAGGCTTGGAGTATGAAAACCAAAAAGTAGAAGCCTCGTACCGCAAAGAGCTGGTGCTGGGGGAGGACAATGTCGAACGCGCCCAGCCACCCACCCTGCACGACCTGTGGGAGCGGCTGCGCGGCAACTACTACCGCATGTACTTTCACTACCTGTATTTTGACGTGGCCAAGTGGTCTTATTTGCAGTTTGGCGTGCTGGTGCCCTATATTGCGCTTGGGCCATCGCTGATCATGGGTTTGCTCACCTTGGGCTCCATGCAGCAAATCGCCCGCGCCTTTGGCCGTGTGGAGAGTTCTTTTCAGTATTTGGTCAACAGCTGGACCACGATTGTGGAGCTGATTTCGGTGTACCGCAGGCTACGCGCTTTTGAAAAGCAAATTGATGGGCCAAGTTTAGATGAGGCTGTGGCGGTGGTGTCGGTTTAATGTTAGCTTTGCTTATGTTTCGGGCTCGTTTTGGGGCTCGGTCTTTGTCCTCAGCTGGGTGAAGTACCGACATCAATTAAACCAAGCCCGTTCGGGCTGAGCCTGTCGAAGCCTTCACGACCTCTTGGGACATGCTCAGGGCGAACTGTAAAAACAGTATTTTAAAAAAAATAAGCCCAATGTCATCGTCATATGGTCATAGTGCGCTATGCATTTAGGAATTTCTTCTAGCCGGACTTGCGCTTAAGCTGCATGGCCAAGACACCAAGCGTGACCACGCAAACACCCAGCAGCGCGTAGCCTGTCAGCGTCTCGCCCAGCAGCAGCGCGCCACCCAGCGCACTCACCACGGGCACGAAAGCACCTAAGGCAGACGGGGTGAGTGTGCCCAAAATTTTCACCGCATAGCCATAAGCCGTGATGCCCATCACGCCTGCCACCACGCCTTGCACCAATACTTGCAGCAGCACATCACCCACAGGCGCGCTCAAAAGGCGAGTGCCCGGCGTGGCTAGCCACAGCAGCGCCGCGCCCATGGCCGACCAGCCTGAGACCAGCGCGCACAGCTGCAGCGCGCTCAAAGACGTGCCACGCAGCGCCACGGTGTAGGCCGCCCACACGCACGATGCTGCCAAAAACAGCGCATCGCCCCACAGGGTTTGCAGGCCAGTAGCACTGGTTTGCACGGCGAACACCTGCGTGACCAAGCCCACGCCCAGCACAATCAGCCCCGCACCCAGCCATTTTTGCCCAGCGGGCCGCTCGCCAAACCACCACCACGCGGCCAGCATCACCGTAATAGGCCCCATGCCAGCCAGCATGGCCGCCATATGCGCCACTGGAGCGAGCTTGGCACCGCTCACCGCCAGCAGGCCAAAGGGCAGGCCCGCGCCGCCCACCAGCACGGCCAGCCGGGTTTTGGACAGCTCTTTGGGCAACAGGCCAGTGCGCCACAGCACAGGCAGCAAAATCAGCGCGGGCACGCAGTAGCGCAGCAGGTTCAGGTCAACCGGGCTGAGGGTGTGCGCCGCGCCCAGGCGCGTGGCTATTTGCCACACCGCCGTGCTCAGCACCAAAAACCATGCGGCCAACCAGCCCAGAAACAGTTGCGATTTTTGTGTTTTCATCAATCCATTATACTATTAGTACAATGAAAAAGACATTCACTGCCACCACCTCTGCCAGCACGGCATCTACCACCAGCACATCTGCCACAGGCGCACGCCAAGCCAGCGCCCAGCGCACCCGCGCACTGATAGTTAACGCCGCTTTAGAGGAGCTATCGGGTGCTAATGCCGCTGCTGCGTTTTCAATAGACGCGGTGGCCAAGCGCGCAGGCGTAGCCCGCATGACGGTGTTTAACTGCTACGCAAATCGCAGCACGCTGCTCAACGCCGTGTGCGACGCGATGGCCCACAGCGCCGATTTACTGGACGTGACCGATCTGATGAACGAGCCAGAAATTGGCCAAGCCTTTGCGCAATATGTGGATTGCTTTGCGCAGTTTTACGCGCAATATACGCTGCCCCTGCGCCGCCTGCGCGCCTATGCTGCGTTAGATACCGAGCTGGGCGCGCTCATGCAGGCGCGCGATGCCAAACGCACAGCGGGCCTCACATGGCTGGTGCAGCGCTTGGTGGGTGCGTCGCCGTTAGATGCGCCATCGCAGCAGGTACAAGCCGTGGTGGCGCAGCTCAAAGCGCTGCTGTGTTTGCAGGTGTATGAAAGCCTTGCAAGTGCAGCACATGGTGGCGCAAAGCCCTCCAAGCAACTGTGGGCCATGGCGCAGGCTGTATTGGCTCAATTTATGAAAAATACTGGCAATGTCAGCGTCATATGGTCATAGTGCGCTATGCATTTAGGAATAAAAAAAACCCGCCGAAGCGGGTTTTGTATACCATCTGTTGCACAGTTTTCTAGTTAGTGCGTATCAGATTGGTGCTGAAGGCTGACCGTGCTGATCGGCCAAAAAGCCCCACCTCTCTGGTTTGGGTGGCAGAAGAAGCCGGAAATCCGGTAGCGCCATTGGTGACCGCGATGCTGGTGGAGGTGGGTGCAAAGGTGAAATTATCAGGCAAATTGATGCTGTTGGTTACACCAGGACCTGATCCAAAGAACAGCGCAAATGCGGCTTCTATGGGCGCCGCGCCAGTCACTCGCGTCCAAGCTACCGTGACCGATGTGACTGAAGCCCCAGCGGCAATCGCTGAAGTGCTTGGCGTCAAATCATGCCGCGGGATTTTGGCCATAGCAGTAGCCGTTTGAATGGGTGCCAGAATCAGTGTGGATTCAATCACAGGATTAGCTGGGTCTGCCGTTCGGTAAATTTCTGCCGTGTAGCGGTTATATGCTTGTAGCTTGGTCATATCCGTTTCAGTGGCTGTGTTGGCCGCAAAAACACTTGCTCCGTTCCAATCGGTTGTTGCTAACGCTGCACCAGTGCCTAAAATTGCACCACTCATGCGGAAATCACGCTGCACGGCGGTAGCCAAAGTGCCGGGGCTAGGAATCACACCAGTTTTGTTCAGAATGGTGAACGTGGCTACGGTAGCAGTAGAAGTAGGCGCAAGCACCACGCCAGCGACTGGCAAGCCTGGCCCTTTCATGCGCACTGCAAACACACCAGCCGAATCAAACACATTAGTGGCTGTATTGAGTATGGTGGAGTTGAAATTCATACGCAAGCCAGAGCGCATTTGGCTAGGGAAATTGGTGGCAGTGGGGTTGATTTGGGTCTGCGCCAGATAATTTGCCTCAACACTCCAATCATAGTTACGCTGATTCCCAAAAGCAATCCAGTTGCCAGCCTTGGCCTGCGTCAGGCTGTCGTCGCGTTTAAAAATGACAATTTTGGTGTACTCGATTGGCGTGGTTCGGCTGCCAGCCAGTGGGCCGGTACGCGGCTGAGTGATAGTGAACTCAACAACTGCGCGGTCGTCAAAAGCAGCGCCAGCAGAGCGCGTGAATGCCAAGATAGCTGGGTTTTTAAACACACTGCCCGGCACATGGCTGCGGTCGGACTCGCTGAGTAATGTGGAAAAATCAAAAGTGAAATTTTTACCGCTATGCTTAAAACTGTTGGAGATGAACCGGCTGCCATCGTTGTCTTGGCAATCAGCAGTATTTAGGCTTCCAACCGCAATGCATGAATTGATGTGGTTCATCCAGGCATTGATTTTGCCAAACGTCAAGGCTTGGCTGCTGGCAATAGCCACTTGCGAGCTGGCAAGCGGTGTGCCAGCTGTGATCAGCGTGGGCACGAGCGTGCCATCGGCGGCATTGGCAGTGCCTGCCAGCTTGGCGCGCAGTTGGGTTGCGCCCGTGGCAGGGTCGCGCGAATGGCTGATCGATTCGATTACCGCGTCCACGCCTGTGCCGTCATACGCGTAGACCGATTTGATCGGGTCAAACTTGCTCGAATCTGCTATGCCTGCCGTGGCCAGCGCATCTTTCACTGATGCCAGCAAATTAGCTTTGGCCGCAGCCAGCTTAGCGCCGCTCACACTAGTGTCTCATCACACATAAATTGTTGCATAAATAGTTGCTAAATATGAGCATTAAAGTGACAATAAGCGATGGAAAAATACATCGTCACACTAGAATCTGCTGAACGCCTAGAACTGCAAGCCA
>JAYTMT010000189.1:0-7407 GCA_043728315.1 Polaromonas sp. | reverse complement strand
GTGCACGTACCGCCATCTGTCATCGCTGAGCTCCTTGTTTAGAAGACTCTAGTGTCGCTTATTACACTATTTTTGGCAATGTTAAGTTAGCGCTTATGCTCATGCTGGGGTACCAGAAATCGGTCGTATGCGAAAGCCAAAACGCTGCTCGGGCTATGCTCGCTTTGAGGATCTAATACCGCAGGCACGTAACGCGCAGTGCACTTTTTACTATATAAATAATAGCACACTATGACCATATGACGGTGACATTGCCACTATTTTTCATGAAAAACGCAAATCTAAGCCTGAAACAGAGCGCCAGCATGCTGTTGACCCAGAGGCTGAGCAGTTTTCCAACCGTTCCAAGTAACCACCTCGCCCTGCGGCTAAGCGAGTGCTGTGCCAATGCGCAAACAATCAGGGCGCTGGGCTTATTTTTTTGGACAAATGGGGGATCAGAATGTTCATCTGTTTGAGGGCGAAGCCCGAGTTATGAACATTCCCCCCATTTGTTCAAAAAAACAAGCTCCCCCGAAGGGGCCAGCGATCCGTTTGCGCGTTGGCACAGCGCTCGCTTGGCCGCAGTTGTGACCCACTCAAAGCGAACATATGCAGACACAGCACTCACTTAGCCGCAGCAGTGACCAGCTAAGACCGAAACATGCAGAGGCACAACACTAAGGCGCAGTAGTGACCAACTCAGACCATAACATGCGTAGACACAGCACCCACTTAGCCGCAAAATTGTCCAACCCAAGCATAACCAACAGCAGCAATATCACCGACTGAGCTTCTCCACAGCCGTGCGAAGTGCTGGCAAAGCAGCCTGCATGGCCACGCGGCCGGCGTCGATAGAGCGGCGTTTGGAGGTGAAATCTGCGCTTTTCACGCCCAGCAGCGCTGGCCGCACCACCACGTCGGCTTCGCGCAGTTCCCAAGTGTTGATGCTTTTGCCCATGATGGCGAAGGTTTGCAGCAAAATTTGTACTTGCGAATCGGCTGCATTGCCCTCGGGTGCTGCGGAAATATCCACCGCAATCACCAGCTCTGCGCCCATTTGCCGCGCAAACTTCACTGGCACGGGCGATACCAAACCACCGTCCACATATTCGGCCGCGCCGATTTTCACAGGAGTAAACACCGACGGCACGGCGCTGGACGCGCGCACGGCCGCGCCAGTGTCGCCGCGCTGGAACAACACGCCCTGCCCTGTGTGCAGATCAGTGGCCACCACGCCAAGCGGTATCACCATGCTCTCAATGAGTTTATGGCGGATTTGCGCGTTCACATAGTTGGCCAGCGCCTCGCCTTTGATCACGCCTTTGCCAAACAGCGGCAAAGTCCAGTCGGTGAGCGTGGCCTCTTCCATGTCAATGGCGATTTGCTGTAGCTGCGCGGGTGATTTGCCAGATGCGTACAGCGCCGCCACCAAGCTGCCAGCCGATGTGCCCACCACAAAGTCGGGCTTGAAACCGGCCTCTTCTAACGCCGCTATCACCCCCACATGGGCAAAGCCACGCGCTGCGCCACCGCCCAAGGCTAAACCGATTTTGGGAGGGGTTTTGGGCACACGCACCACGGGCGGCGGCTCGGCTTTGGCCGCTGGGGTGCTAGGCAAACTTGGCTGGGGTGGTGTGGTGCTGCAAGCCGCTAGCAGGGCGGTGGTGGCCAGCAACAGGGCGGCTGGGCAATTGATAAATTGGAGAAAATGCATGGCCTGATTATCCGCTGGGGCGTGGCCTTGGGCGCGATCAGCAGTGGAATGTGGGTTAGCGCTTTCTTTTAGCCTTTGTAGCTACTGGTTTACTGCGCCCGATCAGTGTTTTGGCTATCCCGACGCGCCCTCATGCGGTGGGTACACCGAAATCGGTCGGTCGGGATAGCCAAAACGCTGATCGGGCTATGCTCGCATTGAGGTTTTAATACCGGAGACACGTTACCTTTAGAGTATCATTTACTACATAAAATATAGCAAACTGTGACAATATGACGCTGACATTGTCACTATTTTTCATGAAAAGGGCAAATCTAAGCGTAAACAGGGCGCTCGCATACTGTAGACAATGAAGCAGAGCAGTTTTCAACCCACTCCGAGCAACCACCTCGCCCTGTGGCTAAGTAAGGCATGCAAATACGCGATAATTAGGCCACTTGACGTTGACGTAAACGTCAACTCCCTAATTTTCTCAACTTATTGGAGCTCCCATGGACATTTCAGGCAAAGTATTTATCGTGACCGGTGGCGCATCGGGCTTGGGCGAGGGCACAGCGCGCATGCTGGCTGCCAAGGGCGCTACTGTGGTGATAGCAGACATGCAAGCTGAAAAGGGCGAGGCCGTGGCCAAAGAAATCGGCGGCGCATTTGTCAAATGCGATGTCACCAGCGAAGCCGATGGCCAAGCAGTGGTGGCACGCGCCGTCAGCATGGGCAAGCTGATGGGCTTGGTGAACTGCGCGGGAATTGCCAGCGCAGAGAAAACCGTGGGCAAAAACGGCGCGCACAATTTTGACGCATTCAAAAAAACCGTCACCATCAATTTGATTGGCTCATTCAACATGATCCGCCTTGCGGCCGATGCCATGAGCAAAAACGAGCCCGAAGCCACCATGGAGCGCGGCTGCATGATCAGTACGGCCTCAGTGGCGGCCTACGACGGCCAGATAGGCCAAGCCGCCTACAGCGCCTCCAAGGGCGGCATTGTGGGCATGACCCTGCCCATAGCCCGCGACCTTTCGCGCAACGGCATCCGCAACATGACCATAGCGCCCGGCATCATGGGCACCCCCATGATGTTTGGCATGCCCAAAGAAGTGCAAGACCAATTGGCAGCGGCTGTGCCCTTCCCCAGCCGCCTAGGCACGCCACAAGACTACGCCAAACTGGCCGTGCATATTTTTGAAAATGATTTGCTCAATGGCGAGACGATTCGCTTGGATGGTGCCATTCGCTTAGCGCCTAAATAAAACGCCACACAACACGCCACTCAGCATGCCAAACTGATGGCGCTCAACTGAGCAGGGTAAGCAGCTCCGTCAAGCTGCTCACCGTCACGGGTTGGGGCGCGTCGTGCAGCCACAGGGCATCGCTGCGGTTGACCCACACGGTTTGCATGCCCGCGCGCCATGCGCCCAAGCAGTCCATCGTGGCATCGTCGCCCACATGCAGCACATGGGCATTGTGCACCCCAAGTTTTTGCGCGGTGAGGTCAAAAATGCGGCTGTCGGGTTTAGCCATTTTGGCCTCGCGCGCGCTCACGGCCACTTTGAAGTACGCACCCAAGCCCACCAGCTGGATGTCGGCATTGCCATTGGACAGGGCGGCCAGCGGATAGCGGGCGCTTAAAGCGGACAGCACCTCTCGGCAGCAGCTGAATAAATCCACTTTGTTGCGCGCAGCATAAAAAGCTTGGTAGGCCTGCTTGGCAAGCAGAGGGTTTTCCCCCGCACGGTACATGGCCAAGCGTATGGCCTCTAGGCGCACAGCGCCCAAATCGTGCTTGAGCTCGGGTTTCTTTTTGGGTAACTCTACACGTATGTATTCGCGGATATCGCGCAGCGCCTCGGCAGACGAAAACAAAGCCGCTGTCATGGGCGAATGCACCGTGAGCCATGCGTGCAGAGCCGCCTCTGCCCGCTCAATGGTGGGCCCGATTGGCCACAGGGTATCGTCTAGGTCAAAAGAAATGGCTTGTATTTGTGCGACATTGATCATGGATGCTTCTCAGAATGCGAGACAATAACGCATGAAATTCAAAAAAGAACCTTCGTATGCACACGGGGAACAAAAAAATCACACTGGCAGCTGCGCAGTGTTGCTTTGCAACCTCGGAACGCCCGATGCGCCCACGGCTTCGGCAGTGCGCCGTTACTTGGCAGAGTTTTTAAGCGACCACCGCGTGGTGGAAATCCCGCGCGCGATTTGGTGGCTGATTTTGCACGGCATCATCTTGCGCCTGCGCCCTGCCAAGTCTGCCCACAAATACGCCAAAATTTGGACCCCCGCTGGTTCGCCCCTGAAAGTATGGAGCCAGCACCAAGCCGATGGCCTGCAAAAATCATTAGACGAAGCTGGCCACCATGTGTCGGTGCGCCTTGGCATGCGCTATGGAAATCCAAGCATGCCAGCCCAACTGGATGCGCTCAAAGCCGAGGGGTTTAGCAAAATTTTAATTCTGCCCTTCTACCCCCAATACTCTGGCACCACCACGGCCAGTGTGTTTGATGCGGTCTACACTTGGGCGGCCAAAGTGCGGCGCATTCCTGAGTTGCGCTTTGTCAACAACTACCACGACCACCCACGCTACATAGCTGCTTTGGCCGCGCGCATCAATGGGTACTGGGCTAAACATGGCAAAGGCGAAAAACTGGTCATGAGTTTTCATGGCGTGCCCCAGCGCACCCTGATGCAGGGCGACACCTACCACTGCGAGTGCTACAAAACCGCACGCTTGCTGGCCGAGCAATTGGGTATTTCTGCCGACGATTACATGGTGACTTTCCAGTCGCGCTTTGGCAAAGCCAAATGGCTCGAACCCTACACCGAGCCCAGCGTCGTCAAAATGGCCATTGACGGCGCAAAGCGCTTGGACATTGTCTGCCCGGGCTTCCCAGTGGACTGCCTTGAAACACTAGAAGAAATCAACATGGAAGTGCGCGATGCTTTTTTTGCCAACGGCGGCAAAGAAATGGGCTACATACCCTGCCTGAACGACAGCCCCGAATGGGCCAGCGGACTGTTCCACATAGCCACCCAACACCTGAGCGGCTGGGACACCCGCAGCCCCACCGATGCCCACGGGCTGCACTTGCAGCAGGCGCGGGCCAAGGCGCTTGGGGCCAAAGAGTAGCTACTTATTTTGTAGCACACTATGACCATATGACGCTGACATTGCTGGTATTTTCAGCCCAAACACCGCCTCAAACTTAGCAGAATCCATGGCACTGTAAGCTGGCCTCGCCGCAGGCGCGGGGAAGGCGCTTGATGGCACAGGCTGCAAACGGGCGATGCTTTGGCTGCCTAGCCGCTGCGCGGTGTGCAGCGCATAGGTGTAGCGGCTCATGGCATGCTGCTGGGCGTTGGCCACAAAGTGGTACAAGCCTGCGCGTGCTCTGAGCCAATCCATGCCATTTGCCTGCGCCAGCGCGAGCAGCGCCGCCAAGCCTGCGGCCAAGTCTTCCACGCGATTAGGCACTGAGACTTGGTCATCCACCACCCGCAGCTGGCGGTCGCATTGCAGCCAGTGCGCCACTTGGCTGAAAAAATTGCGCCCTCCTGCGCCATAGAGCCAGCTCACGCGCAGCACTAAGTGATAGCCGCCTGCTGCCATCACGGCCTGCTCACCAGCTAATTTGCTCGCGCCGTAAACGCTTAAAGGATGGGGCGCATCGTCCTCGGTGTAAGGCGTGGTTTTGCTGCCATCAAATACAAAATCTGTAGAAAAATGGACAAGTAGCGCGCCCGCCGCCTCGCAGGCACGCGCCAACACACCCGGCGCATGGGCGTTGAGCGCGTAAGCCGCTTGCGGCGATTGCTCTGCGCCATCCACATCGTTGTAGGCCGCGCCGTTGATGGCAATGTGGGGCTTGAAAAGCTGTATCTGCTGGGCCACTGCGGCTCCATTGCTGATGTCGCATTCGGCATGGCCAAGGCTATGCACTACATAATTAGCAGCAATACATGACCGTGTGGCACTGACAAGTAGCCTATTTCCTCCAAAAATCAAAATTTTTAACTGCTGGTTAATCATGTGGTACTGGCTACAGGGTTTGGCGCATATGGCTTGCACATGCAAGGCATTGTAGGCTGCGCTAAGATGCTGCCCAATGAAGAATATTTCAAACTTTCAAACCAAAGAATCCGAGAGCGATAGCGACAAACTGCGCATCGACAAATTCCTGTGGGCTGCGCGCTTTTACAAAACCCGCGCTTTGGCCACCGAAGAAATCGGCAAAGGCCGCGTCAAAATCAATGGGGCGCTGGTCAAAGCCTCGCGCGAGGTGCGGGTGGGCGACGCGTTAGAGATTTTGCAGCCACCACTTACCCGCCGTGTGCTGGTAAAAGCCCTGAGCCACCAGCGCGGCTCTGCCACGTTAGCCCAAGAATGGGTACAAGAAACGCCCGAAAGCTTGGCCGCCCGACTAGCGCTGCTAGAGCATATGCGCCTTAATCCCGAGCCCGCCCTGTCAATCACCCAAGGCCGCCCCACCAAGCGCGACCGCCGCACACTAGACGGCGCGCGCTCTGGCAGCAGCGCCCCGGCGTGGGATTCACGCTGGAGCGCTAGTTTTGAAGATTAAACGGCAATGTCGCAGCACAGGCGATGGTCGGTGGGCTCAGCGCCGTCATACCCACATATTTTGCCTCTACCCAAGTCCTCACCTTGCTGTGCGCTTTGGTGATGACGGGTGTGGTGTGTATTTTGATGGGCTGCGGCATACCCACCACGGCCAATTACATCATCATGGTGACGGTGGCCGCGCCCACACTTGTGCAGCTGGGGGTGGAGCCTTTGGTGGCGCACTTTTTTGTGTTTTATTACGGTGTGCTGGCAGACATCACGCCGCCAGTGGTGCTGGCAGCCTATGCGGCCGCTGGAATGGCGGGAAGCGATCCATTCAAAACTGGCAATATGGCTTTTACGCTAGGCATGGCCAAGGCGCTGGTGTCCTTTGTGTTCGTATTTTCACCATCGCTGCTATTGGTGGCTAAGGGGTTTACTTGGTACGATTTCATCGTCACATTCACCGGCTGTATTTTGGGCATCAGCGTGCTCGCGGCGGCTTTGAGCAAGTTCTTCTTGGTGGAGATGAAGCGCTGGGAGCAGTTGCTGTGCTTTGCAGCAGCTTTGCTCTTGATAGCACCAGGACTCTCTGTCACACTGGTAGGTGCTGCAATGACCTTACCCGTGGTGCTGCGCCATGTGGCCGCTAGGCGGCAGATTTTGCGAGGGTAAGCCAATTGTATTTGCAGCAAAATTGCTCTTTTCAGCTGGTTGTGTAGTGCCTATTTACCAATGAATTTTGTAAATTTATAGGGGCGCCGATGGCTCAAAAGCCACTTTCTCGCATAAACACAGCAGCCACTCGCTCAAACAGCGTTGCAAAGTAAGCACGCTGGTGACCTTGGATAACCACCCGACTAACGGCCATGTGCCGAAGCGGCGGTGCGGTGTCCAGCTGCACGCGCACCCGGTACAGCGCATCACGAGGGACTCGCGCCCCAGACTGTCCGTCTGCAGGTGATGCATTCAATGTGACTATAGGTCCGCCGGTTTGCGCGTCCAGCATGGCATGGGGCAAAACTGAAGTTTTGGCGGTATCGACCTCTAGCACCGTGGCGCTGTGTATTTGGTGCGAATACATGCCCATGTGAACGCGCGCAGTCTGTCCAGCCTGAATGCGCACAATGTCAGCCTCCGCAATGTA
>JAYTMT010000188.1:0-19716 GCA_043728315.1 Polaromonas sp. | reverse complement strand
CTCAAAGTGCCGCCCCTGCCCATGTGGCTGGCCGTGCACCGCGAGGTGCGCAGCAACCAAAGAATTCGCGCGGTGTATGACTATTTGGCTGAGTATTTGTCGGTAATGCTTTGAAAAATGGGTTCGCGTGAAGTCCACGGGTATGAAACTTGGCTTGGGTTGAAAGGTCTGGCACTTGGCGCGTGGTGTACGACCGCCCCGGCGCTTGGGTTGGAAGCCTCCGCGGCTGTCCTCCGGCCTCGAGGCCTCCCCCTTGATGCCGCTGCGCCATCCAACCCAAGCACCGAGGCGTTGATAGAGCCGTTTTGTCTTTTTGGTAACTGACACTCTACGCGTGGCGTGTCTGCGGTATTAAAACCTCAAAGCGGGCATAGCCCGAGCAGTGTTTTGGCTATCCCGATCGACCGATTTCGGTGTACCCACCGCATGAGGGCGCGTCGGAATAGCCAAAACGCTGCTCGGGCGCGCTAAAACTCGGAGAGCGCGCAAAATAAGCAGCTATATAGGCGCTAAGCGAACAGTATTGGCCGCACAGCTGAAATAGCACCGCCGTCCTGAGACCGTACATAAAGTTGCCTGAAAAATGGAGCATACCAACCCGCCGACATAGCGTATGCTTACAGCAACAAATTACGAGGATACAAAATGCAATGGTTTGAAGGATTCACCGCCCAGCACCATAACGTGAATGGTGTACAGATTTTCGCCCGTACAGGCGGCAATGCGGCCAAGCCCGCACTGCTGCTCATGCACGGCTTTCCGCAAAGCCATGTGATGTGGCATCGGGTTGCGCAGCTGCTCAAAGACGATTTCTTTTTAGTCATGCCCGATTTGCGCGGTTACGGTGATTCGAGCAAGCCCGCAGTTAGCCCAGACAACGCCGCCATGAGCAAACGCGCCTTGGCGCAAGACGCGGTGGATTTGATGGCGGCCTTGGGCCACAGCCGCTTTTATCTGTGCGGCCACGACCGAGG
The DNA here is from genome assembly GCA_043728315.1 of Polaromonas sp. Classification (GTDB taxonomy): domain Bacteria; phylum Pseudomonadota; class Gammaproteobacteria; order Burkholderiales; family Burkholderiaceae_C; genus JAAFIP01. The sequence goes on along the minus strand of JAYTMT010000188.1, from coordinate 18,742 downwards.
TGGCCGTGTGGCGCACCGCCTTGCGCTAGACCACCCACAGCGCGTGCAAAAACTCTGCGTGATGGACATTGCCCCCACGCTGGATATGTACAGCGCCACCGACATGGCCTTTGCCAGAGCCTACTACCACTGGTTCCATTTGATTCAGCCGCACCCGCTGCCTGAGCGCATGATTTTCAATGACTGGAAGCATTATCTGCATGCCAAGCTAGGCGGCTGGGGTTCAGCGGGCGTGGGTTATATAGAGCCACAGGCGCTGGCAGACTACGAGCGCTGCTTTGGCCAGATGGACACACTGGTGAGCATGTGCGAAGACTACCGCGCCAGCGCAGGCATTGACTTGGTGCACGACAAAGCATCGCGCGCGGCGAGCGCCAAAATTGCCTGCGACACCATGGTGGTGTGGGGCGAGCGCGGCGTCGTCAATAAAATGTTCAAGCCGCTAGATCAGTGGCAGGCGCAGTGCATAGGGCGTGTATCCGGCCACGCCGTGCCTGCGGGGCATTTCATTCCCGAGGAGCTGCCCGAATCCACCGCGCAGACTTTGCGCCAATTTTTCGCATAAGCTTTGACGCCATTATTCTTCATCAGACACATCCCCCATGAGCACGTTTTCTGCCCAACTCGCCCGCGCCAATGCGCTGTTTCCCGTGCGCTACAGCGCATTTGGGCTGTGTATTTTTGCGCTTTTACTCAGCCTGTTCAGCCTTGCTGTATTTCATGTGGGGCTGTTTAGTTTTATGCTCTTTGCTGGTTTGACGGGCTTGGGCGTGGCAGATTTGCGGCAAACCAAAAAATCAGTGCTGCGCAATTACCCGGTGATTGGACATTTTCGGTTTTTACTTGAATACATACGCCCCGAAATCCGCCAGTATTTCATTGAAAGCGACAACGAAGCCGCGCCTTTCTCACGCGCCCAGCGCTCGCTGGTATACCAGCGCGCCAAAGGCGAGCCCGACAAGCGGCCATTTGGCACGCAGTTGAATGTGACTGCCGAGGGCTACGAGTGGATCAACCATTCCATGGCACCGACAAAGATTGCCAGCCACGACTTTCGTGTGCCCGTGGGCGCGGGCAATGTGGGCACTACCCAGCCCTATGCCATGAGCGTGTTCAACATATCGGCCATGAGCTTTGGGGCGCTCAGCGCCAATGCCATTTTGGCGCTCAACGCGGGCGCAAAGCGCGGCGGCTTTGCCCACGACACAGGGGAGGGCTCTATCAGCGAGCACCACCGCGTGCATGGCGGGGATTTGGTGTGGGAAATTGGCTCTGGCTATTTTGGCTGCCGCCATGCAGATGGCAGTTTCAACGAAGAGAAATTCACCCAAAACGCCACCCAACCTCAGGTGAAAATGATTGAAATCAAGCTCAGCCAAGGCGCCAAACCTGGGCATGGCGGTGTGCTGCCAGGGCCTAAGGTGACGATAGAAATTGCCAATGCGCGTGGCGTGCCCGTAGGGGTTGACTGCGTGTCGCCAGCCTCGCACAGCGCCTTTTCTACGCCTATAGAAATGGTGCAGTTTGTGGCCAAGCTGCGCACATTGTCGGGCGGCAAACCGGTGGGGCTCAAGCTGTGCATTGGCCACCCGTGGGAGTGGTTTGCCATTGTCAAGGCCATGCTAGAAACGGCCATTCACCCCGACTTTATTGTGGTGGACGGGGCTGAGGGCGGCACGGGCGCGGCGCCGCTGGAGTTTACCGACCACGTGGGCGCGCCCCTGCAAGAGGGCTTGCTGCTGGTGCATAACACGCTCAAGGGGGTGGGGCTGCGCAGCGCCATCAAGCTGGGCTGCGCGGGTAAGGTGGTGAGCGCTTTTGACATCGCCCGCATGACGGCGCTAGGCGCTGACTGGTGCAATTCGGCGCGGGGCTTTATGTTTGCATTAGGCTGCATCCAAGCGCAGGCCTGCCACACAGGCGAGTGCCCCACGGGCGTAACCACGCAAGACCCCGTGCGCCAAAAAGCCTTGCATGTGCCCAGCAAGTCAGACCGAGTATTCAACTTTCACCAGCAAACGCTGGAGGCACTGCGTGAGATTGTGCAGGCCGCTGGGCTGATGCACCCGCGCGAAATCACCTCTCACCATATCGTGCGAAGAGTCAGTGAAAACGAAGTGCGCCTGTTGGTCAACCTTGTGCCGCAAATCCCGGTGGGTTCATTGCTTACTGAAGACATTGCCTCGCTGCATGGCGTGTTCAAGCTGTATTGGCCGCATGCCAGTGCGCAGAGCTTTGCCTACAAAGAGTTGGCGATGGACGTAGCACTGGCCTGAGTGTGGCGTGCTAGCCAACTGTGCGGCTTAACTGCCCGAAGGTTTGTTGTTTTGCTCAGGTTTGGGCGGCTGGGGCAGAGTGCGCAAGAGCTCTTCTTCGCTAATGATTTCCAGCACGCGCACCAGCTTTTGCACCCCGCTTACGCTGCGAATCACCTCGGTGGCCCGCGCTGCTTCGCGCTGAGTCACGCGCCCCATTACATAGGTGGTGCCCCGCTCGGTGGATATTTTGAAGGCATTGGCATACAGGTCTTTGGCATCCACCAAAGCCGCTTTCACACGACCCGTGACCAGCGCGTCTGATGAACGATTGGTCAGGGTGGTGCTGCCTTGTACGCCCAGCTCATTCACAATCTCGCGCACATTCTCCACCCGTGAGACTATTTGCTCCACCAGCTTTTTGTCTTGCTCATTAGGCACTTCACCCGTGAGCAGCACCTTGCGGTTGTAGCTGGTCACGTTCACATGCACACGCTCGCCTACATTTTCGCGGATGCGGCCATTGGCGCGAAGTTCTATGCCTTCGTCTTCGAGCTGCGCGCCAGAAGTGCGCCTGTCGGTAGCCACCAAGCCGCCGCCCAGCAGCGCGCCGCCTACCACCAAGGGCACACAAGCCGTGAGCGTGCTGCCCAGTAAACCAGCCATGGCCAAAGACACAACGAGCTTTTTCATACAGGATTCTCCAAATCGCCTAACAATTGGGTATCAACACCGTCGCAAATGCAATGCAAAGCCAGTATATGCACCTCTTGCACGCGGGCAGTGCGCTCATGCGGCACGCAAATATGCACATCGGTTTCGCGCAGCAAATGGCCAATTTTGCCACCACCACGCCCCGTGAGCGCCACCACCACCATGTCACGCGCGTGCGCAGCTTCTATGGCGGCTATCACATTGCCAGAGTTGCCGCTGGTGGATATGGCCAGCAGCACGTCGCCCGCCGTGCCCAGAGCGCGCACTTGGCGCGAAAAAATCACGCTGAAATCATAGTCATTCGCCAGCGCCGTGATGATGGACGAATCAGTGGTGAGCGCAATGGCTGCCAGCTCGGGCCGCTCACGCTCGTAGCGGCCCACAAACTCAGCGGCAAAATGCTGCGCATCGGATGCCGAGCCGCCATTGCCACAGGCCAGCACCTTGCCGCCACTGGTCACGCAAGCCAGCATGGCCTGCACCGCTTGCGCAATGGGTTTGGACAATACTTGCGCCGACTGGTATTTCAAATCCGCACTGTCAATGAAGTGTTTTTCAATCTGTTGTTCGAGCATGGGCATCATCATAGCGCTTCGTGCTATCAGTTTGAAGTCAAAGGGTGATTTTCTTGTGTATGACGGGTAAAGCTGCTGCGTAAAATTTTCAGTAAGCAGTTGCATCAAAAGCGGCCTTGAACCATTCAAATTTTTGCGCATCGCCCGTGCCTTCGACGGTCACCACGTCAAATCTGCAAGGCGGTGGCGCGCCCAGCCGCATCAAATAATGCCGCGCCGCAAAGGTGATGCGCCGCTGCTTAGTAAAACTCACACTGGCTGCCGCTCCGCCATGGCTGGCGCCGCGCCGCGCCCGCACCTCCACAAACACCAGCGTGGTATCGGGCGCGCGCATGATCAAATCCACCTCGCCCCCGCCGCGCCCGGGCGTGGCAAAATTGCGCAGCACCAAGCGCAGCCCCGCTTTTTGCAAATACGCCAAAGCCGCGTCTTCGGCCGCGTCGCCGCGTTTTTTGGTGGTTTGGCTGGCAGGCAGCTTGGCTGGAAATTGCGCGCTGGCCAGACCAATGCGGCCTGCGGGGAGGTTGCGCGCAGGCTGTATGCTCTGGGGTGCGTGGTTTGTATCGGTCATGGCCTCAGTGTAATAGGGCGACGCAGCCCTTTTTATGCCATGCGCGCACCTGCATTTCACGCCATTGCAGCATGCCAACGACCTAAGCCATTGCTCTAGCCCATTTGATAATTTGAAAGCCCGCAGTGAACGCCTCCTTTTCCCTCGCCCTAGATGCTGCCCAGCAGGCTGCTGGCGCGCAAACCTACCCCACCGGTGCGCTCTATGTGGTGGCCACGCCCATTGGCAATCTGGCCGACATCAGCCTGCGCGCCCTGCATGTGCTGGCCACGGTAGACGCTATAGCCTGCGAAGACACGCGCCACACGCAGGGCATGCTGCGCATCTATGGCATCACCAAGCCCCTGCTGGCCGCCCACCAACACAACGAACACGAGGCTGCCCAGCTGGTCATTAGCCGCTTGCAAGCAGGCGAGCGCGTGGCCTATGTGAGCGACGCAGGCACCCCCGGCGTGAGCGACCCCGGCGCGCGCCTGTGCGCCGATGTACGCGCCGCCGGACTGCGCGTGCTGCCCCTGCCAGGAGCGAGCAGCGTCACCGCCCTGCTCAGTGTGGCGGGCGTGGCCCAAGGCGACGGCGCCTATATTTTTCAAGGCTTTTTAAGCAGCAAAGCCAAAGAGCGCGAAACCCAAATCACCAACATCAGCGCAGAGCCCCGCGCCGTGGTTTTGCTAGAAGCGCCACACCGCATCGAAGCGCTGGCCACCGCGCTGGCCGCCCTAGGCGCACGCCCCGTCACCCTAGGCCGCGAGCTGACCAAGCAGTTTGAAGAAATAGCCACGCTGCCCGCCCAAGACTTGGCCGCATGGATGGCGCTAGATGCGCACCGCAGCATCGGCGAATTCGCCCTGCTTATTCACCCCCGAGCACCCGAGGCCGCGCAAGCTAACCAAGGCCAACGCGTCTTGCAACTGCTGCTAGCCGAGCTGCCCACCAAAACCGCAGTCAAGCTAGCTGCCGAGATCACGGGCGAGCCGCGCAATGCGCTGTATGAGTTGGCGTTGGCCTTAAAAAACCAAGACTAGAGAATCTGCCGTGGCAACCCCCGCGCCCAAGGCTGCGCCCACCGCTTTAGCCACCCCCAGCCGTAAGCTCCCCAAAAGCCACCACTACCATGTGTATGTCATCGAGCTAGACGACCGTGTCTGGAACAGCGCCAAATTCCGCCGCTGCAACCCCGAGTATGAAATGGGCAAACCCTTCGTCTACGTAGGCATGACAGGCCTAGACCCCGATACCCGTTTTGACAAACACAAAGCAGGCATCCAAGCCAATAAATTTGTCACCGACTACGGCGTGCGCCTGCTGCCAGCGCTTTATGAGCGGTTTAACCCGATGGCGTATCAAGGGGCGAAAGAGATGGAGGTGGAGATGGCGATTGCGCTGCAAGCGCGGGGGTTTGGGGTTTGGCAGGGATAAGGTCGCAGTTATATCACTGTGAAGTGATCCATATCAATGCATTGCTTCAGATAGATCCAACTTGTGGCAAGCTTTGTATCAACGCTCTCGCTGCGTTTTTTTTCTTGGTTGGAGTACTCCTTGCCTCCAGCATCACTCGCGTTTTCTCAAGTTCTTTTTGCAGCAACTCAGCATCTGGCAACACCGTTTTGTAGTTCGTTGCCATGATTTTATTGGGTAGTCCTTCTAGTGCGTAGCGTGCTAAGGCGTGGCCTTTGTCTGCGCACAGAATCAGACCAACGGGCGGGTTTTCATCAGGCAGTGTCCAGTTTTCTTTGGCGTAGTTGCAATACATGTGCATTTGGCCTGCGTCGGCGTGGGTCAAGCTGCCCAGTTTCAGGTCGATGATGACCAAGCAGCGCAAGCGGCGGTGAAATAGCAGCAGGTCTACGCGGTACCACGTTTGGTCGATGCGCAGGCGGCGTTGTCGGCCTACAAAGGTGAAATCACTACCCAATTCGAGCAAAAATTCTTCTAAACGCTGTATCAATGCTTCTTCGAACTGGCTTTCAGAGTATTCGTCTTTGAGGTCTAAAAACTCCAAAACATAGGGGTCTTTGATGGCTTCGTCGGGGCTTATGGCGTCGTGCGGCTGGGCTACAGCACCTTTTGTCAGCATGGCTGCTTTGTTTTTGGACAGAGCGGTGCGCTCGTAAAACTGGCTGCTGATTTGGCGGTCTAGCTGGCGCACGCTCCAGCCACCGCGCACGGCTTCGGTTTCGTAGAACTGGCGGGCGTAGTTGTCTTTGACTGACAGCAGGCTCACGTAGGCTGACCATGGGAGCTTGAAGGCATTGGCTAATTCAGATAGGCTAAATTCGCGCGATGCATCTGGAGGATTTGCAAATTCCGCAGACACTGTCTGCGTTTTTTGCGATTTTTCCGCTGATAACGGTAGTTTGAGAGATTCCGCAGACAGCGTCTGCGGAATTTGCCAGTGAAGATAAAACAGCCGCATTTGCTCCAAATTACGAGCCGAGAACCCGCGCCCAAATTCTTGCGTCAAATCCAACGACAAGCGCGCAATCAATTGCTCGCCATAGCCCGCACGGCGTTTGCCTTTTTGTTCGGCTTCTACGATGCGACGGCCAATCTCCCAATAGCTAGCGGTCATCAGTGCGTTGACTGTGCGTGCAGCGCTTTGACGCGCGGCATTGAGCAGGTCAACTATGCTGCTTCGCACGTCACCATAGCCTGCGGGCAAAAGGGGCGCTTTAAGCTCTGTAGCTTTCCGCTTAGGTTTGGGTAGTGAGGTGGGCATTGGTTCTGGGCATACTGTTGGTTAAATTCTACGCTGCTAACAGCAGCAAACTAGCCATCAAGCAACACCACCGTAAGGAACAAAGGATCAGTCCGGCTTACTCGCGCTAGCCTTCGATAATCTTCCAGTGCCCTGCCTTGTCAGAGCCCGCGCGCTGGATTCGGCCTTGCTCACGTAGAAGTTTGAGGTTGCGTTCGATTGTGCGGGTGGACTTGTTGAGTAAGCTTGCGATTTCCTTGGCTGATAGTTTCGGGTTTTGTGCCAACAGCGTCAAAATTTGATCTGTTACACCGACATTTACACCGACATTTACACCGACATTGTCGGAAATTTCCGGTACTATCTGGGTCGCTACATCTATGTATTTATACAAAGAATTGGCTATTGCATCAAGCATAAAGTCAATGAATGGTCGGCAATCGACCTGCGTGCCCGCATGTGAATCCTGCAAGGCCTTGTAGTACAGCGCTTGATTGTGGTGAACCAGCGTCTCCATCGGCATCCAAGCAAAAAGCGGATTCCATTGGGAAAGTATCAAAGTTTGCCACAGGCGTCCGATTCTGCCGTTGCCATCACGAAACGGATGGATGTATTCCAACCGGTAGTGGACGGCAGAGCTCGTGATAAGCGGATGCTCTTCGCTGGATTTGCCCCAATCCAGAAGCTGCTCAACAAGGCTGGGCACTTGCGCCGACAGCGCGCCGCGATGCAACATCGTGCCATCACTGCCCACCACTGCCACGCCGACAGAGCGGAATTGGCCTGATTCACCAATCAGGGTGTTGGTCAGGTGAGCATGCGCCCGCAGCAAGTCGTTCACCGACCAAGGGGTGTAGCCAGGCATCTCGTTGTACGCGACCCAAGCGTTTTGCACTTCCTTGATGTCCTTGGGGGGGGCCCAAACGGGCTTACCGTTGATGATGTCGGTAACCTGACCCAAGCTGAGTTGGTTACCTTCAATGGCGGTCGACGCATGAACTGAGAGAATCCGACTCTGCTTGCGCAGGTGTAGCAAATCGCCCGACTGTTCCTCACTGATCTTGACGCGTTCCAGCAAGGCATGAATCGCACCGATTTTTTCGTACCACTTCGGATCTTGTGTGTAAAACTTCTCCAGTGGCTTCACGGCTTGCCTCCAGGAGATTTGATGGTGAAGTTGGCATGAGCAATGGGCATAGTATGGGTCAAATTTTACGCCCTAAAAACCTCCACAATCCATCACGCAAAACCCTCACGCATACGTCACCCAATCGGGCAATTCCTCCAAATGCGGCAGGGTGTTGTAGGTCACCAGCATGTGGCGTTTGGGGGTGAAGGCGAATTCGGTGATGCTGCTGTTGCGGATGCGCAGGTTCAGCTCGGTGGTGGTCTCGGGGCTGGTGCCTAGGATGTGGCCTACGGCGGTGCTGATGGGGCCGCCGCTGCTGACGATTAAGACTTTACTTTTTTCGTTGGCGGCAAACTGCTCGCGCACATGGTCTAGCGCGCTGCTTACGCCTTTGACGAATTCTGGGTAGCTGGGCATGCCTATGGGTTGCGTTTTGCCTTGCATCCATGCGGCTAGGCCGGTTTTGAGGATTCTGAAATGCTGGCGGTAGGTGTCGGCATTGCGCTCGGTGGGCAGTGGCTCGGGGTGAACAGCGTTTACTACGGCCTCTGAGTCGTATTCGTTGAGCCCCGGCCACAGCAACGGGGGATACGCAAAGCCTGCGCCTTCGCAAATACCAGCGTAGGTTTGGGCATGGCGGCGCAGCGTGCCCACCAGCACACCGTCAAAGGCCATGCCCTTGGATTTGAAATATTCGCCCAAGCGCACGGCCTGCTTGTGGCCCAGCGCGCTCAGGTTGTCGTAGTCCGCCGCGCCAAAGCTGGCTTGGCCGTGTCGTATTAAATAAAGTGTGCCCATACTGCGTATTGTGCTGCTCTTTGCTGCTTGGGGCTGTCACCCCAGCGTCCAAGCCACGCGAGCAATGTAGATAAAAATCCTCTGCCAAAGTAAGCAAATTTCTTGCTTTTGCAGGAATCCACGTCAACCAACTACGAAGCCAAGACCTTGGCAAACACCGCTGCATCCACATTGCCGCCGCACAGCGTGGTACCCACCACTTGGCCTTGGCCTTTGCGTGTTCCCCGCTCCTGCATGGCAGCTGCAAAGCTGGCGGCGCCTGCGCCTTCAGCCACGTTGTGGGTGTCGGTATAAATGGCGCGCATGGCATCGGCCACCTCGGCATCGCTTACTTGCACGATGTGGTCAATGTGCGCAATCAATACATCCAGCGCGGCTTGGTCAGCGCGGCGCACGGCCATGCCGTCGGCCAGTTGGGTGCTCACGGGGGATTCAACAATACGGCCAGCGGCAATGGAGTCTGCATACGTCGTAGCATGGCTGCTCACCACACCCACAATTTTGACGGGGTGGTTCAACGCTATTTTTGCGGCTATGGCGCTGGCAGCGCCCGAGCCTAGGCCAATGGGCACATAGGCCACATCCATAGCCGGCACGGCTTTAAAAAACTCCCACCAGTAGGTGCTCACGCCGCGCAGCAAGTCGTGGTGAAAACTGGGTACCATGTGTGCGCCGCGCTGCTCCGCCAGCGCCAAGGCATGCTCGCGTGCTTCTTGAAACTCTGCGCCGTGTTCAATCAATTCCACGCCAAGGGAGCGCATGGCAGCGTTTTTTTCTAAGCTGTTGCCATGCGGCACAACGATGGTGCAGCGCACCCCATGCAGGCGCGCTGCCCAGCCAATGCTTTGGCCGTGGTTGCCGCGTGTGGCACTGACCACCTCGCGCGGCAGTGCGCCGCGCTTGGCAAGTTGGTCAAAATACGTCAGACCACCACGGATTTTGAATGCACCCACGGGGGTGTGGTTCTCGTGCTTGACCCAGCAGTCGGTGCCTAGGCGCTCGCTCAGCATGCCCCAGCAGTATTGCGGCGTGGCTTGAAACGCGCGGTATACGACCTGTGCGGCCGCTTCGATGTCTTGCAGTGTGGGGAGCATGGGGTGTGCCTGTATGTAAGGTGCGCTGTGTCAATGAATTGGCCTTAACTTTTGCTGGTGGTGGCCATGCGCAGAGCAAGCCCTGCCAGCACCGTGCCCATCACGTAGCGCTGCGCCACTACCCAGCCGGGGCTGTGCTCCAAAAAGCGGGTGATGCCCGCAGCGCCCCAAATCACCAGTGCATTGCCACTGGCGCTCACCGCCACTTGCAACACGCCCAGTTGCAGCACTTGCACCCACAGTGCGCCCCGCTCTGGGTGCAAAAACTGCGGGAAGATGGACAAAAAGAACATCGCTACTTTGGGGTTAAGCAAATTGGTAATCAAGCCCATGCGAAACAAGGTGGCTGGTTTGTCCGCAGGCATCTCACGGGTTTGAAACAGCGATGTGCCACCGGGTTTGACCGCTTGCCAAGCCAGCCACAGCAGATAAGCCGCGCCAGCAAATTTAATGATGTCAAAAGCCATCGGCGCAGCCAGTAGCAAGGCCGTGAGCCCCAAGCCTGCAGCGCAAATGTGCGTGATTAAACCTGCCTGTACGCCTGCCAGTGAAATCAAGCCCGCACTGCGGCCTTGGCAAAGCGTGCGCGAAACGCAATACACCATATTGGGCCCAGGTGTGAACACCATGATGGCCGTGGCCAGAGCAAAGAGGGCGAGTTCGGTGAAGTGGAGCATGGCTAGATTCCTTGGCTGCGCAGTTGCACGATCCCCTTGGGGGTGTTTAAAGTGGCAATCAGGTTGGCTGGGCCTTCGTTTACGGCAACACCCGCAAGGCCTATCGCTGCATAGGCCGTTTGCAGTGACGACGCTTCGGGGTGGCTGGAAGTGATGCTGTGCAACGACACGCCCGAGCGCGGCAGGCTGTTGCGCGGGTGCAGGCGCAGCGGCTCTTTATCGCCTGCTTGGCCCCACTGAATCAAGGTGGGCAGCATGCCGTTAAACAGCCGCTGGCCATCATCGCGCACGGTGATGCGCCAATGCAGCATGCCTTTGCGTGAATGGCGGCTCGCTTGCAGCGCTGGACCGCGTTCAATACCAATACCCCGCAATGTGGCGCAGGCGGCATCTACATCAGGCGTGTTGGCCACAAAATGCACCAAGCGCGGCTCGAGTGCTATAGCAGCACGCAGCGCCGTATCGTCCAAATCAAACCAGCGCTTGCCGGGGTGTTTGGGTGTGGCATCGGGGTTAATGGCGATGATTTCGCAGTAAGCCAGTGGGTGCGTGGGCGTGGCGATTTTGAACAAGCGGTTGTGTGTGCCAAATAGGGCATGCTCGCCACCCACGCTGGGCGTGATGCCCAGTGTGGCCTCGCACCATGCCACGCCTTGCTCTAAAGTTTGCGCGGCTATTACCAAATGGTCAATGTGCGATTTCATGGGAGTGGCGCTCATAAATCCACCGTGCCCGATATGCAGCGCACCACGTCGCCACCCACCCAAATTGTCTCGCCTTCAGCACGAATATGAATGCGCGCATCGCGCCCCATGGCGCTGCCCTGCGCCGCCACGTATTGGCGCGGCATCAAGCCGTCGGCAATCAGCCATTGGCCCAAGAGGGCATTGAGTGAACCCGTGGCAGGGTCTTCGTTGACGCCTGTGGCGGCGGCAAACACGCGCACTTCTAGCTGTGCATCAGCGCGTGATTCATATACTGCTGCTGCGCCTACTTTGATGCCAATTTTTTTCAGCTCTGCATGGTCTGGCGTGAGGCTGAGCAGGGTTTGCGGGCTGTCAAGCAAGAGCGCCAGCCATGGCGTGCCCACATCCAGCATTTGTGCCACGCGCAGTTGCGCAGCTTTAAGCCCCAACGCTGCACACACCTGCGCCAGCGCCGAGGGCGCGGGCGCGCTGCGCTTAAACGGCGGAGCTGTGAATGCCCGCCGCGCACTACTGTTGCTAATGGTCACCAAACCCACTGCGCACTCTTGCACCACCACGCCCGCTTGCTTGGGCACGCCGCCCGCGCTCAGCCATGCATCGCAGGTGCCCAGCGTGGGGTGGCCTGCAAACGGCAGCTCGCCGCCGGGCGTGAAGATGCGCACCGCATAGTCTGCACTGGCCTGCGTGGGCGGCAACACAAAAGTTGTTTCCGACAGATTCGTCCACTTGGCGTACTGCTGCATCTGGGCGGTGCTCAGGCCACTGCCGTCTAACACCACGGCCAGGGGGTTACCCATGTAGGGCACGCTGGTGAATACATCAAGGACTTGGTAGGGGCGGGTTTTCATGTGGGTTTTTATCAGGTTGGGGTTTCACGTTTGCGGTAAATTGAGCACGGTGCCGCTCGCAGGGTGTGCGCTGATGTTGGCATACCAGCGCTTGATATGGGGGTAGCTACTGGCCGCTTGGGCAGGGTTGTCCAAAGGCAAGCCCCACCAGCGGTCAATCTCACAGGCAATCGGAAAATCCGCCATGGTGACCGCATCACCAGCCATAAAGGGGCGTGTGTGCAGGTGCGCGTCCAGCATAGCCAGCAGGGGCTCAGTGGCAGCCACCGAAGCGTGGATTTGCGCCATATCACGCTGCTCGGGCGGGGTGCGAATCCACTGTGTAAAAGCCGCGCCACTGGCTTTATTCAGCGTGGTTTGCTGCCAGTCCATCCAGCGCTCAGCGTCAAAGCGCTGCTGCAAATCGGTGGGATACAGCGTGCCCTGTGCATGCTTGGCACACAAATACCGCACAATCGCATTGCTCTCCCACAGCACAAAATCACCATCTTCCATAGTAGGGATCATGGCATTGGGGTTAAGCGCCACATACGCTGGCGTTTTGACAATGCCAAACTGCCGCCCAGCATCGGTGCGCGCAAAATCCAAGCCCAGCCACTGCGCGCAAAGCACCACCTTGCGCACATTGATCGAGCTCAAGCGGCCCCAAATATGCAATGCCTTTGTCATGGTGCAAGCGCTCGCTGGTTAGGTGTGATGTGCGTGAGCACGCCATCGCCGTAGGATTTTAAAATTTGCGAAATCACGATGTGAAAGCCTTTGTACCATTGCTGGTATTGGCGTTTGGCCTCTAGGTGCTGGGGGTGGCTGGAGAATTCTTTGAGCGACTCCAGTGTTTCCCAGTAATAAATCAAATGCGTGATGCGGCCATCTACTGATTTCAAAGTTTCTGCGCCGAGGTAGCCTTGGGTGGCCAGCGCGGCAGCTTCTATCAAAGCGTCGAGCGCGTGGAATTTGGCATCGAATGTGCCGGGCTCTAATATGAATGATGCGCTGTACATGGCAATTGCCCTCAAGCCTGCGCAGGCCGCTCAATCAAGAGCAGTCGAAGCGCCAGAGCCCCCAGCACGCTAGCCAGCACCCAGCGCTGCGCCGCCGCTGCGCTTGGATGCCGCTCTAGCAGCTGCCCAATTTGCCCTGCAAACGCACCGAGGGCCATATGGAATACAAAAGCAATCAAGGTCAGCCACAGGCCCAGCAGCGTGATTTGCAGGCTGATAGAACCTGCCTGCGGGTTCACAAATTGCGGCAGAAATACCATGAAAAACAGCAATGCTTTAGGGTTGAGCAGGCAGTTGAGCATGGCCATCCTGAACACTTTGCCGCTGGTGGGCAGGGTGGCTTGGTTGAGCACCATAGCGCCATCAGAGCGCAATGCTATGTATGCCAGCCACAGCAAATACGCAGCGCCCAAATAACGCAACACGTCAAAAGACGGTGGCCACGCCGCCACTGCCGCTGTGATGCCAGTAGCGGTGAGCACAGTGAGCAGCACATCGGCCAGCGCAATGCCGCCAGCCGCAGCCAAGCCGCCGCGCCGCCCACACGCCACGCCATGCGAGAGCACAAAAGCCATATTCGGACCCGGTGACAAAAGCAGGGTGAGCACGGCCACGCTGAATAAAAAAAGTGTCATGAGACCGATCATGGTAAATTTTCCTTAAACACTTGTGCCAGCGCCGCAATGCCCACATTGATTTGCTCCACACTGGCCGTGACAAAGGAAAGACGCAGGGTATGCTCTTGCGCCGCACCGCTGTAAAAAGCCGCGCCGGGCACGTAGGCCACATTTTTGTCTACAGCCAATGGCAGCAAATTCACTGCGTTCATACCCTTGGGCAGGTTCACCCATAAAAACATGCCGCCTGCGGGCGTATTCCATGTGATGCCTGCGGGCATGTGGGCTGCCAATGCGGCCAGCATGGCATCGCGCTGCGATTTATAAAGTGCTCGGATCGTGGGCACGTGCTGGTCTAAAAAGTTGTTTTTGAGCACCTCGGCCACCAAGCGTTGGTTAAAGCTGGGCGTGTGCAAGTCAGCCGCTTGCTTGGCTTGCAGGAGCTTGGGGTAGAGCGCTTTGGGCGCTACCAAAAAGCCCAGCCGCAAGCCCGGGGCCAGCGTTTTGCTAAAACTGCCCATGTAAATACAGCCTTCGGGGTTGCGCGCGGTAAGGGGCAGGGGCGGCGGTGCGTCAAACCACAAATCACCATAGGGGTTGTCTTCCAAAATCGGCAAGCCCAGCTCGGCAGCGGCGGCGCTGAGCGCGGCGCGGCGCGCCTCGCTCATGGTGTTGCCTGTGGGGTTTTGAAAATTAGGCAACACATACAAAAAGCGCGCACCCTTGGCTTTGGCACGCAGGTCTTGAACGTCAATGCCATCTGCATCGCTATTGATAGCAATATATTCAGGCTCCATAGGTGTGAAAGCTTGCAATGCACCAAGGTAAGTGGGCGTTTCCACCAGCACGCGCGAGTCTTTGTCGATCAATATTTTGGCCACCAAGTCCAGCGCCTGCTGGCTGCCTGTGGTGATTAGCACTTGGTCGGGGTCTACGCTCCAAGGCAGCGACTTGGCCACCCATTGGCGCAGCGCAGGGAAACCTTCACTGGCAGCGTATTGCAGCGCAGCAGGGCCGTCTTCACGCAGCACCTTGGCGCAGGCATCGGCAAATGCCGCAATCGGAAACGTCTTGGGTGAAGGCAAGCCCCCCGCAAAACTGATAATGCCCGGTTTTTCCGTGACTTTTAAAATCTCTCGAATCACCGAAGGATTCATGCGCTCTGCGCGCGCTGCCAGTTGCCAGTTCATAGTTTCTCTCCAATACGCAAAGTTATTCATTTGACTCCAGTGGCCACCCCCACCGGCATTTTCTTGCCCACAAACACCGTAGCGATCACCGCCACGCCAAAACCAAGTGTGGTGGCATCGAGCTTTTCGCCCAAAATGGGGATGGCAAATAGCAAACTCAGAAACGGCTGCACCAGCTGCACTTGGCTCACGCGCACCGCGCCGCCCAAAGCCAGCCCTTTGTACCAAGCAAAAAACCCCAGCCACATAGAAAACACTGCCGCATAGGCGAAGCCCCACCAGCTGGCTGCTGCAATGGCGCTGGCCTGAGGCGGTGCGCTTAACCACATCGCTGGTAGCGTCATAGGCAATGACAGCACCAGCACCCAACAAATCACCTGCTCTGCGCCCAAGCTGGGCGTAAGGCGCGCGCCGCCAATGTAGCCCAGCGCTGCGCTGCCCATGGCCAGCAGCAAAAATACATCGGCCAAGTGCAAGCTTAAATGCCCCGTGCTGTCTGCCGAGCGGATCAGCATAAAGCCTAGCACCAAGAGCGTGCCCTGCACGGCGCAGCCCCAAAAAGCCATACTGGGCTGCTGGCGAAACCACAGCGCCGCCACCACGGCCGTAGCCAAGGGCAGCAGCCCTGTGACCACCGCGCCATGCATGCTGGGCACATACAGCAGCGCCAAGGACATAAACAGTGGAAAGCCCACCACGATGCCCCCCGAGGTGAATGCCACCAGCGCCCACTCCTTACCAGTTGGAACACGCAGCCGCCCCCGCCCATGCTGGGCCAAAAGATACAAAACCGACAGCACACCCGCCACGGCGGCGCGGCCAAACGTGACAAACCAGGGCGATAACTGCGGTGCAGTGGCTGAGCCAACGGCCAGTTTGGTCATGGGCATCGTTGCGGCAAATATCACCACACCCAGCAGCCCCAGCAGCAGGCCATTGCGTTCATTGTGGGTATTCATACCGTGACCATCCAAGCCGCAGTGGCCACCAATACCAGTGCCATGGCGCGGTTAAACCAAGCCAGTCGCGCCCCGCGTGCGAGCCAGTCTCGCAGCAGTGCACCCATGCCTGCATAGGCCAAATTGCTAAAAAATGCATAACTAAGCATCACCGGCAGCACAATAGCAAAACGCAGTGCCGCATCCTCGCGCCCCGCTATCCAGCCCGCCACTATGGTGAGCGCCAGCATCCACGCCTTGATATTGACAAACTGCAATGCCACGCCTTGCCAAAAAGTCACGCTCAGGCGCGAGGCATCGGCCTCTGTCAAGCGGCTGGTTTGCGACAATTTAAGCGCCAGCCACAGCAAATACGCCACCCCCACCGCCTTCACGCCCAAGCGCAGCGCAGGCACGGCCACTATCAGGCCGCCCAGCCCCGCAGCACACAGCGTGAGCAGCACCCCCCAGCCCACTGGCACAGCGCATACAAAGCGCATGGCACGGGGCAGGCCGTAGTTGGCCGCCAGCGCGGTCGACAGGGTGGTGTTGGGCCCGGGCGAGAAGCTCATCGCCGTTGCCAAGACCAATAATGCAGTGAATTCTTGCCAAGTCATGGCTTTGAATGTACAGTACTGGACAATACACAAGCAATACAGTTGAGCGCCTCACAGGTCAAACTGTATTGGTGATTTCGGCGACACAGTTTTACCCAAGGCTTTCCTATGTTGATGCGTTCTTCTAATTTGAGTTTGACCGAGCAACTGGTGGCGCGCTTTTCGGAGCGCATCAAAAACCGCCTGCTGGCCAGCGGCGCGCGCCTGCCCAGCGTGCGCCAGTGCGCCCAGCACCACGGGGTGAGCACCCACACCGTGGTGGCGGCCTATGACCAACTGGTGGCCAGCGGCTTGGTAGAGGCGCGCCAGCAAAAAGGCTTCTTTGTACGTGATTTTATAAATAAACAAGCCGATGTCAGCGTCATATCGTCATATACCGCTACAAATAATATAGTGCTTGCAAACATCCCCGGTGGCGTATCCCTGCGTGCCAACATAGGCCTTACGCAAAAACTGCAAGCCCGCATTGACGCCACCGCGCTGATTCGCGGCATGATGCACCACAACCGTGGGCTGGGCGCTGGCTGGCCGCAGCCGGGCATGGGGGTGCTGCCGTCGGACTGGCTCGAATCTGACTTTTTGGGCGCGGCCGTGCGCAAAATCACCCACAACAAAACCCTGATGGACTTGAGCCTGAAATACGGCGAGCCGCTGGGCGACAGCAGCCTGCGCCACGCCCTGTCGGCCAAGCTGCGCGATTTGTCGATTGACACCCCGCCCGAGCGCATCATGACCACCATCGGTGCCACCCATGCGCTGGACATTGTGAGCCGCAGCCTGCTCAAGGCGGGCGACTGCGTGATGGTAGAAGAGCCCGGCTGGGCAGTGGAATTTGCGCGACTTGACGCACTGGGCATGCGTATATTGCCAGTGCCGCGCGGGCCAGACGGGCCCGACCTTGAGGTCATGGCCAAATACTGCGAGGAGCACGCCCCCAAGCTCTATGTGAGTGTGAGCGTGCTGCACAACCCCACTGGGTATAGCCTGAGCCCGGGCAGCGCCCACCGTATTTTGCAACTGGCCAACCGCTTTAATTTTCACATCGTAGAGGATGACACCTACAGCCACCTAGCCCCCGCGCACGCCACCCGCCTGTGCGCGCTAGATGGCTTGCAGCGCACCATTTACGTCAGTGGATTCGCCAAAATCCTAGCGCCCAACTGGCGCATTGGCTACCTTGCAGCGCCCCCTGATTTGATCGACAAATTGCTCGATACCAAGCTGCTGTCTACCCTGACCACGCCTGCGCTACTAGAAAAAGCCATGGCCATCTGCGTAGAGCAGGGCCATTTGCGCCGCCACGCCGAGCGCATCCGCACGCGCTTGGATGCTGCACGCAGCCGCAGCGTGAAACTTGCCTTGCAAGCTGGTTGCAGCTTTGCCGCCGAGCCTGCAGGCCTGTTTGGCTGGGTAGACACAGGCGTTGACACCGACCCATTGGCCCAGCGCATGCTCGACGACGGCTACCTGCTCGCTCCCGGCGCGCTGTTCCATGCCAGCCGCAGCGTGCCCAGCACGCTGATGCGGATTAACTTTGCGTCCACACAAGAGGCGCAGTTTTGGGAGGCGTTTGGCAAACAAAGGCTTGCGCAGGGCAATGGCTAGGCTGGGCATGCTGCACGGTCGTTTAGAGGGCATATTGATAAAAAATTTGACCAATGTCAGCGCCATATGGTCATAGTATGCTATTAAATTTAGAGTATCATAGTGCAATTATTCAGTGAACCACCCATGCGCTTTACCACCTCTGGCCGCCTGCTAGGCTTTGTATTTTTCTTGCACGCCTGCGTGGGCGCGGCGGTGGGTTTGTCGGTGGACGAGGCGCATTACCTGCTGTATGCGCTGCACCCCGCGCTGAGTTATTTTGACCATCCGCCGCTGGTGGGCTGGGTGCAGTGGCCGCTGGTGGCCCTCGGTGCGCCTGTGGCTGTGCTGCGGCTTATTCCTGGGCTGCTGTGGTTGGCCACAGCTTTTGGTGTGTATAGGCTGACTTTGCTGCTTTTTGCACACGGCGCTGCGCAAGTGCAGCGCGGGGCAAGCGAGCTGGCGTATGCACTGCCAAACCATGCTGAAAAACCCCAAGCGCAGCGCGCAGGCTTATGGGCTTTGGCTGCGCTTTTGCTTGCACCTGTGTTGCATGTGCTGGGCATTGGGCTGCTGCCCGACACGCTGTTGATGGCGCTCAGTGTGGCCCTGATGGCGCAAACCATGCGTCTGATGGATGCCCAATTGGCCAAGCGCCCTGGGC
This sequence comes from Polaromonas sp., assembly GCA_043728315.1. GTDB lineage: Bacteria > Pseudomonadota > Gammaproteobacteria > Burkholderiales > Burkholderiaceae_C > JAAFIP01. The sequence continues at coordinate 65 of JAYTMT010000188.1, read as the reverse complement.
CGTGGCTGCTGCTGGGGGCGCTGCTGGGCTTGGCCGGCCTGGCCAAATACACGGCAATTTTCACG
>JAYTMT010000187.1:0-17252 GCA_043728315.1 Polaromonas sp. | reverse complement strand
GCTACCCAACAAGCTGGCGCAGGGCGGTGGTGCTACTTCAGCGCAGCGGCATCAAGGAGGAGTAGCGGCCCTAGGCCGCACGGGGAACAGCCGCGGAGCTGAAGTAGCACCGCCGTCATGCGCCCGAACTAAAGCCATTCGAATGCCAGCCACCCAGCCACTGCAAATCAAGTGGTAACTATTTTTCTGAAGTTTTCCTTGACCTGCATCAAGCGCAGATCAAGCATCAGCCTTGAAAATCCTCCTAATGGCCTAAGCTAGTACACAGTTCGGAGAATCACCATGCGCCAAGACAAACTCACCACCAAATTTCAAGAGGCTTTAGGCGATGCGCAGAGCATGGCGCTGGCCAATGACAACGGTTATATTGAGCCTGCCCACCTGCTGGCGGCCATGCTGCGCCAAGAAGACGGACCGCGTGCGCTGATCGAGCGCTCGGGTGTGAACGTGGCGGGCTTGCAGATTGCTGCAGACGCAGCTGTTAAGCGTCTAGCGCAGGTGCAAGGCCAAGAGCAAATCGGAGTAGGGCGCGATTTAGCAGCTCTGCTGCAAGGCGCAGAAAAGGAAAGCCTCAAGCGCAATGACCAATTCATTGCGGGCGAATTATTTTTCTTGGCACTGGCCGATAGCAAACAAGACTTGGCCAAAACGGCAAAAGAAAACGGCCTGAGCCGCAAAAGCCTAGAGTCCGCCATCACCAAGGTGCGCGGCGGCGAGGGCGTGAACAGTGCCGATGCAGAGGACCAACGCGAATCGCTCAAAAAATACTGTCTAGATTTAACAGAACGCGCCCGCATGGGCAAGCTCGACCCCGTGATTGGCCGCGACGATGAGATTCGCCGCGCCATCCAAGTGCTGCAGCGGCGCACTAAAAACAACCCTGTGCTGATTGGCGAACCCGGTGTGGGCAAAACTGCCATTGTGGAAGGGCTAGCCCAGCGCATTGTGAGCGGCGAAGTGCCCGATTCGCTCAAAGGCAAGCGCGTGCTCAGCCTAGACATGGCATCACTGCTTGCAGGTGCAAAGTTCAGAGGCGAGTTTGAAGAACGCTTGAAAAACGTGCTCAAAGACTTGGCCAAAGACGAAGGCCAAACCATTGTCTTCATTGACGAGCTGCACACCATGGTGGGCGCTGGCAAAGCCGAAGGCGCGATGGACGCTGGCAATATGCTCAAGCCCGCGCTGGCACGCGGCGAGCTGCACTGCGTGGGCGCTACCACGCTGGACGAATACCGCAAATACATTGAAAAAGACGCGGCGCTGGAGCGGCGCTTTCAAAAGATATTGGTGGGTGAGCCCACGGTGGAAGCAACAATAGCCATCTTGCGCGGCCTGCAAGAAAAATACGAAGTCCACCATGGCGTGGAGATCACCGACCCCGCCATTGTGGCCGCCGCCGAGCTCAGCCACCGCTACATCACCGACCGCTTTTTGCCCGACAAAGCCATTGATTTAATCGACGAAGCAGCGGCCAAAGTCAAAATCGAGATTGACTCCAAACCCGAGGTCATGGACAAGCTTGAGCGGCGCATCATCCAGCTCAAAATTGAGCGCGAAGCCGTGCGCCGCGAGAAGGATGATTCCTCGCGCAAACGCTTTGGGCTGATTGAAGAAGAAATCACCAAACTGCAAAAAGAATACGCCGACCTAGAGGAGATATGGAAAGCCGAAAAAGCCCAAGCCCAAGGCAGCGCCCACATCAAAGAAGCCATCGACAAGCTGCGCTTCCAAATCGAAGAGCTCACCCGCAAGGGCGACTTCAATGCCGTGGCCGAGCTGCAATACGGCAAGCTGCCCGAGCTAGAAAAGCAGCACAAAGCCGCCCAAGCCAAAGAAGACAGCAAAAACAAATCTGCCAAAGCCGCAGGCCGCCCCACGCTGCTGCGCACCCAAGTGGGCGCTGAGGAAATTGCCGAAGTGGTGGCCCGCGCCACAGGCATTCCGGTGTCCAAGCTGATGCAGGGCGAGCGCGACAAGCTCTTGGTGATGGAGGACAAAATCCACGAGCGCGTGGTGGGGCAGGGCGAGGCGATTACGGCGGTGGCCAACGCCATTCGCCGCTCGCGTGCGGGGCTGTCCGATCCTGGCCGACCCACAGGCTCGTTTTTGTTCCTCGGCCCCACAGGCGTCGGCAAAACCGAGCTGTGCAAGGCACTCGCAGGCTTTTTGTTTGACAGTGAAGACCATTTGATTCGCATCGACATGAGCGAATTCATGGAAAAGCATAGCGTGGCACGCATGATTGGTGCGCCGCCCGGCTATGTGGGCTACGAAGAGGGCGGCTATTTGACCGAAGCCGTGCGCCGCAAGCCCTATAGCGTGGTGCTGCTCGACGAGGTAGAAAAAGCCCACCCCGATGTGTTTAACGTGCTGCTGCAAGTGCTCGATGATGGCCGCTTAACGGATGGCCAAGGCCGCACCGTGGACTTTAAAAACACCGTGATCGTGATGACCAGCAACATCGGCAGCCACCTCATCCAGAGCATGGTTGGCAAGCCGCACGACGACATCAAAGACGCGGTGTGGGATGAGCTAAAAAACCATTTCCGCCCCGAATTTTTAAACCGCATCGACGAAACGGTGGTGTTCCACGCCTTGGATGCTAAAAACATCGAATCGATTGCCAAAATCCAACTCAAAACCCTCACTGCAAGGCTAGAGAAAATGGACCTAGGCCTGAGCGTGTCGCCCGCCGCTGTGGCCGAGCTGGCCAAGGTGGGCTTTGACCCCGTGTTTGGTGCCCGCCCGCTCAAACGTGCCATCCAACAGCGCATAGAAAACCCGCTGTCGACGCTGATTTTGCAAGGCAAATTTCTGCCTAAATCCACGATTGCCGTGGGGGTAGACCCGATACATGATCCGGGGGTGTTTAAGTTTGCAGAAATGCCGAGTTGAAATGCGCCAGCGGACTGAGATACTTCTTGCAAGCGTATAGTATGCAAAAAATCCAAGCAGTGGAGCTAGCGCCCAGCCACTAAGACACGTTAAACCATGCCTACTTTATTCAGACTCATTTTTCGCCTTTCATTGCTGGCGCTGAGCTTGGTCTTTGCAGCCATGCTCTTGCTGCTGGTGGTGATAGGTTTCACGCTGTGGGGCCTGCGCTCTGTGTGGCGCAAGCTCACTGGCCAAGTGGTCACGCCTTTTGTGATGCGCATGAACCCACGGGCAGGGTTTGGGCAGGTTTACCGAGCCGCTAGCTCGCGCACTCGCGCTGCGCAGTCGGGCGAGATAGTGGATGCAGAGGTGAAAGTCATCAAGCCATCGCCATAAAGTGTGCGCCAAATACTATGTTTTAAATAGCACACTATGACCATATGACGATGACATTGCCTTATTTTTATGAAAAATAGCCAAATGCATGGCTGAGCGCGGCTTGGAACATGCTTGTCTTGGTTTTTGAGGCAGCGCTGTTCATTTTAAGCGATTTGTGTATTATTTAGGTATTGCCTATAATACCAATATGAGCAAACCTCGTATCATTATCGATACCAATATCATCGTTGCAGGCCTTCGTTCGCGCGATGGCGCTTCGTTCAAATTGCTGTCTTTGATTGATACTGGTCATTTCGCTGTCGGCATCACCGTGCCTTTGTTATTTGAGTATGAAGATGTCATCAAGCGAGAGCACTAGGGTATTGATGCCCAAAGTGCACAAGACGTACTAGATTTTATTTGCGCAGTTGCCAGCCACCATCGTGTGCATTTCATGTGGCGGCCCTATTTGCGTGACCCCAAGGATGATTTGGTTTTAGAGGCCGCAGTGGCAGCCGAGGCTAGCCATATCGTGACCTTCAACACCAAGGATTTTGAAGGCATAGGCCGCTTTGGCATTCAGCCGCTGTGGCCTGCGGATTTTCTAATTCAAATTGGAGCACTACCATGAGTACATTGAGCCTGCGTCTGCCCGACTCCACCCATAACCGCCTCAAAGATTGGGCGCAAAAAGACAAGCTATCGCTTAACCAATTCATCAGCACCGCCATTGCGGAGAAGCTGGCCGCACTGGAAACCTTGGACTACATGAACGAGCGCGCGCGAAGAGGCCGTAAAGTCAGTTTTGAAGCCGCGCTAGAGCGCGTGCCGCAAGGCGAGGTTTTGCCGCAAGACCGCTTACCGGCGTGATGTTTTTGCTTCATTTGGAGTGCTTATTTACAATATTTTATTTACTATATTTTAAATAGCACACTATGACCATATGACGCTGACATGGCCTTATTTTACTGAAAAATAACCCGGCGCATGGCCGAGCGCGGCTTTGAACATGGCGGTGAAGGCGCTGGCGCTGTCGTAGCCGCAGATGCTGGCCACTTGGCCTACTGCTGCGCCGCGTGCCAACAGGGGCAGGGCGTGCGCCAGCACCGCCTGCTGGCGCCACTGGGTGAAGCCCATTCCCAGTGATTGCTGGAACAAGCGCGCGGCGGTGCGCTCGCTCATGCCCGCGCTGCCGGCCCACTGCGCCAGTGTTTTGTGGGCGGCGGGCTGCTGCATCACCGCCTCACACAGGGCGCGCAGGCGCCTGTCTGCACCGCCTTGGCTGGGCATGGGCACGCCTAGGCTTTGGGTGCTGGCAGTGCTGATCTCGTAGGCGATGAGCGCTGCCAAGCTTTGCTCGCGCTGCGTATCCCCTGAGCCAGTGGCGGCCTCACCCAGCGCATGTATCAACTCGCGCAGCAGGGCGCTGACGGTGATGACGCGGTTTTTGCTCCAGTCTTGCGTTTTGTCAAAATGCAGCAATTGCGCGTCGATGTAGATGCTGCGAAACTGCGCGTCCTCCACCACGGCTACAGCGTGCAGGGCAGCTGGCGGTATCCACACCGCGCGCGATGAGGGCACTATGGATGTGGTTTCTGGCTGGCCCAGCACCGTCACTTGCAGCACCCCGCTGGAGCAGTAAGCCAACTGCGCCCACGGATGGCTGTGCGGCTCAAAATGGCTGTCGGCAGGCAGATGCCGCGAACGCACGCGCACCGGGCGCTGCGTGCTGGGCATGAAAGCATCGGCGTTTGGCAGCGCCTGCAAGGGCTTTAATGCGATGGAGTGGGCGGTGTTCAATGGCATGGGGCAGTTTCGTTTGGCGTAAATTCGCTCAATTATGGCTTTTTTGCGCAAAAGCGCAATGTAGCAATCGCTGCGGCGTGGCTATCATTAGCCCCATGACTACCCAAACCACCAGCCCAGCCAGCAGCCCCGATGCTGCCCCCCACAGCCCGCGCCAAGAGTGGACTACCATTTCTGTAGTGGGTGTGGCGCACTGTACCTCGCATTTTTTCCACCTGATGCTCGTGCCTTTGTTTCCGTGGATTAAAACGGAGTTTGGCTTGAGCTACTCCGAGCTGGGCTTGGTGATGACGGCGTTTTTTGTGGTCTCGGGCATGGGGCAGGCGCTGTCTGGTTTTGTGGTGGACCGGTTTGGCGCGCGGCCTGTGTTGTTTGCCTCGCTGGGCTTGTTCATTGCGGCGGCGCTGAGCGCCTCGCTGGCGCAGAGTTACTTGGCCTTGGTGATCGCCTCTTGCTTGGCGGGGCTGGGGAATGCCTCGTTTCATCCGATTGATTATTCGATTTTGAATGCGCGCATGGGCAAAAGCCGCCTTGGCATTGCTTATTCACTGCATGGCATTTCTGGCAATCTGGGTTGGGCGCTGGCGCCTGCGTTTTTGGGTGGGCTGGCGGTGGCGTTTGGCTGGCGCACGGCGGTTTTAGGTGCAGCGGCTTGGGCGGCTGTGGTGCTGTGCATAGTAGTTGTGTTCAGAGCCAGCTTGGATGAGAGCGCGCTGCATCGCCAAGCCAAGGCCGCACAGGCGGGCGCAGCTCATGCTGTGGGCACGTTTGATTTTTTGAAATTGCCAGCGGTGTGGCTGTCGTTTGCTTTCTTTTTAACCTATGCCATTGCACTGGGCGGCGTGCAAAGCTTTGCTGGCGAGGCGGCGCGTCAGCTGCATGGCTTGAGTGTGGCGTGGGGGGCGATGGTGCTGACGTTATACATGGTGGCCAGCGCCTGCGGCATGGTGGGCGGCGGCTTTTTGGTGCGCAACCCTGATCGCTGTGAGCGCATCATCACCATTGGTTTTGGTGGCGCGGCGGTGTGCGCGCTGGTGATTGGCCTGTTGCCGATTCCTGCGTGGGCGGTGTTGTGCCTAGTGGCGTTTATGGGTTTTTGCGCAGGCATGGCAGGGCCCAGTCGCGATTTATTGGTCAAGCGCGCCGCGCCGCCCAATGCCACGGGCCGCGTGTATGGCATTGTGTATTCGGGGCTAGACGTGGGCATGGCCATAGCGCCCGCCGTGTTTGGCTGGATGCTGGATCGGGGCCTGCCGGTGTGGGTCTGGGTGGGCATTGCGCTGTTTCAGGCGCTATTGATTGCCAACGCGCTTCGGGTGGGTAAGAGCGCTAATCGGCAGCAGCAAGCGCTGGCCTAATCGGCGCTTGCGCTGCCGCAGCAAGCAATATCTGATTGGCATGCGCCATTTGCAGCGGTGTAGCGTGCCGCTCAGGGCACAATACAGGCATGACAACACCACCTATCCGCACCCAACTAGCTGGCCATTTATTGGTCGAATGTCTCATGGCCCAAGGCGTCACCCACGCGTTTGGAGTGCCCGGCGAGAGCTATTTGGCGGTGCTAGACGGCCTGCACACTTACCGCGAGCAGATTCGCTTCATCACCTGCCGCCAAGAAGGCGGCGCGGCTTACATGGCTGAGGCACACGGCAAGCTGACTGGTCGCCCGGGGGTGTGCATGGTCACCCGAGGGCCGGGAGCTACCAATGCCGCGATTGGCGTGCATACCGCGTTTCAAGACTCCACGCCCATGGTGCTACTGGTGGGCGATGTGGGTAGCGACATGCGCGACCGCGAAGCGTTTCAAGAGATGGAATACCTGAGCTTTTTCAGCAGCTTGGCCAAGCGCGTGGAACGCATCGATGACGCGCGGCGCATCCCCGAATACATCGCCCGCGCTTTTTCTACTGCCATGAACGGCAGACCCGGCCCCGTGGTGCTGATTTTGCCCGAAGACATGCTCACGCAAACCGTGACAGAGCGGCCACTGGCACGCTGCGAGCCAGTCGAGGCTTGGAGCGACCCAGGATCATTGCGACGCCTGCGCCAGATGCTCCTAGAATCAAAGCGCCCAATTGTCATAGCAGGCGGGGGCGGCTGGACAGCGCAGTCTGCACAAGCCTTGCAGCGCTTTGCCGAAAACTGGCAGCTTCCCGTGGTCAATGCATTTCGATTCCAAGACACCTTTGACAACCACCACCCGCTGTACGCGGGCGATGTAGGCATTGGCATCAACCCCGCGCTGGCCAAAGCCGTGCGCGAGTCAGACTTGGTGATAGCCATAGGCCCGCGCTTGGGCGAGATGACCACGGGCGGCTACACGCTCTTGCAAGCGCCGCGCAGCGTGCAAAAGCTGGTGCATATCCACGCCGACCCGCAGGAGCTGGGCCGCGTATACCAAGCCGACTTGGCCATATGCGCCACCATGAACGCAGCCGCGCGCAGCCTAGAAGTGTTAACCGCTCCTGTAAACGTAGCATGGAATGACCATATCACGATGACATCAGCCAATTATGCTGCGAATTTAGTGCCACAAGCCTTGCCCGGCCCCATTGACATGCCTGCCATCGTGGCCGTGCTGAAAAAGCATCTGCCAGATGATGCCGTGCTCACCAACGGCGCAGGCAATTTTGCCAGCTGGGTACACCGCTTTTTCAAGCACCACGGCTTGGCCAAGGGTTTTAAAACCCAGCTCGCACCCACCAATGGCTCCATGGGCTACGGCGTGCCCGCAGGCATAGCCGCCAACATCACCACGGGTCGCGTGGCCTTCACCATCGCGGGCGATGGCGACTTTTTGATGAACGGCCAAGAGCTGGCCACCGCCCGCCAACACGGCGCAAAAAGCATCATCGTGCTGCTTAACAACGGCACCTACGGCACCATCCGCATGCACCAAGAGCGCGAATACCCCGAGCGCGTGAGCGGCTCAGGCCTTGTGAACCCAGACTTTTGCGCGCTGGCGCGGGCCTATGGCTATGCGGCTGAAAAAGTGGAGAAAACGGCGGATTTTGAAGCGGCATTTCTGCGCGCCATGGCTTGCGAGACTGGCACGTTGATAGAGATACCGATTGATGCAGAGGTGATTTCTACGCGGGGGACTTTGTCGGCTATCACCAAGGCTGCTTTGGCAAAGCGCTAGGTTTTTTCGCTCTAAAGTTTCTGCCGATGGTTAGTTGCGATCGCGCCATTGCGCTGACTGTTTGGCATCTAGAGTGCCGCCCCTATGGATGCCAAACAGTCAGCGCAATGGCGCGGTCGCGGCTGATTGTGTAGCGGTTTTAGTGTTTATGGCTTGCGATCATTTTTATGGAGAAAACAGTGAAAATGTCAGCATCATATGGTCATAATTAGCTCTTTATTTTATAGTAAATATTTTTCATGAGACCACTAAAATGACATAATTATGTATCAACGCTGTACTCAATTTACTGTTCGAGATGCTTGAACATCTAGTACTGAGATGTATTTTATAAGATCAAAAATTTCTTAGAAACAAAAATAATCGCATCGTTTCTCTGTCCAATAAATGCTAAATTAGCTTCGTGTAGTTAATTAATCGATAACTAGGAATTATCATGAGCAAATACCGTGCCTGGACCGACCAAAATTGAAGGAAAATCTCCCAATGTGATTTCGTGGTCTATTGTCAAAGAACACGCGAGTGCATTTGAGGATCTGGTTTTCGAGTGCCTGCGGCGAACCATTGCCACTTTTGACGGCCAGGTGCGGTGTAGCCAGACATCACGAGTTCACGACCAGGGTCGTGACATCGTCATCACCTCCAATCGCGATATTGAAGTGCTTGGCCACCGAATATCCATTCCTTTGGGGAAGAGCCAATTACGCATACATGTCGAGGTCAAGGGAACGACAGGTGAGCGTTTGTCTGAAGGGTTTCTTGTCGATCAGATCCAGTCGCTTTCTGATTCTCCAGATATCTATATCTTGGCCACTAATGCCACTATTACGCCCTATTTGCAGTATTTGGCTCAAGAAGCGTGGAGGCATTCGGGAGCGCAGTTCCTTCTTGCTGATAGGTGGTTGCTAGCGCGCTCACTCGTTATGGCGGATCTGACCGAATATTGTGCCCGGCATGGGATAGACCTTCCTACAAAAACCATGATCGAGGCAGGCCACGACGATTTGATTATTGAACATCAGGTAGAGACGCGCGCCGTTCTGGATCGTAGTGCCAATTTTGGATTTGATGTGTACATCAGCGTTCGAAACTTCTCGGAACAGCCCTTGTTAACAGGTGTCCGGTTGACGTCAGATATCAATTGGATCGATGACAATCCCACGCCAGAGATTGAAAACATTCTCGATGTTTCAGGATTTCGAGCTTTCCGCCTAGGATATTCGCCAGCGGACTCTGGTGAGGTACGGCCATTACGGCTCGGCATAAACGTGAATGGTCACATCTACTCCATAGTCGCCGCAAAGCCGAGACTGGATCTGACGTTCGATTCGCCCATGCTGGGTGTGATTCACGAACGTATTAGGCAAGAGATCTACAATCTCCTTGCAAACGGAGGATCTCAACGCGTTGTCTGGTTAGCTGGTCCAGCAGGTGTCGGAAAGACCCGTATTCTGCGCGAAGCGTTGCGACCGTTCGAAGGCACGCGATTTCGGACGGGAACGATCAGAATTCCTTTGTCGATCAGTAACGACAAATTGGATGAACTGCTCGTTACCCTATATGGCAATGCGAAAGCTCTTCTGCCGGGTACATTCGCGCAACGGCTAGAAGCCTTCCTTCACGTGACAGCTAGTCAAGCGGACACTATCATCGTCATTGAGGATCTTCATAATGCCAGCGCAGACGTGTTGGCCGTCTTGCACAAGGTAGTGAATGACGAGTTAGTAGTTGGCAAATCGGTTTATTTAATTCTCACCGGCCGTGACGACGGAACCGTCACCAGCACGGACTATCTGTCCTTCCTCGGTCATATGTCAAACAAGGTCCGAAGCACGTTGATGACTAGAACGGTCGGCCCGCTATCATCAAACGATGCCGAGAATTTGGTCAAAGCCATCTTGCTTGACGCACCTGAGTCCGCAATAATGCAGATTGTCCGACTCAGCGAATGCACGCCTTATGTGATTGTTGAGGTCATCCAACACCTACTTGATCGTCGAATTGTTGACATTGTCCAGCGGCGCACAGTTAGCTTGTTACAGCCCGAGCTGTTGTATCGTTCAGACGCTCTTCCACCAACGGTGATCGCTCTGCATGAGGCGCGTCTGGCTGCGTTATGGGATGCCCCCTTTGGAGCATTGGCGGCTCAACTACTAGGTATGCTCTCCTTCTTTGGGCAGGATATTGACGATGCGATCAGTAGGCTCCTCTTGGATGGCTTGGACGATATCAGCATTTGGGAGATCTTGGAGCAGCGAAGATTCATCATCACAGACGATCGCGGACGGCGCTCGTTTGCCCATGAAAACTTATTCCTTCATATACGCCGATGGGTACGAAGCAGTGGTCCGGGCGCGAGCGTTGCCGATGCCATGCTGAATCACCCAATGGTTTGCAAGAAGTTGCCTAATTTTGACCATGGCGAATTGTTGTACATCGCCGGACGTTTTAACGACGCATGGCCATTGCTTGAAGAAATATGGACGCGACTCGCCGCGATAACCAACTTCAGTTCAGAGGAAATTGACAAGAGTTATTTCCCTTTTCTGGAACCAATTGTTTCCATGGCCAGCAAAAGGGGCGAGGCCTTGGAGCGTCTGATTGGGGCCTGCTTGTCGCTCGCGTACATGGGGGTTCATAATTTCCCTATTGCTGTGGGCGTAGATGCGTGCGATCGCGCGACGGCATTGTTGACTAAATGGGCGCGGGGTGGGCCTGAGCGCCGAGCAGCCCAGTTGAAAATCCGTCAGTTGCGTGCCCATGCCTTGCAGAACATGGGTCGGACTGCCTTGGCACTAAAGGAGATGCTCGAAATCGAAGCGGATCTGGTTCAAACCGCTAGTGCTGATCTTGCCTTGCAATTCGATTTGTATGACCGGTTGCAAGAGTACTATCGCAAAGTCAATCACAGAAAAATGTCTGACTTTTATGGGCTTCTCGCGGAGCAAGCCATGACGGCCTCTGGGGACAGGCGGCTACGCACCTGCCATCTCATCACCCGTAGTGTCGTTGAACTGTATAGCGGTGCGGATATTGCGCGTCGGTTTGCCGGCGCTGCACTGATTTCAGCCCAGGAGGGAGGCGTGCGCCGGTTGGTGACCTATGCGAAGCTGACTACGATTGTCGTTAACACTCTGTATGCGACCGGCGCTGATGAGTGGGGACAATCGCTGGAAGCCGCAGAGCGGCTATTCGAGGAGGCGTTCGAGAATCAGTTCTCGGATTCTATAATGCGATGCGAATTGCTATTGGCAACCTTAAGTATTCTTGTGGATATCGATGTTGACTCGCGAAACGTAAAGTCTTCAGCTTGGGCCAGACGAGGTCTTGAAGATTCAAGCAGGTATGGGAATGGACTATTCGATTGGGCTTTTCACAACTTGTTAGGGATCACGGAATGTAACGGGCATGCTATGAATGAAAAGGCTCGCGTGCACTTCAGCAGTTGCCTGGAAACGCTGCGATTGCGGGGTTTGACCTTTATGGGTGCATTTGACGGTTGTTATCCCAACATCTATGCGGTCAGCAATATCATACGAGCCTATGCCACCTATGGCGGAGAGTCTTCAGCTATCTCTCAGCTTTTCACCTTGAGTGCTTACGATAACGAAAGATTTAGGCGCCCGATGTCAGTGGGAATGGTAGAGTCCGCGACGAAAGGCTTGCCGTTCATACCGCTTGGCACTCGCGGGCACCTTCAACTCAGGTATCCCTCAACCAACAATATTCCTGGTTACTTCATGCCGGTTTTCTAGGCTTTAGCGATTCCTTGGAATTCACGTAAAAATCCTCCATGACCAGCACGTCTATCGACGAGGCAAGATAGGTCACGATGGCATCGTGAGGAGACTCTACCAGCGGCTCACCTGCCAGATTGAAGGATGTATTGATTAAAATAGGAAACCCGGAAAAGCACTCGAAGGCTCTCAGTAGCTTGTGCATGAAAGGATGCTGGTTTTCTGAGACAGCTTGAACCCGGGCTGTCCCATCTACATGCGTGATGCCAGGCAATAAATTCCTAAACTCGGGTCGAACATTGCACGCGAAGAGCATATGAATGGACGAGTGTTTCAGATCAAAGTAGCGAAACTGGTCTTCCACGGTGACCACTGGCGCAAAGGGACGAAATGACTCGCGACCTTTCAGGCGATTCAGGTCATCTTTGATTTCCGAATATCCGGGATGGGCGAGCAAACTTCTATGACAAAGGGCGCGGGGCCCACTTTCAGAACGACCAATGAGCAATGCCACAGTTTTCCCGTCTGCCAGGTCCCTAGCAACCCTAGCAACTAGCATCTCACGAGGTAAACGATGATAGGGTAATTGAAAGTGTTTCAGTCGTTCGCTTATGGCGTCAACACCATAAGAAAGGCCGAGATAAGCAATTTCTTTTGTTTGCGAGGCAGACCCGGCGACCAAGTTCCACGCATGAAATGCAGCCCCGATCGCTTGCCCATCATCGCCCGCCGCCGGAATAACATGAAGCTGGGATACCCTTGTGCGCTCCAAGATTCTGTGATTCATCAGACAGTTGAGAAAAAGCCCACCAGCAACTGCCAGTCGGGTTTCACCGTACACAGAAACAGCGTTCTCGACGGCCTGTAGCACGAGCGATTCAATTGCATATTGAGCCAGAGCAGCTATTTGCGCCCCATGCAAACAAATAAACCGATGCCAAGGTAGACCTAGTTTTAATCTGTACTCGTCGATTTCTCCCAGCCAGTGGCCATATGTAAGTTGAAAGTCGAGTCCGTTAAACGCCGGGAAGTCTGGATTGAAAAGCGGCTTGCCGTAGGACGAAAGTCCCATTGCTTTTCCAGCTTCGCCGTGGCCAAAGCCGATCATGTAGGTGAGTTGCTCATACTTCCTGCCTAGGCTAATGGTCTTCCGGGCATCCCAATCAGACATGTAAGCCGGGTTGAAACTATTGCGTCGGTCAATTCTTGTACTGGGGAACTCCTGGAGCCGCTGCGTCAGCAATTGGAGGGCGCCGCTCTCGCCAAGGTAAAGGCTTTCGGCTTCTAGACAGTCGCCGACGACGTCACCGGCTCCGTCAGCGACCAATATCAGGCATCGATCGAAAGGCGAAGTGTGATAAGTGGATAGTGCGTGTGCTTGATGGTGGGAGCAACCCAGCACAGGGATGTCACGCAGATCCAGGCTCTCCCGTATCTCGTCTCCAAGTTGATCTATAACTCTGGCGATCTCTACGTTCGTGTAGGAAATACCTATGGCGATTAGGTCTGACTTGCTGAGATTAAGTTGTTTGATCAACGCATTGATCGAAGACAGAGGAAGATTGGCGCTGTTCGAGTGCTTGATCCTGTCCAGCCGCTCTTGAGCAATGTGACCAACTAGCTGGCCGTTGAGAATGATTGCGGCACTTCTGTCATGTCCAATATGCAGGCCTAACACCCATGCTTTCGTCATGATAATTCCTAGTTATCGATTCCCACCCCCATTCGCCCTAGCCAACGCCTCCCGCAATCCAAAATCCGACACGTGTGTGTACAGTTCAGTGGTCGATATGCTTTGATGGCCGAGTAGCTTTTGCACATAGCGAATATCTAGGCCTGACTCTAGCCATTGGGTGGCGCAGGTGTGGCGCAGCATGTGGGGAGTGATGCGTTTGGAAATGCCGGCTTTTTTTGCTAATTGGTGTAATCCTGTACGCACGCAGGGCGTTGATATGGCTTTGCCATTGCTTGAGACGAACAGCATGTCGCAAGCGTTAGATAGAAGCATACGCTTGGATATATATTGCTCCATTTTTTGATACAACGGTTTTTGCAGGAGGTAGGCTAAGCGCTGCCGATTCCCTTTTCCGTGTATCAGCAAATGGTCACTGGTTAGCGACACGTCTGCAAGCTCAATGGCAACTAGTTCGCCTACTCGTATCCCCGTGTCGAGCAATAAATGGACTGCCGTTTTGATGCGAACGGTGTCAAAATCGTCGCTTTGTCGTAGTGTGGCGATGGCTTTGCGTAACGCTTTTTGGTCACCTCGATCCAAGGCTTTTGGCAATCGTCCAGGCAACCGAATTCGCTCGTTGAGTGAGTCGAAAGGGTTTTGAGAAATTACTTTTTCTTCTATTGCCCATTTCATCAATAATTTTAGGCTTGCCATACGGCGCTTGATGGTGGATTCTTTAAGTAGTCGTTGTTCTCGCAAATAGCGAATGTATTGTCGAAGCTGGTCTTTGCTAAGGCTCGTTAGTTGCTTACTGCCGCCTAAAAATTGCTCAGCGTCTGCTAAGTCGCTGCCATAGGCTTTCAAGCTGTAGTGCGATAAACTAACTGCCGATTTGCAATGGAGTAAAAATTTCTCGCGTGCTTTTGTTAAGTTCATTAGATTTCCTAGTTAATACAAAGTTGGGAGTTTCGGTTAGTTCGCAGGTATCTTGGCTTGGTGCGAATAGGGATTTGCTCAGATCAAATGCGCAGACAGGATAAGAAAAATAATAAAAGCCGTAGCCAGAATTTTTATGCTATATTCACCACCATGAACCGAATTTCAATCGCCCTACTACTACTGCCCCCCGGGCGGAGTTGGTAACGCGCGCGTTCACCCCCTCTTAAGGCCCGTTGCTCAACCCAACGGGCCTTTTTCTTTGTCCATCCACTTTTCATTTTTTTACCTCATTTAGGAGTTCAACATGACCGATGCCACAGCAGTTCAAGATATCGCCGCACCAGAAAAATTGATCATTTTTGACACCACCTTGCGCGACGGCGAGCAGTCGCCAGGCGCTTCTATGACTAAAGATGAAAAGCTGCGTATCGCGCGCCAGTTAGAGCGCTTGAAGGTCGATGTGATTGAGGCGGGCTTTCCGGCTAGCTCCAATGGGGATTTTGAGTGTGTGCAGGCGATTGCCAATACGATCAAAGACTCGATCATTTGCGGGCTCTCTCGGGCGAATGACCGCGACATTGCGCGTGCTGGAGAAGCTTTGAAGGGCGCGCAAAGGGGGCGCATCCACACCTTCATTGCCACATCGCCCTTGCACATGGAAACCAAGTTGCGCATGACGCCTGACCAAGTATTCGAGCAGGCCAAGCAATCGGTGCGCTTTGCTAAAAACTTGGTCGATGATGTGGAATTTAGCCCCGAAGATGGCTACCGCAGCAATGTGGACTTTTTGTGCCGCGTGTTAGAGGCCGTGATCAAAGAAGGCGCTACAACGCTCAACATTCCTGACACTGTGGGCTATGCCATTCCTGAACTCTACGGCAATTTTATTAAAACTTTGCGCGAGCGCATTCCCAATTCTGACAAGGCGGTGTGGAGCGTGCATTGCCACAATGATTTGGGCATGGCCGTGGCCAACAGCTTGGCGGGTGTGAAAATTGGCGGGGCGCGCCAAGTGGAATGCACCATCAATGGCTTGGGCGAGCGGGCTGGCAATTGCAGCTTAGAAGAAATAGTGATGGCGGTAAAAACGCGCAAAGACTATTTCAACTTGGTCATGGGCATCGACACTACGCAAATTTTGGCCGCTTCGCGCATGGTCAGCCAAACCACGGGCTTTGTGGTGCAGCCTAACAAGGCCGTGGTGGGCGCGAATGCCTTTGCCCACGCCAGCGGCATCCACCAAGACGGCGTCCTGAAAAACCGCGACACCTACGAGATCATGCGCGCCGAAGACATTGGGTGGACGACCAACAAAATTGTGCTGGGCAAGCTCAGCGGACGCAACGCTTTCAAGCAGCGCTTGCAAGACTTAGGTGTGGTGTTGGAATCGGAAGCCGACGCGAATACCGCGTTTGCCAAATTCAAAGAATTGGCAGACAAAAAATCTGAGATTTTTGACGAAGACATCTTAGCATTGGTGAGCGACGAGTCGGTCACCCATGACAACGAACACTATGGATTTGTCTCCTTGGCTCAGCACAGCGAAACCGGCGAGCGCCCCCAGGCCAGCGTGGTGTTCACTGTGGCGGGCAAAGAAGTCAAAGGCAGTTCGGACGGCAACGGCCCCGTCGACGCATCCCTTAAGGCCATCGAAACGCATGCCAAAAGCGGCGCAGAGATGGTGCTCTATTCTGTGAACGCCATAAGCGGATCCACAGAGAGCCAAGGGGAAGTGACGGTGCGTTTGCAAAGCTCAGGCCGCGTGGTCAACGGCGTGGGCGCGGATCCCGACATCGTGGTGGCATCAGCCAAGGCCTATTTGAGTGCCCTGAACAAACTGCACAGCAAGGCCGAGCGCGTGGCAGCGCAGGGTTAGGGCATAAAGGGGTAAGTGATGGCCAAAATTTGTCAGCTACAAAAACCGCCGCTAGCGCCGCAGCCCGCAGCGCTGCGACTACCGATCACCTGAGCCACCACGATTTTTCTCAGCAGTGGCTCAGTGGAATACGCTGGGCCATTTTTTTGAGAAAATACTATGAATGTCAGGGTCAAAAGGTCATATATTGCTATTGATTTAGTAATATTCAGTGTGGTGGTGTTGCTGTGGGGCAGCACCTTTGTGGCAGTTAAGCAGTGCTTGATTGATTAGTCAGTAGTGCAGGTGGTGGCTGGGCGCTATGTGCTTGGCGCGCTGCTCCTCATGCCATTGGCGCTGCGCTGGGGCGGTTCTTTTGCTGGTGCTGAAACGGGTGATTACACGGGCGCTGCGGCTGGTCTTGCTTCAGGTGAGGCCTTATTGCCAATTACTGGCGCTGCTTTAGCCGCTGCGCTATTGGCCACAGCCTGCTGGGGGCTGGCCGCACAGCATTACCGCCGCCATCTGGCCAAGCTCAATGCGCTGCATGTCACCGCATTGAGCTTTCAGGTGATGGGCTTTGTAATGCTATGTGTGCTTACGCTGCATGCCGATACGCCTAGTTTTCGCAGCCACGCAGTCTGGCTTCCCATGCTCTTGCTGCTGGGCTTGGCCATTTTGTCGGTGGTGGCTGTTACGGGCTACAACTGGTTGATTGCCCGCTGGGGCGCAGTACGCGCATCATCATGCACCTATGTGGTGCCCTTGGTAGCCTTGGCTTGGGGCTTCGCGCAGGCCGAGCCGCTGGGCTGGCATGTGGCGGCCGCTTGCGCTTTGATTGCG
>JAYTMT010000186.1:0-16517 GCA_043728315.1 Polaromonas sp. | reverse complement strand
GGTGTTTTTGGCCGAACGCGACCACAACACCCGATAGGCATTGGTGTGCTGACGGTGCGGTGCCAGTTACTGGGGTGAATTTGCCTCGCGTTGTTTACTCGGCAAGGTGTCAATAGAGGGCAAAATCCGCCTGCGCACTACCAGCATCAGCCCGCCGCAGCACGTGCATTGCCACTGCGCACGCGCCGTGGCAACTGCGTCAGTCGATTGTTTTGGCGCTGTGTTGGGGCGCTTGAACACCAACAACCTGAGCAATGCAATCAGCCGTTTGCTGTTGGGGTGAAGGAAACCAAAATTGCGTGCCCGTCTAAACCCCTTGGGCAATACGTGCTGCAAGAGCAGCCAGAGGACTTGACTTGTAAAAAAGCATACGTACAATGTATGTATGATAAATTTTGAATGGGATGAGGCTAAAGCGTCTGCAAATCTCAAAAAGCATCACGTATCTTTTGAAGAGGCGAAATCGACCTTCTACGACGAGTTTGGCGTTCAGTTTTTCGACGATGAACATTCTGAGGAAGAAGAACGATTCCTGATGCTGGGCATGAGCTCGCTTGCCAAGCTTCTCATAGTTTGTCATTGCGAACGCGCGCAAGGTGCAACAATTCGCATTATTTCGGCACGCAAAGCAAGCAAACGTGAAAGCGCGTTCTATCAAGGTGGATCAACATGAAAGCAGAATACGACCTCGTCAAGCTGAAGTCCCGCAAAAACCCATACGCCTCCAAGCTAAAAAAGCCTGTCACCATGCGTCTGTCAGAAGACGTTGTGCAGTATTTCAAAGGCATGGCAGATGAGGCAGGTATGCCGTATCAAAGCCTTATTAATTTGTACCTGCGAGACTGCCTTGCTAGCAGTCGAAAAGTTCAAATCAATTGGCCCCAAACTGCCTAACGATTAAGCTTAGATCGTGCAAAGCCGCGATCTGAACCGTTTGTTGGACGAGCCCGGCATTTGGTGCCAAGGTAGCCCAATGCAAATATCTTTTTGCGATACCCTTAAGTCTCGCGCTTTGGGATACCCCAGACTGCTACGCTTGATTTTTGGCCGAGCGCAACCGGACTTGGGTGTTGGGCGGTCATGTTTGTAAAAATAAACACCAATTAAGGTATAATTTTTATACCATGCTTGTATTTGAGTTTGATCACATTAAAAGCGAATCTAAACGCACTAAGAATGGCATTGATTTCGAGCAAGCTCAGGGTCTCTGGAATGATCCGATGCTGCTGGAGATTCCAGCTAAAACCGAGGACGAGCCGAGATTTTTGGTGATTGGGCTTGTCGACGACAAGCATTGGTCGGCAGTCATTACGTATCGCGGCGTCAATATTCGTTTGATATCCGTTCGGCGCGCACGCACAGAAGAGGTGGCACTTTATGAAAGCTAAAAAATTCGACCAGCAGTTTGAAGACGGTATTGATCTCACGGCTTCTTTGGATGTATCCAAAGCCAAGCGCGTGCTGCAAACGCAAAGAAGGGTGAATGTTGATTTTCCAACTTGGATGATTGACTCGCTCGATCGTGAGGCTAGCAAACTAGGCGTTACCCGCCAGTCTGTTATCAAAGTCTGGTTGGCAGAGCGTCTTACAGCAATACCTTCTAAATTGCCGTTCCAACGGACGCGCGCTAGCGCCGCGCAGCGCAGAGTTTCGACTTGATGGTGGCGACAGCGGGTGTTGGTATCTGCCTAACTGTAAAGGATAAACCATGATGCTCAAGCGAGATGTATTTCCGCGTAACGCGGTGAAGGATTACCACTCTGTTGTGCGCAGCGAGCTATTGACGGGTGATATTGTGTTGTGCTCGGGCACTGGCATTTTCTCGTCTATGCTGCAAGCGGCAACTGACAGTGTGTGGTCGCACGCGGCCCTTGTGTTGCGATTGGACGAGATTGACCGCGTGCTCTTGCTGGAAAGCGTTGAGCCTGTAGGTGTTCGATGCGTGCGCCTGTCTAAATACCTTGAAAATTACGCCAATGACGGCAGTCCGTACCCGGGCGGCATAGTCGTTGCGCGCCACGCGAATTTTGGCAGTGTAGTGAGCGAGACAGCCCGCACCAAACTTACGCAGTATGCGATTGACCAGTTTGGTTATCCCTATGACAAAGACGAAATCGCCAAGATCGCTGCGCGCATCGTGGCTGCCAAATTACCCTTCACGCGCAAGCAACTGAGCAAAATCGCACCAGACAAGGAGTTCATTTGCTCAGAGTATGTGGCCATGTGCTACGAGGAGGCGGGGTTACCCATCCAGTGGAACCAATTGGGATTTATTTCGCCCGCAGATATCGCCATGGATCCCAGTTTTGAGCTTATCGCGGTGCTGCAAAAACGTTGAATGAAAGAGTAAAAATGAGCAAGGATTTCCAGTTTCTTTTGCGTGTCCGCTATGGCGAATGTGATGCACAGCATGTGGTGTTCAATGCGCGCTATGCCGACTATGCTGACTTGGCGGTGACTGAGTATTTTCGGCTGCTGTTTGGGAGCTACAAAGAGTTGCTAGACCGCGGCATCGACACCCAAGTGGTGAAAATGCTGATTGAGTGGAAGGCTCCTGCGCGCTTTGACGATGTGGTGTGCATACGCGTTGCTGCCAAACACATGGGCAATACCTCATTTACCATGCAGTTTACTTTTTATGAGCAGTCAGCGATGCGGCATCTGGCCGATGAGGAGATCGTCTATGTGGTGGTGGATGCCAAGACTTACCAAAAGACGCCGATCCCCCCAGAGATGCGCACCAAGCTAGAGCAGGGCGCCCCCGGTGTGGTGGTGAACCAGTCGGGGCTAGACTTGGGCTAAGTTAGGCTAAGTTAGGCTAAGTTAGGCTAAACCAGCCCTATGCCTTTAACGCTGTGTTTTTGGCGGCTACCCAAGCAGCATTGCCTCAACCTGCTCAAAACTGGGCATGCCGCCTAATGCGCCAGCGCCCGTAACAGACAAAGCTGCAGCTGCGTTGGCATACACCGCCGCGCGATCCAGCGGCATGCCGCTGGCCAAACATGCTGCCAACGCACCAGTGAGCGTGTCGCCAGCGCCCACAGTATCTACCACGGTTACAGGCCAGCCCGCCATGCGCAGGGGTGGATGGCCGTTTCGGTAAAGCGCGCAACCGTTTGCGCCTAAAGTGACGATGATGGCCTTCACGCCCATGGCCAATACGCTGTGCGCGGCCTTGGATAAATCGTCTGGGTGAGGCGCTGCTATGCTGCTGCTTGCTTGTTGCGTCCCAGCAGATGCAGCAGATGCAGCCAAGGCCAGTAGCTCGCCTTCGTTGGGCGTGAGCACATCGCACAGGCTAAGCAATTGGCGCAGGTCGGCGTTAAAGGGTGCGGCAGGCGCTGGATTGAGCACGGTTGTCACGCGATACGCCCGCGCCATGGTGAATGCGGCTAGAGCCACTGCGCTGGGCACTTCGTTGGATGCAAGCACCACGCGCGCGTTGGCAATGCTAGTTTGTGCGGCAATTGCATGCGCGGTATCCAAGCCCGCATTTGCTCCAGCACTCACTGCAATACTGTTGTCGCCACTGTCGTACACCAGTATCTGCGCCACCCCACTGGCCTCGCCCGCCGCACGCGCCACATGCGCGGTGTCAATGCCTTCATCGCTCCAAAGCGCAGTAGCCATTTGCCCAAACGCATCATCCCCAATCCGCGCCACCAGCGACACCGCAGCACCCATGCGCGCAGCCGCCACAGCCGCATTAGAGCCCTTTCCCCCGGGCGTTACGGCAAAGCCGTGCGAATAAACAGTCTCGCCGACAGCCAGTGGCCGAGCCACACGAGAAGTCAAATCCGCATTCCAACTAGCAACACAAACAACAGTAGCAACAAAAATAGGCGTAGTATTTTTTGTATTCATTTCGGTATTCTTTCTGCGCCCTTTGCGAAACCTTCGCGTCCTCTGCGTTCAAAAAATGCCCCCGCATTAATGCCACATTAATGCCCGAATTCAGTCTATTTCAACCCATACCCCATAGACTGCGGCAGCCACAGCACCACCTGCGGAAACAGCGTGATCACCAGCAGCAAAAGCACCAGCATCACCAAGAACAACCAGCCTTCGCGCAGCATGTCTTTAATGGGAATACCCGTGAGCGCATTGGTCACAAACAGCAGCATGCCAAAGGGCGGCGTGATCAGACCGATCATCATGTTGATGATGACCACCACACCAAAATGCACCAAGTCAATGCCCAATAATTTGGCGGCTGGCAAGAGCATGGGCACAAACACCAGCAGCATCACCGAGGTGTCTAAAAAGCAGCCCAAAATTAAAAATATCACATTCACCAAAAGCAAAAACTGCCACTGCGACAGCTGCAAACTTTGCACCCACGCGGCCAGCGCCTGCGGCACGCCCTCGGCAGTGAAAACGTAGTTAAGCAAATACGCCCCTGCAATGATGATGGTGATGACCGCGCTGGAGCGGGTTGAATCTAAAAACACGCCATACAGCGCGCGCCAGCTCAAAGCGCGGTACACCACGCCAGACAAAACCAGCGCATGCAAAGCCGCTACAGCGGCAGCCTCAGTGGGCGTAAACGCGCCGCTGTAAATGCCAGTGAGCAACACAATAGGCAGCGACAAAGGCAGCGCTCCGCGCCACAAAATTTCAGGGTAGTCGCGCCAAGGGATGGGTTCATCACGCGGCATATTGCGCTTGGTGGCGATGATATGCACGGCCACCATCAGCACCCCAGCCATCAGCAGGCCAGGAATCACGCCACCCAAAAACAAAGCCCCCACCGATGTGCCCGACACCAGCGCATAAATCACCATGGGAATTGACGGCGGAATAATCGGCCCGATGGTGGCGCTGGCCACCACAATAGCGCCTGCAAAGCCGGGGCTGTATTCGGGCTTTTTCAGCATCTGCTTGATGGTGACTAGACCCGGGCCCGCTGCATCGGCAATGGCACTGCCGCTCATGCCGCTGAACACCACACTTACCAAAATATCCACCTGCGCCAGCCCACCGCGCATGCGCCCCACCAAGATGCGGCAAAAGTCAAATATCCGCTCGCTCACCGTGCCCGCATTCATTAAATTAGCCGCCAAAATAAACAGGGGTACGGCCAGCAGTACATAGCTGTTGTACATGCCATTGAGGATTTGTTCAGCGGCCAGCCCCATGTCTTGGCGCTTGAAAGCCAAGTAGGCAATGCCACTGGCGATCATGCTAAAACCGATGGGCGCACGCAACAGCATGCCCAGCGTGAGCACGGCAATCAATACCCATAAACCGGTGGTCACAGTGCCTGCCCTCGGATGAGGCGCACAACCGTGGCCAAGCCTTTGAGCACCAAGGCCAGTAGCAAGAGCACAAAGGGCATGAACACCCAGTTAAATGGAATGCCCAGCACGGGCGTGCCCTCGCGCTTCATGAATTGCACATAGTCCCAGCTGCCGGGCAGGGCGTAAGCGGCTAGGCCGCCAATCAGCACTGCGCCTAGCAGGGCAAAGCCGCGCTTGGCGTGAGCGGGCAGGGCGTTGTAAAGCAAATCAAACACGACATGGTCTTTGGCTGGCACCATGGTGGCGCAGGCCCACAAAATCACCCACACATACAGGATGACAGCCATTTCATCGGTCCAAGGCAGTGGCTTATTGAAGAAAAAGCGGGCGATGATTTGGACTAAGAACACGCCAAAAAGCGTGACAAAAAGGCCAACGCCGATGGCATTGGCCAAGTGCTGTAGCTTGGCGCGCATGAAGGGGTGGGGTGCGCAGGCTTACTTGGTGGCGTTGATGCGGTCAAGCATGCCAGCAGGCCATGTCTTGGCGTATTCGGAGCTGCCGTAGGCTTTTTGCACGCTGGCGCGGAAAGCGTTCAAATCGGGGGTGCTTACCTGCAAGCCTTGTGCTTTGAGGTAATCCACAATCTGGCCTTCTTCGGCGATACGGTTGGTGTTGTTGTATTGGGCCGCTGCATCGGCGGCGGCTTTGACTTTTTGCTTTTGCGTGGCGCTCAGTGCATTCCACGTTTTGTTGCTCAGCGACAAGAATATGCCGTCCACCAAGTGGCTGGTCATCACCAGTTGTTTGGTCACTTCAAAAAACTTAGCGGCACGCACGGTGGGCAGTGGGTTGTCTTGGCCATCAATCGTGCCAGTTTTGAGGGCCAAATACACCTCGCCAAAAGCCAGCGGCGTAGCGGTAGCGCCCAGTGCTTCACCTAAAAACAGCCATTCTTTAGAGCCTGGCATGCGCAGCTTGATACCCTTGAGGTCTGCAGGTGTACGCACATTGCGCGCTTCGCGCAGGTTCACTTGGCGTGTGCCTAGGTAGACGGTGGACAGCACGGTCACGTCCATTTTCTCAGACACGGTTTTGAACAGCTCTGCGCCTATGGGGCCGTTGAACACCTTTTGCTGGTGCGCAGGGTCTTGCACAATGTAGCCAGCGGTGAAGATGGAAAACTCGGGCACTAATTTTGCAATGTCAAAGGCCGAGATAGTGGACAGCTCTAAATTGCCGCGCGCCATGGCTGCTGGCTCTGTGCCTTGCTTAAACAGCGAAGCATTCAGATTGATCTGCACATCAAACTCGCCGGGGGCGCTTTTTTCTAGGTTCTCTTTGAATACGGTCCACATTTTGGCGTGCCAGTCATCGGGCACGGCGGGGGTGGAGATGCGCATTGGCACTTTGGTTTGTGCAAGTGCTGTATTGGCAAAGCCAGCGCATAAAGCAATGGCAGACGCGCCTGCGATCAGGCTGCGGCGAATGATTGGGTGTTGCATGGTGTCTCCTAGGGGGTGAAAAAATGGATGAAATAGGGGTTGATTTTACGTGGCTGGTGCGGCTGCGCTATCGGTGTTTGCCAAGGTGTTGGGGCGAAGGCGTATAACCAAAGCTGTTGTGGCAAAAGCGTTAAATATTGTCCAGCGCAGCGCCAATGGCGCGGTAGGCTTGGCGAATGGCTTGGTCTTCGTCGGCATCTAAATGGCACAGGGGCGCGCGCACGTTCAGCCACGCATCGTCGCCTAGCTGCTCGGCCAGCATGGTTTTGTAGCTGCATACAAAATTCATATTCGGGCGGATGCTCAGTAAAGCCAGCAGTGAGGCGATTAACTGCGTATCAGCGTCTGACACCGCAGCAGGCGCGCTGACCACGCGGCGCATGAGCTTGGGGGCGATATTTGTCAGGCCATTGATGCTGCCGGAGCCGCCAGCCACCATCACTTGCCCCACATGGCCTTCAGAGCCTGTGAATATGCACAACTGCGGGAAAGCCTTGGCCAAGCCCAGCGCATGCTCTAGGCTACCCGCACTGTCTTTGATGCCCACCACCTGGCCCGGATGGCGCTTGACCAGCTGTGCCACTGCCGCATCCGAAAAGCCATAGGTGCTCATAGCCGGAAAATGGTAGAGCATGAGCAAAAGCTGCGGGTCGTCTATGCCTGTGATGACTTGGGACACGGCTTCGCACACGCCCGCATCTCGCGGCTGGTTAAAGTAAAACGGCGGCATGACCATTTGGCGGTGTACACCAAAGCGGCGGGCGTGGCGGCCAATCTCAATACTGTCTTGCAGCGCCATGGCGGTGTTGGTGACCAAGCATTGGTCGGGCATGATGCCGTTGGCCAGCATGGCTTCTAGCAGACCCTTGCGCTCGGCCAAGGTGAAGGCTGGACCCTCACCTGTGGTGCCAAAAAGTGTGACCCCATCGCAGCCAGCGGCTAGCATGCGCTGGGCATGGGCGATGGCGCGGCGTGTATCCAGCGCGCCGTCCGCCAGCACAGGTATCAAAAGGGCTGGCCACAGGCCATGGATATCGTGGCTGTGGCCATTGGGGTGCAGGGCGGCGGTCAAATTTTTCTCCTTGGGGGTTTTGTGGCCAGACTTGGGCTCGTGGCGTTTGGCCATTCGCTGCGCACCTGCTCTAGCGGCGCGTCCATCACGCGGCTGCGGGCGCTGTGGATGTGGGCGTGCAGGAGCTGCACAGCCAGCGTGGCATTGCGCTGGCGCAGCGCGGCTATGAAGCGCAAATGCTCTTGCATGGCCGGAATCAAGCGGGCGGGGGTGATCACGCTGTGCTCGAGCTTGATCAGGCGCACGCGCAGGCTGTTGACGCGGTATAGATCAGACACAATGTCATTGCCCAGCGCATCCACCATACGGTCATGCAAGCCCCAGTCGACGGCTTGTGCATCGTCGAGCAGCTTGGCATCTGCCTGTGCACTGGAGGTGCTGGCGCGCTCTAGTATGTGCTGGTGGCTCTGTTCAATGGCTTCTAATTCAGCATCGCTGGCGGTTTGCGCAAAATGCAGCACGGCCTCGCGCTCAACCATGCTGCGCACTTGGAAGGCATTGCGAATCAATTTCAGGTCTACATGCGCAATTTGCAGGCCACGCTGGGGCACGGTTTTCACCAAGCCACCCGCCTCTAGCCGTGGAATCATCTCCCGCACAGCGCCCAGCGGCATATCTAGCAAAGCCATCAGCTCGCGCTGGGAAATGAACTGCCCGGGCTGGATGCCGCCGCTGAGTATTTGCTGGGTAAAGCCTTGGTAGGCCAGCGCGCGCTGGCTCACGGGCTCGGCTGCTGCCATGCTGCTGGCTTTGACTATGCTTAGTTTGGTCTTAGGCTGAGGCTTGACTAACATGTCAGTAAGTTTATCATTTAAAATCATGCAAACGCACAATTTAAGATTGAGAATATTGCCATGGCTATTTTTCCCTCTGCATCTCACACACCCAGGCTAGGCTTGGGCGGCGCGCCCTTGGGCAATTTGTTTGAATCGCTCAGCGACGACGCAGCCCACGGCGTGTTGCTGGCCGCACTGGCCGACAGCTGCCAAAGCTTTGACACTGCCCCGCACTACGGCAATGGCCTGAGTGAGTGGCGCTTTGGCAGGGCGCTGCGCAGCTTGCCGCGCAGCAGTTTCAGCCTGTCAACCAAGGTGGGGCGCATCTTAAAGCCCGATGCTGTGGCACCCATTGCGCCGCACAATTTTGTGGATGCGCCACCTTTTACCCAGCATTGGGATTTTTCTGCCGCTGGCGTGCGCCGCAGCGTGGAGGACAGCATGCAGCGCATGGGTGTGGCGCGCCTTGACGCGGTGTTTGTGCACGACTGTGATGTGGTCACGCATGGCGCTGCTTATCCGCAGGTCTTGCAGCAAGTGATTCATGAAGCGCTGCCAGAGCTGCAACGCATGAAAAAAGAAGGCCTGCTCACGCACATTGGCCTAGGCGTGAACGATGTGCAGGTGTGCCTAGATGTGCTGGCCAAGGCCGATTTGGACTGCTTACTGCTAGCAGGACGTTACACATTGATTGACCACACGGGCTTGCCTCAACTGCTGCCACTGTGCACACAGCGCGGTGTGCGAGTTGCCATTGGCGGCGCGTTTAACTCGGGAATTTTGGCCACTGGCGCAAACACCCAAGGCGCTGTGCGCTTCAATTATGAGAGCGCACCAGCCCATTGGGTAGAGCGCGTGGCCATGGTGGAGGCAGTGTGCGCCACATACGGTGTGCCGCTGCGTGCGGCGGCTTTGCAGTTCCCGCTGGCGCACCCCGCCGTAGACATTGTGCTGTTGGGCGCGCAGAACATGGCGCAGTGGAACGATGGCGTGGCCATGCTGCAGCACACAATACCCCCTGCCTTTTGGCACGCGCTGCAAAGCGCAAACTTAGTGCCGCAAGGCGCGCCCTTGCCAGATTAGCTGAAAAATAGCACATTGCAGAGCATTCAGGCCAGCATGCAAATTGACGCGCATTTTCATTGCTGGCAGCTCAATCGCGCAGATTATGCGTGGCTCACGCCCCAGTTGGGTTTGATTTACCGCGATGTGGGCGTGGCCGACTGGCAAGCAGTGTCCCAGTCCACAGGCATGGCGGCCGGGGTATTGGTGCAAGCAGCAGCTACCGAGGCTGAAACGCAGTATCTATTGGCCTTGGCTGATGCAAACCCCTGCGTGCTGGGAGTGGTGGGTTGGGTGGACATGGCCGCCGCAAACGCGGTGCAGCGCATTGCAAGCTTGGCACACAATCCATGGCTCAAAGGCTTGCGCCCCATGCTGCAAGACTTGGCTGAGCCTGATTGGATTTTGCAGCCAGCGGTACAGCCCGCGCTAGAGGCCATGGCAGCGCTTGGCTTGGTGTTGGATGCTTTGGTCAAACCCGTGCACCTGCCGCACCTGCTCAGCCTGTGCCGCCAGCACCCACAGCTCAAAGTGGTGATTGACCATGGCGCAAAGCCTGCCATTGCCGCCGCGCAATGGCAGCCTTGGGCGGGCGACATGGCGCGCTTGGCGCATGAAACATCCGCCAGCTGCAAGCTCTCTGGCTTGCTCACCGAGGCGGGAGCAGCGCCTGCGCCCGATGCGGCTGCAGCATACATCGCCCATTTGCTAGCCAGCTTTGGTGCCTGGCGCCTGCTGTGGGGCAGCGACTGGCCTGTGCTGGAGCTTGCCACCAGCTACGCAGCATGGTGGACTGCTTGCCAAACTGCCATGGCTGGTTTGGCGGTGCCTGAGCGTGCGGCCGTGTTCGGCGGGAATGCACAGCGCGTCTACGGCTTGGCGGCTTAAAAAAGGCGGGTCTAAGAAAAGCCGTGTATAGGTGAAACTCTGTAGGTGAAACTACAGAGGCCAAACACAATGCTTGGCGTTACTATGGATGCACAGTCCACTTCACTTTTTGCAAATTACCATGACCAGAACCATGACCATGCACCGCCGCACACCTCTTGCTTTTTTGTTCACCTCAGCACTTGTTTTGCTGGCCAGTGCAAGCAGCGCTTTGGCGCAGGAGTGGCCTACCAAGCAAGCTATTAAATTAATTGCAGTTTTCCCACCTGGGGGCTCGGTAGACCAAGTGGCGCGCATTTTGGCGCAGCCCTTGCAGGCCCAGCTAGGCCAGTCGGTGGTTGTGGAAAACAAAGGCGGCGCGTCTGGCTCTATTGGCGCGGCGCAAGTGGCGGCTTCGCCAGCTGACGGCTACACCTTCGCGGTGGTGTTTGACACCCATGCCGTGAACCCCGCGCTGATTCCCAACATGCCTTTTGACTCTAAGCGCGACCTTACCGCCATCAGCCTGATAGGCACTGCGCCCATGGTGCTGGCCACCCACGTGGGCAGTGAATACCAAAGCTTCAAAGACGTGGTAGCCGCAGCCAAGGCTAAAAAAGCGGTGAACTATGGCACCATTGGCAGCGGCTCTTTGGGCCATTTGGCCATGGAGTTGATCGGTAAATCCAACGACCTGCCATGGCAGCACATTCCTTATAAAGGCGGCGGCCCGCTCATGACCGATGCTGTGGGTGGGCATGTGGCGCTGTCAATTGCCTCTGTTTTTGTGACCAAACCGCACATAGACAGCAAGCGCCTGCGCCCCTTGGCCGTGACCACCAGCAAGCGCAGCCCCGATTTGCCCAATGTGCCGACCATGGCCGAGAGCGGTATCAGCGGCTTTGATGCCCCCGCGTGGTGGGCAATCTTAGCGCCCGCCAAAACCCCACCCGAGATCATCAAGCGCATGAACGAAGAAGTCAGCAAAGCACTGAAAAACGCCGACATCGCCAAAAAGCTCGACCTGCAAGGCATCGACATCGTCGGCGGCTCCCCCGAAGTAGCCCGCGTATTCATGGACAAACAGGCCGAAATTTGGGCCAAAGTGGTGAAAGACAATGGGATAAAGGCAGATTGAAGCTGTTTTAAGCAACTTAGCCACGCAGCAAACGCCGCGTGAGTAGGGTTTGCATGTTTCGACGGCCATCAACTACCAGATACACCGCTACGGTATTGTCTAAAACGCGGTATATCAAGCGATAAGGCTTGTAATACACCTCGCGGTATTCCCGAATACCAATATCGCGCAGCTCTTTGGTGACCGCGCCGCGCTCGGGAAGCTGAGCCAGTGATTGCAGCACATGCTCTAGTTTGTCTAGCAGTGCATCGGCTTTGGCTGGCGCATCATGCGCAGCCACATAGTCGTAGAGCTCTTCTAAATCCGCCTGCGCATCTTCGGTGAGGATCACCAAATATTGCTTCATGCCGCTTGTGCTGTAAGCGCCGCGTTTCTGCGGCGCAGCTTGCTAAAGGCATCTGAAGCTGAGGCATATTGGCCACGCTCAATTTGGGCGTTGCCCAATGCCAAAATCTTCAAAAGTGCCATGGTTTCTTGATTTTGCTCAAAAGAGCGCACGTCTTGCAGCACAGCCGCCGCTTGGCCGTTTTGTGTGATCACCATGGGCATTTGGTCAATGGCCAAGTCGCGCAGCACTTGCGCGGCGTTGGCTTTGAGGTATGAAATAGGCTGAATGTGGGTGGTGTATTGCATGGACTGAATATAGTCTTAATTTGGTCTTTTGGCAACACACGCCCCTGCAATTTCAATGCTCAGGCGACACCCCCAGCGCCACTAAAAAGCGCGCCACCATGTTGTAGCTGGCAATGGCTGCGGTGATTTCCACCAGCTCGGTGGTGTCAAAGTGCGCTTGCATCTGGGCGAACGCGGCATCGCTCACTTTCACGTGAATAGTCATTTGCGAAGCGTATTGAAATACTGCGTTTTCTATAGCGCTATATGACGGTATGGCGCTGACATTGGGCAATTTTTCTTCAAAATACTGTTGGATAGCTGTTTGCAGCGCGTCTAAATTCGCCTGCGTGCCGCCAGCGGCCAGATAGTCGGGGGCGTGGTGGTGGTATTCGTAGGCCGCGCCAGTGAGCAGAGCCACGGTGCAAATGGCCAACTCGCGCAGTTGGCGGCTGGCACCCAGCTCGGTGCGCACGGCTTTAAGGTACACATTCCAGCCGCGCGCCAGTGGCTCGCTCCACAAAAGCGCCTTGTCTAGGTTGATGAGTTCGCCGCCTCGGCGCGCTTTGATCGCATCTACAAGCTCGCTAGGTTGGGGGCAGGCGGTGGGAGTCCAATCGGGGATGCGCATGGAAAGTCCTGTGTATAAGGGTCGCCAAAATGGGCGATACCCGTAGGATAATCCAAGCATGCAAGTGAAATTTACCAAAATGCAAGGCGCAGGCAACGATTTTGTGGTGCTCGACGAAACGCGCGGCCTGCTTGGCTTGAGCGCGTCGCAATACCGCTTCTTGGGCGATCGCCATTTTGGCGTGGGTGCTGATCAAATCCTCAGTGTGCGGCCTGCGTCCAGCGCCGATGTGGATTTTTCGTATGTGATCCACAACGCCGATGGCGCCGAGGTGGAGCACTGCGGCAATGGCGCGCGCTGCTTTGTGCGCTACGTACATGCGCGCGGCTTGACCAATAAAACCACCATCCGCGTGCAAACTGTGAACAATACGCTGGAATTGGCCATGCAGCCCGATGGCCGAGTCACGGTAGACATGGGGCAGCCAGTTTTTGACCATGCGCAGATTCCTTTTCAAGCAGCTGCGTTGCGCCTTCAAAAGTCAGAATTTTGGGAAAATTATGAAGATGTCAGCATCAAATGGTCATATGTTGCTACTGATAATGTAGTGCATGCGCAAACCGCCCAGTTTGCAGTGCTGTCTATGGGCAACCCCCACGCTGTGTTGGTGGTGGACGATGTGGACTCGGCGCCGGTGCTTCAAATTGGCCCCTTGATTGAAAAACACGCCAGCTTTCCACGCCGCGTGAATGCTGGCTTTATGCAGATCCTCTCGCGCAGTGCCATCAAGCTGCGTGTGTACGAGCGTGGCGCTGGCGAAACGCTGGCTTGCGGCACGGGCGCATGCGCGGCAGTGGTATCTGGCATTCGCCACGGGCTGCTTGACGCGCAGGTAGACGTGCACACCAAGGGCGGTATTTTGCGCATAGACTGGGCGGGCATGGGGCACAGCGTGCGCATGACGGGGCCTGCCACCACGGTGTTTGAAGGCACGATCGATATTCCTGAGCATTTTTAAAACTGAGTACATCCATGAACCACACTGGCATCACCCAAGGCGCAGACGCGCATCCCATCACCGAGGACGACATTGCTAATTTTTTGGCGCAAACGCCTGATTTTTTCATGCGACATGCCCAATTGCTCTCTAGCGTGCAGCTGTCCAGCCCCCACGGCACGCGGGCGGTGAGCTTGGCCGAGCGGCAGGCGGACATGCTGCGTGAGAAAATCAAGGGTCTGGAGCAGCGCATCATGGAAATGATCCGCAACGGCAACGACAACGTGATGATTGCCGACAAGCTGCAGCGCTGGACCCGCACCTTGCTGACCACGGCGCGGGCGCGCGAGCTGCCCAGTGCCATCACCGAGCAGGTCAAGGCGCAGTTTGCCGTGCCGCAGGTGGCTATCAAGGTCTGGGATGTGGCCAGCAGCCTCTTGGCCGAAGACTTCGCCCAAGGCGTGAGCGACGATGCCAAGACCTTTGCATCGTCCATCACCGTGCCTTACTGCGGCATCAATTCGGGCTTAGAGGCGGTCAATTGGCTGCCCGAGGCGGCGCAGGTCATGTCGATGGCCTTGATACCTTTGCGCGCAAGGCCGTCCGATGCTGCTTTTGGCATGCTGGTGCTGGCCTCGCCCGATCCCCAGCGCTTCAATGCGGGAATGGGCACCGACTTTTTAGAGCGCATTGGCGATTTGGCCAGCGCTGCGCTCTCTAGGCTGCGGGTCTAGTGTTTTCTAAGCGCGCCGCGTAGCCATGGCCTCTGCCGCCTCGCTCCCCGCGCCAGATTTGCCGCCCCTAGCGCTGCAATACATCGTCTATTGCCAAAGCCAAAAGCAGCTCGCAGCCCGCACGCTAGCGCTCTACACCGAAGACCTGCACAAGCTAGTGGCCAATGCCCAAGCTGCGAATTTGCCATTACCCCAAGTGCAGAGTAGCCATATCCGCCGCTGGGTGGCGCAGATGCACAGCACGGGACGCAGTGGCCGCGGCATTGCGTTGATTTTGTCGGGCTGGCGCGGTTTCTATACATGGCTGGGCAAAGAGGGCTTGGTGGATGCCAATCCGGTGCAAGACGTGCGCGCGCCCAAGCAGCCCAAGCCCCTGCCCAAGGCGCTGTCGGTGGACGAAGCAGTGCAACTGGCTGCCTACCGCGCACCGTCTGCCGCTGGCTCGCTCAACCCAAGCCATGAGGCTGCCCTTGACATCCGCGACGCGGCGATTACCGAGCTGCTCTATGGCAGCGGCCTGCGTGTGGGCGAGATCGTGGGGCTCGATGCCGTGGCCAGCAGCAGCGCGAGCGGCTGGCTGGATTTGCAAGCTGGACAGGTGCATGTGCTGGGCAAGGGCAGCAAGCGGCGCAGCGTGCCATTGGGCAGAAAATCGGTGGACGCACTGCATGCTTGGTTGGCGCTACGCCCAATGCTTGCATCTGTGCCTAGCCATGCCCAATCGAATGCGCGGGCAGACACCCGGCAAGCCCTTTTTTTAGGCCAAAACGGCACACGCCTGACAGCCCAAAGCATCTGGCAGCGCCTGAAATTACGCAGCCAACGCGCAGGTCTGGCCACGCCAGTACACCCCCACATGCTGCGCCACAGCTTTGCCAGCCACGTGTTGCAAAGCAGCGGCGACCTGCGCGCCGTGCAAGAGCTGCTAGGCCACGCCAGCATTACCTCCACCCAGGTCTACACCCGCTTAGATTTTCAGCACTTGGCCAAGGTGTATGACGCGGCGCATCCGCGGGCTAAGCGGTAGCGGCTGGCGCGGGCTTTGAGCTCTATTTAGAATGTGCATATGGCCGTACAGCTACAAAAACACATGTACCTTTTCGATTACTTGAAATTCGAGAATGCCAGCCCCACGCGCCACGAATACGTAGGCGGCGTGATCCACGCCATGACGGGCGGCACGATGCGGCATAACCGTGTGTCACTCAACATTGCGCGCGCATTGGGTAACCGCTTGGACGGCACGCCTTGCCAAGTCTTCATCAACGACATGAAACTGCATGTGCAAGCGGCCGACAGCGTGTATTACCCCGATGTATTTGTGTATTGCGGTGCAAGCACGGCCAACGACGAGCGGGTGGTGCAAGATGCCACGCTGATTGTGGAGGTATTGAGCGACTCGACCGCCAGCATTGACCGACGCGAGAAGCTGGTGGCCTACCAAAAGCTCTCCAGCCTGCGCGCCTATTGGATGGTGAGCCAAGCCGAGCAACGCATTGAAGTCTACAGCCGCGCGGCCGACGGCCAATGGCAGGCCATGGCCTACAGCGCAGGCGAATCCGTTCCCTGCGAATGGATGGACGACGCGCTGTTTACCCTCCAAATGGTCTACGCGGGCACAGACATCGCCGTTTAAAGCGCTGGATACGTGTTGAATGAGGGCAAGCCCCGCCATGCTGTACGTTTATGTTCGGTCTGCGCTTGATTTTCCCGGCTCGGTCACTACTGCGGCTAGAGGGAGCTGTGCCAATGCCTGTTTCGATCTGAGTTGGTCACTGCTGCGGCCAAGCGAGCGCTGTGCCAACGCGCAAACGGATCGCTGGCCCCTTCGGGGGAGCTTGTTTTTTCGAGCCAATCGGGGGAATCGGGCAAACTCGGGCTTTGCCCTCAGACAGCGCCCGATTCTGATCCCCCATTGACTCAAAAAAACAAGCCCAGCGCCC
>JAYTMT010000185.1:0-11679 GCA_043728315.1 Polaromonas sp. | reverse complement strand
GGCTGGGCAGCGCTTGCCTTTGTCTGCGGTATTTACACATGCATCGGTTACTACTGAATAGATAGCATGGTATGACCATATGACGCTGACATTGGTCTTAAATTTTATAAATATATGTTTTCAGAGCTTCTGCGCACCCTCTAGCTTGGCCAGGGCTTTGTCGAATGTCCCTAAGGGTGTGTGCCCTGCTTTACGGGCTATTTCCAGCACCAAGCAGTCGGAGAATCCTAATTTTGGTTTGTTTTTGAAATGACCCAAAGCATGGGCCACGGTATCTGCATCTTGCAGCACCAAGCTGTCGTGGTTTGACAATAACTCAAGGGCAGCGATTAATTGCTGCGGGCTGCGCTGGTACACGGCGCTGAGCACCCACACGGTTTCAGCCAATACCAAAAGCGATACCCAAGCACCCTTGGCTACGAATTGGTCGGCAATCAGCGCCTGCTTGGCATCGTCTCGCACCAAAAAGCGCAGCAGCACATTGGTATCAAGCGCGCGCATGTTTGCCTAGCATATGCTGGCCGATGCCTTGCTTGAGCTGGGCTAAGGTTTTGGCTGGCGCGGTGATTCCCTCGGGGAAAAGCGCCTCATGCACCTGCTGCGTGCTGTATTTAACTGCCCTGCGCACGGTGAAGCTGTCTGCCTCTTGGGTCCACTCAATAGCAGAACCCGGCGTTAAGCCCAGCCAAGCGCGCACGCTGGCTGGCACTGACACTTGACCCTGCGAGGTGAGTTTGGTTTGGATTGTTTGGCTGGTTTGCATGCTGCCAATATAGCATATTACGCAAATATTTACCTAGGTAATGCAAAATCGTAATGCAAAGCCGTTGACAGCAAGCACAGCACCGTTCAAGGCAACAACCGCTTCAAATACCGCCCCGTATGGCTCTCAGCATTCGCCGCCACATCCTCTGGCGTGCCCACCGCAATCACCAGCCCGCCGCCGTTGCCGCCCTCGGGGCCCATGTCAATGACCCAGTCGGCGGTTTTGATGACATCAAGGTTGTGCTCAATGATGACGATGGTGTTGCCTGCGTCGCGCAGCTGGTGCAGCACTTTGAGCAGCAGCTCGATGTCGGCAAAATGCAGCCCCGTGGTGGGCTCGTCTAGTATGTAGAGCGTGCGGCCTGTGTCGCGCTTGCTCAGCTCCAGCGCCAGCTTAACGCGCTGCGCCTCGCCGCCTGAGAGCGTGGTGGCGGCTTGGCCTAGTTTGATGTAGGAGAGGCCCACATCGAGCAGGGTTTGCAGCTTGCGCGAGAGCGTGGGCACAGTGCTGAAAAACGCAGCGGCGGCTTCCACCGTGAGGCCCAGTATTTGGCTGATGTTTTTGCCTTTGTAGGTGACCTCTAGGGTTTCGCGGTTGTAGCGCTCGCCTTTGCAGACATCGCAGGGCACATACACGTCGGGCAAAAAATGCATTTCTACCTTTTTCACACCGTCGCCTTGGCAGGCTTCGCAGCGCCCGCCCGCCACGTTGAAGCTAAAGCGCCCGGGCCCGTAACCTCGCTCTTTGGCAATATTCATCTCGGCCATGAGCTCGCGGATGGGGGTGAATAGCCCCGTGTAGGTGGCGGGGTTGCTGCGCGGGGTGCGGCCAATGGGCGATTGGTCCACATTGATCACTTTGTCGAAATGCTCAATGCCTTGGATTTCCTCGTGCGCGGCGGGCTCCTCGTGGCTGCGGTACAACACCTTGGCCACGGCGGCATACAGGGTGTCATTCACTAGGGTGGACTTGCCCGAGCCGCTCACGCCCGTCACACACGTGAGCAGGCCCACGGGGAACTCGGCACTCACGCCGCGCAGGTTATTGCCTGTGGCATTGATGATGCGCAGCGCCTGCATGTCGCCCTGCGTGGCCAAATGCACGGCTTGGCGCGCACCCCAAGCCAGCGCGGCCTTGCTGGGGGCGAATTTACTGGCTTTTTTCTCTTCTTTGGTGGTGACGGTGGGCATCCATTTATGGCGCTTTGTG
Organism: Polaromonas sp.; assembly: GCA_043728315.1. Classification (GTDB taxonomy): domain Bacteria; phylum Pseudomonadota; class Gammaproteobacteria; order Burkholderiales; family Burkholderiaceae_C; genus JAAFIP01. The sequence goes on along the minus strand of JAYTMT010000185.1, from coordinate 9,704 downwards.
GGCACTTCAATCTGCCGCGCACCGCTCAGGTATTGGCCCGTGAGCGAGGCGGGATTATTTTGCACCTCAAGGGCCGTGCCTTGCGCCAAAATACGCCCGCCGTGCACACCCGCGCCAGGCCCCAAGTCAATCACATGGTCAGCCGCGCGAATCATGTCTTCATCGTGCTCGACCACCAGCACGCTGTTGCCAATGTTGCGCAGGTGTTTCAGGGTGTCAATCAGGCGGTCGTTGTCGCGCTGGTGCAGACCAATGCTGGGCTCATCGAGCACATACATCACACCCGTCAGACCACTGCCAATTTGCGAGGCCAAGCGGATGCGCTGGGATTCGCCGCCCGAGAGCGTGTCGGCGCTGCGGTCCAGGCTCAGATAATTGAGCCCCACATCGTTTAAGAATTTGAGCCGTGCGGCAATCTCGCGCACGATTTTGTCGGCAATATCGGCCTTGACACCTGCAAGTTTGAGGTTTTGAAAATACGCCAAACTCTCTTTGAGGGTTTGGTGGCTCACGGTGTAGATCGACTGCGGCGCTTGTGTTGTGGTGCTTATGGTGGTCGTGCTTGCTGTGCCATCAGTGGCTGGTGCGGCACTGTCATCCACCAAAAACACGTTGCGCGCCTCGCGCCGCAGGCGCGTGCTCGCGCACTCGGGGCAGGACTGGCTACCACGGTAGCGCGCCAAATCCTCCCGTACCACGCTGGATTCGGTTTCCAAATAGCGCCTTTGCATGTTAGGAATAATGCCTTCAAAAGGGTGTTTTTTGGTGAGCTTTTTACCCTCTGAAGCGCCCGATTCCATGGTGTAGTTGAACTTGATGTCGTCTGTGCCAGAGCCGTAGAGCACCGCCTGCTTGGCCGCCTCGGGCAGATCTTCAAAGGCTTGCTCGATATCAAATTTGTAGTGCTTGGCTACGCTTTCCAGCATGGAGAAATAGTAGCCATTGCGCCTGTCCCAGCTTTTAATGGCACCGCTGGCAAGGCTCAGACTGGGGAAGGCCACCACGCGGGCGGGGTCAAAAAAGTCTTGGTGACCCAAGCCCTCGCAGCTGGGGCAGGCCCCCACGGGCGAGTTAAAGGAGAACAGGCGCGGCTCGAGCTCACTGATGGAGTAGCTGCACACCGGGCAGGAGAATTTGGCGTTGAACAAATGCTCCACCAACTGCCCCGGGGCCGCTTGCCCACTGCTTACTTGCATACCTGCCGCTTGCGCGCTACGGGGCTCCATCTCCATCGCAATGGCGCGGCCATCAGCCAGCTTGAGCGCTGCTTCAAAGCTCTCGGCCAGCCGCTGCTTCATGTCGTGGCGCACCTTGAGTCGGTCAATCACCACGTCAATGTCGTGCTTCTCTGTCTTTTTCAGCTTGGGCAGATCGTCAAACTCGTGCATCTTGGCGTCTGCCCCGCGCCCGACCCGAAAGCGCACATAGCCACGCGCCTGCATGTCTTCAAACACGTCTAAAAACTCGCCTTTTTTCTCACGCGCAATCGGGGCCAGAATCATCAGCTTGGTGTCTTGCGGCAGCAGCAGCACAGCATCGACCATTTGGCTCACGGTTTGCGATTGCAAGGCCAAGCCATGCTCTGGGCAATGCGGTGTGCCAGCCCGGGCAAACAGTAGGCGCAAATAATCGTGAATCTCGGTGACCGTGCCCACGGTGGAGCGCGGGTTGTGGCTGGTGGCTTTTTGCTCTATGGAAATGGCAGGCGACAGGCCCTCAATCACATCGACATCGGGCTTGTCCATGAGCTGCAAAAACTGCCGCGCATAGGTTGACAAACTCTCCACATAGCGGCGCTGCCCCTCGGCGTAAAGCGTGTCAAACGCCAAACTCGATTTGCCCGAGCCGCTCAAGCCCGTGATCACCACCAACTGGTTGCGCGGAATGTCAAGGTCGATGTTTTTGAGGTTGTGCGTGCGCGCCCCGCGAATGCAGATGTGCTGGTTGCGCAGGTGCGCCAAATAGCGGCCTTCGAGCTCAGCATTGGATTTTTCAGGGGGTATGCCGACGGCAGTAATGGGCGAAGCGGTGTGGGGGGAAGAAACGTTCACAAAAAATTGGCTCAGGTACTATGGAGAAGAGGGCAACTCTCCATCATACCTAATGTTGGGCGCTAGCGCCCAGTGGCTGTGACGTCGCAGTCAACCCGAAAGATCACCTGAGAACCGATGATTGCGTCACTGTAGAGCAGCGGAATTGCAATTCCCGGACCTGTCATGTTGGCTACCGTGGTGTTTGCTGCTGAGGGGCAAACGGCGGCCCCAACGACACCAGTACAAGTCACCGAGGTGCAAGACAAACCTGGCACCACGGCGTCTTTAAACAATGCATTGACTACATTCACGCCACCAAGTGCGGTAGCAATGGTGATGGTGTAACTTGTAGTGCCGCCTGCAACCAGTGTGTTCGTATTGTCATTTTTAGTGATCGACAAATTGGCGCTTCCAGTCAGCACATGGGACACAGTGGCTATGTTGTTGGATAAATTTGAGTCAACGTAGCCTACTGGGGTGAGAAATGCCAAGTTGGTTACCGTGGAATTGGGCAAACCAGTGACCTGCACCACCACAGTAAGCGTAGCCGTGCCCCCCGCTGGCAAGCCGACTAACTTCACGCCCGTGGCCTCAAAGGTAATCAAATTCAACGATGCGGCATTGATGCTGCCAGGCGGAGTAATCACCCCTGATACAGTAGTTTTGATCAAACCAGTGGCTGCTGGATCAGTCACTGTGGTGGTAGCTGCTGCAATACTGCCATTGTTGGTAACCACTATCGTGTATGTGGTGGTAGTGCCTGTTTTAAGGGCGGTGGCAGAAAACGTGTTGGTCTTGATGATACGAACGTCAATGGCAGGCTCGCACAGCCGCAAAGTGGCTTGTGCCAAACCCACTACATCACCCGTGTCTACCAAAGAAGCGCCCTGAAAATTAGCTATGCTCAGTGTCACAGTAGCAAAATTGGCGGTAAACGTGCCCTGCACCAAGCTCCAAGTGTCGGTCGTGCCGCCAGCTTCATTGCTGCTGCGCGGTGCTGCGTAGGTAGCAGATGCGCTGACCAGTGTGGTGGTGACGCCGCCTTGGGAAACTGCTAATCGCATATTAGGCACAGTGACCGATACGCTGCCCAATGAAGTGGCGTTAGACATGTACACCATGAAGGTATAAGTGCCGCCCACCAACAGGCCACCCACAGGCTGAAACCACGGGCGATTGACTGCCGCAGCAGTTTTACCGTTAGAAAACAGCCAGTTATTGCTGCCCGTGACGCTGCGCAGAGGATCACCCGTGAAAGGGTTTTGGTTGATGCCACGGCCAACGGGTGCAAGTGCGCCAGTGATTTTGGATACACCATCGGCGGCCACCGCAGTGTTTGCCGCTCCAATAGCTACATCGGTTAAAAATGTGCCAGAAAAATCACTGTTGGACAACAAATTGAGCGTGCTTTCTGTGGTGTTGGCGGGGCACTGTGCGGGGCCACTGAATACCCGGGTGGGGTTGGCAATGACTGTGTCAACGTCGACTGAGGTGATATTAGTGGGCGTGCTGAGATTAAAGTCTGCGCCTACCGAGCTCACAAATGCCGTGTTGGTGACAGTATTTCCCGCAGTTTGGGTCACCAGTGCATTGACAGTGAATACGAGTTTTGTGTCGGGCGGGAAGATAAGCACTTGAATACCCGCCTCAAATGTGCTGGTAGTCAGCCCCGCTGGGCAAACCGCCGTGGGCGGGCCGCCAGGCGCAGAGCAGGTGACGCTGAGCTTGCTCAAGCCCGGTGCAGCTGCATCACGCACCGTGGTGTAGTTTGCCGGATACGGTCCAGCATTGGTTACAGTGACTTTGTAGGTGGTGACACTGTTGGTGGGCGCTACCGCCACTCCATCGGATTTGTCTACCAGTAAAGTGGCGAGACGCAAGCCTGACACTGGGCAAGACGAGCCATCGGTAGGTGTAAAGGGCGGTAGAAATGCTGGCGGCCCCACATAGGCAGCGGCATCTGTTTTGATGGGCGATGGCGTGCCAAATTGTGGATTGGTGATTTCCCAAAAATCACTAAGCCCATTGTCAAAAACATAAAATTTGCTGGCAAAAGCATCGTAAAACGCAGAACCAATGTTTCCTACAGTAGTGCCAAAACCAGCATCTGTCAAAGCCACTTGGCTGACTGTGGCTGTGCCGAGCACTGGGTCTACACTACTTTGCGCAAGCTGGATTCGGTATAGATTCCCAGCCGTAGCAGCTAGCAAGAGGCCATTGGGGCCACCCGCACCGTTGAAATCGAAATCACCCACATTGACTAGCCCAGTGGGTGACAAGTTGTATTGGTGGGCTACCAGCGGCGCGCCAAGTATAGGAATACTGTCAACGCGAAAGATGGTGGCAGGTTGAATACCAGTGCCTTGCCCCGCAAAATAATAACGCCCACCTGCATCAAATGCGCCTGCCGTGGGTAGAAAAGTAGCCAATGAAGTGCCGCCGGGCAAGCTGTTGGCGATAATGCCAACCGTTTCATAGCCTGTTTGGCCTATTCGGACCAAGGTTGGAGGTCCAGTTGCAACTTGAATGCCATACATGTAATTGTCAACAGGGTTATAGCCTAGTGCGTTGATTGCCAATGATTGTGTAGCGGCATAAACCGCAGTTGGTGTCACGGAAGCACTCACGCTGACAAATTTCACAATTTGGCTGGTTGCTCCTTTGTTGCGCATTTGGTAAAACACCACATCGCAGGTAAATGGGCTGCCTGCCACCTGGGCGGAACTTGGTGAAGCATACAAGCCTGCCACCAGCAGCACGCACAGTGCCAAGCACACGCGCAGCATTGCAATACGCGCGGCTGTGAATGCTGCACGCAGCTTAGGCAAGGCAAAAAGTGGCATTGAATGCTGGTACACGGCAACAGGGCATAGATTAGTTGTAAATGCAAACCCAATTTTAACGCGAACTTCTATATGCATGTGTATTTTTTCGCTACTTTGGCACTTTAAGAGACAATACCACGGATTCAACCACCGCTTAGCCAGCTTTTAGCAGCATTTGGAGGCAAATGCAGACTGCCTCTTCCTCTGCATTTGCGCATGCCTTTGATTTGTTTTCTACCCGAACTGTTTGTTTTTTCCTGATGCCCACCCCCTCCATGCCCGCCTCTATGCTCCCCGCCGAGCGCCGCGCAAGTTTTAGTTTGGCGGGTATTTTTGCGCTGCGCATGTTGGGCTTGTTTTTGGTGCTGCCTGTGTTTGCGCTAGAGGCGCGGCGCTATCCGGGGGGCGATGACCCTGCCCTGATTGGCTTGGCCATGGGCATTTACGGCCTCACGCAGGCGCTGATGCAAATCCCCTTTGGCATGGCCTCGGACCGCTTTGGGCGCAAGCGGGTGATTGTGCTGGGGCTGCTGATTTTTGCAGCGGGTAGCTTTGTGGCCGCTGCTGCGCCCACGCTCGACTGGCTGCTGGCTGGGCGGGCGCTGCAAGGCGCGGGCGCTGTGTCAGCGGCTGTGACGGCGCTGCTTGCTGACCAAACCCGCGACGCGGTGCGCACCAAGGCCATGGCACTGGTGGGGGCGGGCATTGGGCTGACTTTTGCGCTGTCATTGGTTGCAGCGCCGCCGCTGGTCCAAGCCATTGGTTTGCATGGTTTGTTTGCACTCACTGGCGCGCTAGCGCTTATGGGGATTGCGGTGCTGCTTTTTGTGACGCCGCCAGCGCCCACGCTCAAATCCGTGGGGCGCGCTGGCATTTGGGCTGTTTTGTGCAACCCGGCTCTGCTGCGCCTAGACTTTGGCGTGTTTGTATTGCATGCCGTGCAGCTGGCCATGTGGGTGGCCATACCCGCCATGCTGGTGCAGGCGGGGCTGGCGCAGTCTGCCCACTGGCAGGTGTATTTGCCAGCGGTGCTGGGCTCGTTTGTGGTGATGGGCGCAGTGCTGTTTCCGCTGGAGCGGCGCGGCTACTTGCGGGCTGTTTTCTTGAGCAGCGTGGGCTTGATTTTGGCAGTGCAGGTGGTTTTGCTGGTCATTGGCTCGGGCGCGCCTAGTATTTGGCAACTGGGCGCGGTGTTGTTTGTGTTCTTTTGTGGCTTCAATGTGCTAGAGGCCAGCCAGCCCAGCTTGGTGAGCAAGCTGGCTCCGCCGCAGGTGCGCGGCGCGGCGCTGGGGGTGTACAACACCATGCAGTCGCTGGGCTTTTTTACGGGCGGCGCACTGGGCGGCTGGCTGGTTAAGCGCGCGGGCACACAGGCGCTGTTTGCAGTCTGTGCTGGCGCCATGCTGGTGTGGCTGCTGTTGGCGTGGGGCATGCGCAGTTCCAAAGACAACGCGGTGTAATACCCGGCGCAAACCCGGCGCAAACGCAGCAAAAACGCAGCAAACACACACCACACAGCGCGCTGGAAAACACCAGTCCACCCAGACCCCAAAAAGCCGGATAATCAGCCCTCCACTTACATTCCTTCATTTATTTACGAAAAGAGAAATCGCCATGGCATCGGTCAACAAAGTCATTATTTTGGGCAACTGCGGGCGCGACCCCGAGATTCGCTACCTGCCCTCGGGCCAAGCCGTGGCCAATGTGAGCGTGGCCACCACCAGCCGCCGCAAAGACAAAACCTCGGGCGAGAACATCGAAACCACCGAATGGCACCGTGTGACGTTTTTTGACCGCTTGGCCGAAATTGCAGGCGAATACCTCAAAAAAGGCAATCCCGTGTACGTGGAAGGCCGCCTTAAATACGGCAAATTCACCAACAAAGACGGCGTGGAGCAAAACACCTGCGACATCATCGCCACCGAAATGCAACTGCTCGGCGGCCGCCAAGGCATGGGCGGTGGTGCAGGTGCTGATGAAGGATCTGGCAGTGGCGGTGGCGGCTACTCCCGTCCCGCCGCAGCGCCCCGCCCCGCGCCGCCGCCCAAGCCAGCAGCCAAGCCCGCTGGCAGCGGGTTTGATGACATGGATGACGATATTCCGTTTTAATTGGCTGGTTTAGAAAGGGTTTAAAACCCTTTTTTGAACGCAGAGGGCGCGAAGGTTTCGCAGAGAACGCAAAAGGAATACCAAAATAATACCAATTGTGCATTGGATTGTTTGCTGTTTTGAATGGTGTTTACTTCTCTAGCGCTCACATCCAGCTCATGATTTGATAGCAAATAATGACCGTTTGACGCTGACATTCATGTTATTTTCTTTATTTTTTTTTGGTATTCCTTCTGCGCCCTCTGCGAAACCTTCGCGTCCTCTGCGTTCAAAAATTCCCGTATTTGGTATTCAAACAGCTTCGCCAGCCACTACGATGCCTCAAAAGCTCGCAATCTACCTCGATTTAATCCGCTTTGACCGCCCCGCTGGCTGGCTGCTGCTGCTGTGGCCTACGCTGACTGCGCTGTGGGTGGCTGCGGGTGGGTTTCCGGGTTGGCATTTGCTTGCCGTTTTCACGCTGGGCACTATTCTTATGCGCAGCGCGGGCTGCTGTATCAACGATGTGGCAGATCGGGAGTTCGACAAGCACGTCAAGCGCACCGCCAACCGTCCCGTGACTAGCGGGCGCATTGCCCCGCGCGAGGCGCTGGCTGTGGGTGCCGGGCTGGCTGTGCTGGCTTTTATGTTGGTGCTCACTACCAATTTAATCACCGTGCTGCTGTCGTTTGCCGCGCTGGCCATCACCTTGGCCTACCCCTTTGCCAAGCGCTACGTGGCCATGCCGCAGGCGGTGCTGGGGGTGGCATTTAGCTTTGGCATACCGATGGCCTTCGCCGCCGTGCGAGGCGGCGATTCGTTACTTTCCGCTGTGCGAGGCGGCGATTCGTTACTTTCCGCCGTGCGAGGCGGCGATTCGTTGTTTGCAGTCGTGCAGGGAGGCGATTCGCTATTCGCCAGCCTGCAAACCGCCGTGCCGCCGCTGGCATGGATGCTGCTACTTGGCAACCTGTTTTGGGTATTAGCCTACGACACCGAATACGCCATGGTCGACCGCGACGATGACCTGCGCCTTGGCATGCGCACATCGGCCATCACCTTGGGGCGATTCGATGTGGCTGCCGTCATGCTGTTTTATGCTTTGTATTTGGGCATATTTATGGTTTTTTTGCCCAATGTCAGCGTCAAATGGCCATTTATTGCTATTTATAGCGTAGCGCTTGTCGTTTGCATAGCGCAGCTGCTGTGGCATTACACCCTGATTCGCAGCCGCTCACGCGAAGGATGCTTTGCGGCGTTTCGCGCCAACCATTGGCTGGGCGCCAGCGTATTTGCTGCGGTGGCGCTGTCCTACGCCGTGTAATCCAATTAGGCGGCCTGTCATTCAGTGGCCTCAGACCAGCTGGCCTTTGGTTAGGCCGCCTTTTATCAGGTGGCCATTCATGAGAAAACCCGCGTAGCTTGCGCCAACGCGGGTTTTACAAGGAGAGGAAAGCTTACGCCTTCTTCTTGCCCTTGCCTTTAGCTGCTTTTTTCTTAGTTGCCATGTTGTGCTCCAAAAAAGTTAGTTTGCGGAAATCGCAGCCGTATTTATAGCACGTCTGCCTGCATATAACGCAAGCTTGTGCCTTCGGTTGACGCGGCTATTTTTGTTTTGTAGCCAGACCGCGACAGACACAACCACTACTGCACACTGCGCACAGGCTTGTGGCTATTTTTATAGCGCTTATTTTGGCAAAATCACGCTGTCAATGACGTGAATCACACCGTTGCTGGCTGCAATGTCGGTGGCCACCACTTTTGCGCCATCCACCATCACGCCGCCAGCGGTTTTGACGGTGATTGACTGGCCATTCACCGTGGGTACCATGCCAGCTTTCACGTTGGCCGCCATGACTTTGCCCGAGACCACGTGGTATGTGAGCACTTTGGTCAGGGCCGCTTTGTCGGCCAGCAGTGCATCGAGCGTGGCTTTTGGCACTTTAGCAAATGCCTCGTCAGTGGGCGCAAACACGGTAAATGGGCCCGGGCCCTTAAGTGTGTCAACCAAGCCAGCCGCTTGCACTGCTGCCACCAGGGTTTTGAAGCTGCCAGCCTTGATGGCCACGTCAACGATGTCTTGGGCAAACACGCCTGTGCTTAAGCTCAAGCCGAGAGCTAGGGATAAGAGAGATTTTTTCATGATGAAGTCCTATGTGAAGAAAAAATGGGCAAAACGCCAGTTCGGTGTAAATGGTCGCTTGTGGCTTGAAATCCATCTGCGACTGGTTAAAAACGCCTCCACAGCGTTATTCTATACCAATTGGTCTTAATAGGACTAAATGGTAATTTATAGACTTAACAGTTACACAATGATTCGATTGTGTAAATCATGACTTCACCGTAAAATTAGCATAACCACCACTTAAGCTGTCCATGACCACCACCCTAGAAGCCCCCACAAGGGCAACGCACAGCAAGCCACGGGCAGCTCTCAAGCGCGCCGCAAGCAGCGCACAAGCCGATGCTGCAATGCAGGCAATTGGCAGCGGCTTGGGCGCAGCCAAGCCCAGCTTCAAGCAACAAATGCTGATTGCGCGGGAAGAGGCGATTGTGGACGTGGTGAACCGCATGTTGGCCGACAAAGGCTTTGATGCGATGACGGTGGACGCAGTGGCAGCAGAAGTGGGTGTTGCCAAGGCCTCGCTGTACAAGCATTTCCCCAGCAAAGAGGATTTGGCAGCTGCTGCCATGGTGCGCATGATTGTGCGGGCCAATGCGTATTTGGCCACTTTGCCTGCGCAGCAAACGCCACTGG
>JAYTMT010000184.1:0-24446 GCA_043728315.1 Polaromonas sp. | reverse complement strand
CGGCTAAGCGAGTGCTGTGCCAACGCGCAAACGGTCGCTGGCCCCTTCGGGGGAGCTGGTTTTTTCGAGCAAATGGAGGGAAACGGCCTAACTCGGGCTGCGCCCTCAAACAGAGCCCGTTTCTGATCCTCCATTTGCTCAAAAAAACAAGCCCAGCGCCCTGATCGTTTGCGCATGGGCACAGCACTCGCTTAGCCGCAGGGGTTGGTGGTTGGCAGGGATGGAGTGAAAACTGCTCTGCTTTGGGTCAAAAGCGGGTGGCTTTGGCGTGAAACTGCTCTGCCTGATCGCCCGCAACTTGCTGAGCGCCGTTTCACGCTTATATTGGTACTTTTCAAGAAAAATAGTGGCAATGTCAGCGTCATATGGTCATAGTACGCTACGTTATATATAGTATTTAGCATTTTACGAGTCACGTGTCTGCGGTATTAAAACCTCTGCGCGAGCATAGCCCGAGCAGTGTTTTGGCTATCCCGTCCGACCGATTTCGAGTACTCTCGTATGAGGGAGCGGCGGGACAGCCAAAACGCTGATCGGGCGCGTTCAATCAAAAAACTAAACATAAAGCAGCGAGGGGATAACCAAAACTGAGCCCGTATGCGACTAAAAAGGTGCGTAGTGCACGACACGCCCCTAGAGCGCAGGCCGCGCAATCGGGTGCAAGCGCTCGTAGGCGCGGGCGGCGCGCAGCACCAGTGCGTCGCCAAACATAGGGCCTACCAGTTGCAAAGACATTGGCAAACCCGCGCGGGTGAGGCCACAGGGCATAGCGCAGGCGGGCTGCTGGGTGAGGTTAAAGGGGTAGCTAAAGGGTGTCCAGCCCAGCATGGCGTGTGCATTCATAGGCGAGTGGCCGGCGGGCTTGGCATCAAAAGCGGGGATGCTCACCGCTGGCGTGAGGATCAAATCGTAGCGCTGCATGAATTGGCGCATGTGGCTGCCCAATGCGCCTCGGCGCAGGGTGAGTTTTTGGATGTCCAGCGCGCTCAGTTGTCCGCCCAAAGCCGCTTGCGCGGCAAAATCGGGATCGAGCATGGCCTGCTGCTGCGGGGAAAGGGTGTTCCATATCGTCCAAGTGCCCATGAACCACAATCCAGTGCTGATCTCCAGTGGGTCTTCAAATCCGGGATCAACTTGCTCCACGATAGCGCCCATTGCTTCAAACTCTGTAGCAGCTTTGGCAATTGCAGCGGCTATTTCGGGGTCTACATTTTTAGCATAGCCCAGGGTGGGGGAGTAGGCTATCCGCAAACCCTTCACGCCGTTTTCTAGCGTTGCGAGGTAATCCACACCGTCAAAAGGCAAACTTGTCCAATCACGCGCATCGGGCAGCGCCATCACGTTCATCATGCGGGCGGCATCCTCTACGCCCATGGTGTGCGGCCCCAAGTGCGCCACGCTGCCAAAGGGTGAGAGCGGGTAGGCGGGCACACGGCCAAAGCTGGGTTTGAGGCCAAAATTGCCGCAAAAAGCCGCCGGAATGCGCACGCTGCCCGCGCCATCGGTGCCCACGCCCAGCGGGCCCATGCCAGCAGCCACGGCGGCTGCCGTGCCGCCCGATGAGCCGCCCGTGGTTTTGGAGCTGTCCCAAGGGTTGCGGGTAATGCCAGTGAGCAGGGAGTTGGTCTCGCCTTTGCAGCCAAATTCTGGCGTGGTGGTTTTACCCAAGATCACTGCGCCCGCTTCTTTGAGCCTTGCCGTGACGGGTGCATCCACATCCCACGCTTGGTTTTTGTCTACCGTATGGCTGCCGCGCAGGGTGGGCATGCCGCTGGTCAATATCAGGTCTTTGATGCAAGTGGGCACGCCTTCTAAAGCGCCCACGGCTGCGCCTGTTTTTTTGTGTGCGCTCCATTTTGCTTCACTTATCGTAGCAAGCTTTGACCTTTCGACGATGACATTGTGGCAAAAAGCGTTGAAAACAGGGTTGTATTGTTCAATGCGCTGCTCCACGGCTTTGAGCGCGTCTACTGGGGAGGCTTGGCCGGATTTGTAGAGTTCGATCAGTTGGCTGGCGGTGCATTCGGCTAGGTTCATGTTTTGTCCTTTGTTACGGATGTGTATTTCTCATCACGTTGCGCTCAGAGTTTTGTACGTCGTTGCGCCGCGCTTGGGCGGTTGCCGACCATCGTCATGCGGGAGTACCCGAAATCCTCCGGTCGTCAACCGCCCAATCGCGGCGCAACTCTGGCTGGCGCTTTGAGACGCGGGAATACCGGAGACACTGATAGTTTGAGGTAACGCACTTCGGCTTGGCGCTCCTAACTGCCCGAGCGAAGTGAGCTGGCCGCGAGCAGGTTTCCTGCCTTCAACCCCCAGCGCACCAACTAGCCCGACCAGCGTTTTGGCTTTCGCATACGACCGATTTCTGGTACTCCAGCATGAGGGAGTGTGCGAAAGCCAAAACGCTGATCGGGCGAAGCAATGTAAGCGCGACAAGCTAAGCACGGCAGGCCTCTTTTGCGCAATGGGCAAACAACTTACACAGGCAAAGACGCAGAAACCGACGCGGACAGCTTCTTCCAAGGCAAATCCGCCGGATCAGCCGCCATGGGGCCTGCGGCCTTGGCCACAATCACGTCGAGCGCTGGGTTGTCAACCAAGGGCGTGAAATCGGCGCGAAAATGGTTCGAGCTTTTCACCACAATGATCTTCATGTCCTCAGGCACGATGCCCACCATGCGCAGCATCGCGCGGTCTAGCAATTGGGCTTTGCCGCTCACAATCGCCACCAGAATACCATCCACCTCCACACAAGCGCTCAGGCCCAGTTGCGTGGTCACGCCCGTCATCATGGGGCCGGTGAAAGTGCACACGCCGTCGCTGAGCGCCCGAATGCGCATGGTCGCAGTCAAAGGCGGGTCACTCAACTGGCCAGTATAGGTGGGCACGGCTGTGCCCATGGTCAATGGCATTGTTATGTTTTCAATAGCAAGGTATGACGGTATGACGCCGACATTGGTCTGTATTTTTATAAAATCATGGATTTGCAGCGCTGCGGCCTCGTCAAAGAGCATGCCCACTGCCACCTTGCCAGGAAACTGCTTGCCCACGCCTTGGCGTAATAGCTCGTGCAACACGCCCGTGGTGTTACTGTCGCCACCAGCGCCGGGGTTGTCTTGGGTGTCGGCAATCACAATGGGCTTGGCCGACTGCTCAGCCCTTTGCACTGCCAGCTTTACAGCAACATCCACGGGCAGCACACCCGGATCCCACTGCGCCGCAGGCTTGGCGCTGGCATAAAGCGCGGCCACCGCCGTTGCGCCGCCAGCGCCATAGCCCCACACCATCGGTGCGCAGCCGTCAAAATCAGCCGCTGGAAAGCCCATGCAAAAGCTCATCACCGTGTTGTGCTGCGCGTCCAGCGCCACCAGTTCGTCATAAATCCGCTTGGCGGGCTGCATCCATGTGCTTTGCGCATTGAGCGGAATCAAATAATCAAAGCGCTGCATGTGCAGTGCCTCGCGCTGCCCCAGCGCTACGCGCCGCGCTAGCAATTGCGCAGCAAGCGCGCCCGTGAGCGCCATGTCGATATGCGGATAAGTGCGGTACGACACCAGTGCATCGGCCACGCTGAGCATGCGCTCTGTAACATTGGCGTGCAGGTCAAGGCTGGCCACGATTGGCACCGACTCACCCACCAAAGCCCGCACCCGCGCCAACAACTCGCCTTCGCAATCGTCCACATGCTCAGCCACTGCAGCGCCATGCAAGTCGATGTACACCGCGTCCAGCCCAGTGGCCATGGCCGCACGCACATCTTCACAAATCTCTGATGCTATGCGCTCAAATGCCTGCTCGGTCACATAGCTAGACGGCGCAGCGCCCGCCCACAGCGAGGGCATGCAGGTCCAGCCGCGCTGCGCGGCCGCATCCATAAACCCCGTAATCGGAATATTTTTACCCTGAAACGCCTCTAACATCGCCGCGCCGCGCTTGTAAGCCGGAAAGGTATGACCCGCAGTAAAAGCGGCCCAGTCAGCCAGCGAAGGCGCAAAGGTATTGGTTTCGTGTTGGAAGCCTGCGATCAGAATGTTCATTTGTATCAGGTGCCGTGTTTGGAATAATTGGATACGTGGTGCGCGATTTGGCGTGTGATTTTGTACAAGAACGAGGCTTTGAGGTGCGGCAATACTGTGTAAACCGGCGCTAAATCGCCTGCGGCGCTGCCGCAAACAAAGTTTGGGTATAGGCATGCTGCGGGTTGGCATAAAGGCTTGCGGTTGCACCCTCTTCCACAATTGCGCCTTGGTGCATCACGATGACGCGGTCACACAACTGGGCCGCCACGCGCAGGTCGTGGGTGATGAACAAGAGGCCTAGGCCGAACTCGGTTTGCACGTCTTTGAGTAGGCGCACGATTTGGGCTTGCACGCTCACGTCCAGCGCGCTCACGGCTTCGTCGGCCACCAATACTTTGGGTTTGCAGGCTAAGGCGCGGGCTATGGCCAAGCGCTGGCGCTGGCCACCTGAGAACTGGCTGGGGTAGCGGCTCAAGCTTTCTCTGGGCAGCCGCACTTTATCCATTAACTCTTGAGATGTCACCGTCGCAGCGTCATGAGTAGCTCCAAAATTCATAGCCCCTTCCATGATGCTGTCCCCCACCTTGCGCCTTGGGTTGAGCGAGCGGTTGGGGTCTTGGAAGACCACTTGGATGTGGGAGCGCAGGGGGCGCAGGCCGCTCTCGGGCAGGGTGCAGATTTTGTCAGCGCCCCAATGAATCATGCCGCTGGTGGGGTCAATCAGGCGCATGATGCAACGCGCCAGCGTAGATTTGCCGCTGCCCGATTCGCCCACAATGCCAATGGTTTGGCCTGCGCGCAGCTCAAAAGCGGCGTTTTGCAGGGCGTGGGTGTGGCGGGCGCGGCCTAGCCAGTCGCGGCTGGTGTAGATTTTGCCTACGCGCTCGGCGCGCACCAGAGGGTCGCCAGTAGGCTCGGGGCGTGCTGGCGGCGGGGTCATGCTGGGCACGGCTGCTAGTAGCATGCGGGTGTAGTCGGCCTGCGGGCGGCGCAGCACCTGATCAGCCGCGCCCTGCTCCACAGCCACGCCTTGGTGCATCACCAGCACGTCATCGGCAATTTCGGCCACCACGCCCATGTCGTGGGTGATAAAGAGCACCGCGCAGCCCTGCTCGCGCTGCAAGTCGTCAATCAGGCGCAGGATTTCTTTTTGCGTGGTGACATCCAGCGCAGTGGTGGGTTCGTCGCAAATCAACAGCGCGGGTTTTAAAATGCAGGCCATGGCAATCACAATGCGCTGGCGCTGCCCGCCGCTGAGCTGGTGCGGAAAACTGCTGACCATGCGCGCAGGCTCGGGCAGCTTCACGCGCTGCATAATCGCTAGCACCTCAGCGCTGCGCTTAGCGGCATTCCAGTCAGTGTGGGTGCGCAGCAGTTCGTCAATTTGGTCGCCACAGCGCATCACGGGGTTGAGCGCCGTCATGGGCTCTTGAAAAACCATGCCCATGGATTTGCCGCGCAGCTCCCGCAGCTGGGCGGGGCTGGCGGTGAGCAGATTAAAACCATTGAGCGACACATCGCCGCTGCTGGCCTTGAGCGCTTTATCCAGCAGCCCCATCACCGCCGTGGCCATCACCGATTTGCCCGAGCCCGATTCGCCCACTACACAGAGCGTTTTACC
The DNA here is from genome assembly GCA_043728315.1 of Polaromonas sp. Classification (GTDB taxonomy): domain Bacteria; phylum Pseudomonadota; class Gammaproteobacteria; order Burkholderiales; family Burkholderiaceae_C; genus JAAFIP01. Next base: position 18,803 of record JAYTMT010000184.1, on the reverse strand, counting down.
CGCTGCAATTGACAGCGACACGTCTTGCACGGCATACGGGCGGTCTGCGCCTGCGGGCAGGGCTACATGCAGGTTGGTGATGCTTAAAACGTCCATGACTCAGCGCTTTGCAAACTTAGGATCAAGCACATCGCGCAGCCCATCGCCCAGCAAATTAATGGCCAGCACGGTGGGCACGAGGAACATGGCTGGAAACAACACATTGCCCGGGAACTGGCTGAACTGCACCCGCCCTTCGGCCATGATATTGCCCCATGTGGGAATGTCAGCGGGCAAGCCAAGGCCTAAAAAGCTCAGCGCGGCCTCAGTCAGCACGGCGCTAGCCGCCACAAAGGTGCCCTGCACGATCAGCGGCGCAATCGCATTGGGCAAAATATGCCGCAACAAAATCACATGGGTGGGCGTGGCCAGTGCCTTGGCCGCTTCCACAAAAGGCTCTTCGCGTAGCGTGAGCACCAGTGAGCGCACCAAGCGCGTCACACGCGGGATTTCAGGAATAGCAATGGCCACCACCACCGTCCACAGCTGCGCGCCCAGCGCCGCTACCAGTGCGATAGCAAGCAAGATAGACGGGATAGCCATCAGTCCGTCCATAAAGCGCATCAATATCGCATCGAGCACGCGAAAATAACCCGCCATCATGCCCAAAGTAGCGCCGATGCTGATGGCTACCAAGGCGGTAGACAGGGCAATCAACAGGGTAACCCGCGTGCCATACACCACGCGGCTGTAAATATCGCGGCCAAAGCTGTCAGCGCCAAACCAAAAAGTGTGCGCCACGCTGGCATCGGCCGACAAAGCGAACACGCCGTGCACGGCGGGCAGGGTGTTGATGTTGCCAGAATCCATAGCAGAGGGGTCAAGCGTGCCCAGCCATGGGGCAAAAAGCGCTACCAATACCAAGGCCATCAGCACGCCCGCGCCCACGCGCACGGTGGTGTTGTTGGCCAGTCGTTGCAGATTGTTCATAGAGCTAATATCGAATCCGAGGGTCAAGGAAAAGGTAAGACACATCCACCAACAAATTTACCAGCACATAGGCCACACTAAAGAGCAGCACCACGCCCTGGATCACCGGAAAATCGCGGTTGAGCACAGCATCTACCGTGAGCGAGCCCAGCCCCGGAATGGCATACACGGTTTCGGTGATCACCACGCCGCCAATCAAGAGCGCCACGCCAATGCCAATCACCGTGGCAATCGGCACTGCGGCATTGGCCAGCGCATGGCGCAGCAGCACCGCAGATTCGCTGATACCCTTGGAGCGGGCCGTGCGAATGTAATCTTCAGTGAGCGCCTCAGACACGCTGGCGCGCGTCACACGGGCAATAAGCGCTACATAAATCGTAGCTAATGTGCACCAAGGCAGCACCAATTGCTGCAGCCACGGCCATACGCCATTGCCAATGCGCCGATAGCCCTGCACGGGGAAAATATCCCAATGAATAGCAAACAACCAAATCAGCGCATAACCCGTGACAAACACCGGCACGGAAAACCCCGCCACCGAAAACGCGCTTAAAAACCGATCCAGCCAGCCGCCCATGCGCCAAGCCGCCAGCGTGCCCAGCGGCACCGCCACCAGTATCGCCAGCGCCATCGTGCCCGCAGCCAAAGACAGCGTGGGCTCGATGCGCTGCAGCACCAGCTCAGTGACGGGCTTGTTCAGATAAAACGAGTAACCCAAATCCCCGCGCAGCACATTGCCAATCCAAATGAAAAACTGCTCGATCAGGGTTTTGTTAAGCCCCAAGGTCTGGCGAATCCGCTCAATGTCTTCATTGGTAGAGTTATTCCCCGCAATCACCGCCGCCGGATCGCCTGGGGTGAGCCGCAAGATTAAGAAAACAACAACGGCCACCACCAGCAGGACTGGGATGGTGGCCAAGAGGCGTTGTAATAAAAAGCGCAGCATGTAACTGCCAATAACCTAAGAAGGCGCAGCTAAATGCTTCAGTCTTTCTTCATATTCCAATACACCTGCGCGCCAGAGGGCACCATGCCGCTGATGTTTTTGCGCACTGCGGCGGGGTTGATGTATTGGCCCAGATGCACGTGGGTGGCGGTTTCCATGGCGCGTAGCTGGATTTGCTCTGCTATTTTCTTTTTCTCAGCATCGGTGGCGGCTGAGGCGAATTTGCCTTTGAGATCGTCGATTTGCTTGTCGTCTTGCCAGCCAAACCAGCCTTTGTCGCCTGCGGTGTTCATCATGGCCATGGTCAGGGGGTTCAAAATATCGCCTGCTGTCCATGCGGTCATGAAGGCATTCCAACCGCCAGCGCTGGGGGCGTCTTTCTTGGCGCGGCGTGCCAGCAGGGTGGCCCAGTCCATTTGTTGCATGTCAACCTTAAAGCCAGCTGCTTCGAGCTGCTGCTTAGCCACCAGTGGCAGTTTGGCAATCGCGGCTAAATCGGTGGGGCGCATGAGCACCACGGGTGTGCCGTCGTAGCCCGCGTCTTTGAGCATTTGGGCGGCTTTTTTGGGGTCTGCCGTGCCGGTGTAAATGCCGGTGTTGTCGCTGGCAAAAGGCGTGCCGCAGGGGTACATGCTCTTGCAGAACTTGTACATGCCCGGTGCGCCTACTTGGGTTTTAAGGAATGCCTCTTGGCCCATAGCCACCATGGCAGCTTGGCGGATTTTGACGTTGTTAAACGGGGCGTGCAGGTGGTTGAAGCGGAAGATGTATTGCGCGCCAGCGGGTGAAAGGTCAAAAATCTGCACATCTTTTTGCGCTTTGAGCGAAGCATATTGCTCAAAAGCGGGTTGCTCAATGATGTCGACCTCGCCCGCAATGAGCGCATTGAATTGGGTCTGCGGGTCGCGGATGATGACCCATTCGACACGGTCTACATTGACCACTTTACCGCCTGTGGTGCCATTGGCTGGCTCGCTGCGGGGCTTGTATTTGTCGTTTTTGGTGTACAAAACGCGCTCGCCCGCTTTGAAGTCAGCGGGGTTGAATTTGAAGGGGCCAGAGCCGATGTGTTCTTTGATTTGCTCGCTGCCCGGCGTGGCGGCTATGCGGGCAGGCATGATGAAGGGCACATTGGACGATGGCTTGCCCAGCGCTTCGAGCATCACGCCAAAGGGGGCTTTGAGCTTGATGGTGAAGGTTTTGGCATTGGGGGTGTCCCATGCTTCTACGCTTTTGGCCATGACACCGCCAAACGCATCGCGGCTGGCCCAGCGCTTGAGCGAGGCCACCGCGTCTTCGCTGGTCACTGGTTTGCCGTCATGAAACTCTAATCCATCACGCAGGGTGAAAGTCCACAGCAGGTTGTCTTTGCTCACAGTCCATTTGTCCACCATTTGCGGCTTGACTTTGCCGTCAATATCGGTGCCGAACAATGTGTCGTAGATCATGTAGCCGTGGTTACGGGTGACGAATGCGGTAGTCCAAATCGGGTCTAGGATGGTGATGTTGGCATGCGGCACCACTTTGAGCGTTTTACCTTGGGCCATGGCGGCGGGGGAGCACAGCGCGGCCGCCAAGGCCAAGGCTGATGCGGCGAAACTGAAAATATGTCGGCGGTTCATAAAAATCCTTGCGTAAGAAAAGACAATGCACAATAACGATGCACTATAGCCCACAAACACCACGGAGACACTCATGGAAATCACCAGTCTGCCCGCTTGGCAAATATCGCAGTCTTTGCACTTTAAGCATTTTTCATGCCGCGAACTGATGCAAGCCACCTTGGCGCAGATTGGTCTGGTAAACCCCAAGGTCAATGCCATAGTGAGCCTGCGTGACGAAAGCAGCTTGTTAGACGAGGCCAGCCGCTACGACGGCATGCTGGCGCGCGGTCAGTCGATGGGCTGGATGCATGGGATTCCGCAGGCGATCAAAGATTTGGCACTCACCAAAGACCTGCGCACCACCTTGGGCAGCCCGCTCATGGCCGATTTCATGCCCAAGGAAGATGGCCTGATGGTGCAACGCATGAAGGCTGCCGGAGCCATTGTGATTGGCAAAACCAATGTGCCCGAGTTTGGCCTAGGCTCACACAGCTTTAACCCCGTGTTTGGCGCAACGCGCAACGCCTATGACCAGCGCCTGAGCGCGGGCGGCTCCAGCGGCGGCGCGGCCGTGGCGCTGGCCACCCACATGCTCAGTGTGGCCGATGGCAGCGATTTCATGGGCAGCCTGCGCAACCCCGCCGCGTGGAACAACGTGTTTGGCATGCGGCCCAGCCAAGGCCGTGTGCCCATGTGGCCCACCACCGACGTGTGGATGGCCCAGCTGGCCACCGAAGGCCCGATGGCGCGCGACGTGAAAAGCTTAGGCCTCCTGCTGCACACCCAGTCGGGCAAGGATGCACGCGCTCCGTTATCCATAGCGCAATATGACCATATGACGCTGACATCAGACAAATTTATCTTAAAAGACCAAAGAATTGGCTGGTTGGGTGACCTGAGTGGCTATTTGCCCATGGAAAGCGGCGTGATTGATGTCTGTGGGCAGGGCTTAACCCGCCTGCAAGACATGGGCTGCCAAGTGGGCGCAACAAAACTGGGCTATCCGCCAGAGCGGGTCTGGGATGCATGGCTGGTATGGCGCAGGGCGCTGGTGGCTTCGCGCATTGCGCCGTTTTTGTTGCAAAAAAGCAACCGCGAACGCATCAAGCCCGAAGCCCTGTGGGAGAACGACAGCGCCGCCTCGCTCACAGGCAACGCTGTCATGCAGGCCAGCAGCGTGCGCACCAGCTTTTACCAGCATCTGCTGACCCTGTTTGAGCGCTACGACTTTTTGGCACTGCCTGCAGCGCAGGTGTGGCCATTTCCCGTAGAGCAGCGCTGGCCGCAGGAGATTGCAGGCAAGACAATGGACACCTACCACCGCTGGATGGAGTGCGTGATTTACGCCACCTTCGCAGGCCTGCCCTGCATCAGCCTGCCCTGCGGTTTTGGCAAAAACGGCCTGCCCATGGGCATCCAGCTGATCGGTAAACCGCAGGACGATGCGGGGGTGTTGCAGCTGGCTTATGCCTACGAGCAGGCGGCGGGGGATGTGTTGGGGCGGCGGCCTGTTGGATTTTAGCTTACTATATATTTTGTAGCGTATTATTACCATATGATGCTGACATTGGGGTTATTTTGTTTGAAATAGTAGTTTTCTGAGCGTTTCGCGCTTAGTTGGTTGACTGCGGCCTAGCCTTGTGGGCGTGCTGGAGAAATTGCAGTTCAAGGTCACGCGAATTTTGGAGTAGTTGGCTACCTTTAGTTCCGCGCGGATTGAACTGCAATTTCTCCATCCCGCCCACAACGCTCTCCGCCAAAAATTTGCTGGCGCGCAGGGGAGTTCTAAATCACCTGAGTCAAAGGGCGGTGGAGGATGTGTCTGCGCGCAGCGATGACTCGCGCATGCCACAGAATCGGCATTCCAGACCATAGATGCAGCGCCAGCCCTCGTGAAGCGCTACAAATGCATCTGCGCGATGAGCGTAGACGCAGACACATCCGCAACCGACCATGCCCACCAAGCTGGGAACAACAACGCCAGAAAACCTCAAATCCCAGAAGTCAAGCGCAGCGCCGCCAACGCCATAATTTTCGCGCTGTCCACCAACTCTTGTATGCCCACATATTCATCCGGCTGGTGCGCCAAGTCAAGAATTCCGGGGCCATACGCAATCACATCGCGCAGGTGGCCGCTGCGTGCCATGTGTTTTTGGTCATAGGTGCCAGGGCTGGATATATAGCTAGGTTCGCGGCCCAGCACCCGCGCTATGGCAATGGCGGTGGCGGCCACCACGGGCGCGTCTTGGGGGGTGGCGGTGGGCACAAAACTCATGATTTCTTTGATATTGAAATCAAAACCCGGGCGGGTGCGCTGTAGCTCTTGGAGCATGTCCAAAATCTCGCGTTTCACTTCTTCTAAATTTTCCTCGGCAATGAAGCGCCTGTCGAGCACTGCGCGGCAGCTGTGGGCTACGGTAGGGGCGGGCAAATCGGCCGTGGGCCAGCCGCGTGCGTCTACCGCGTAGCGCTGCTGCACTTGGCCGCCGTGGATGCTGTTGATGTTGAGCGTGCTCACCCGCGCGCCCGGCGGCTCCACGGGCTCGCGGGTGTGGCGCTGCGCCAGCTTGGGCTGTAGCTGGGTTTCTAGCAGGTGGATAAAGGCGCCCATGTGGTTGATGGCGCTGTCGCCCAAAAACGGCATAGAGCCGTGCGCTATGCGCCCCTTGGTTTCCACCTCGGCCCAGTAAACTCCTCGGTGGCCTAGGCAAATACGGTCTACGCCCAAGGGCTCTGGAATGATGACATGGTGGACTTTAGGCTTAGAGAAATAGCCCCGCTCTGCCAAATAGCCCACGCCGCTGAATCCGCCTGATTCTTCGTCTACCGTGCCGCTGATCTCTAGCGCGCCATTGAATGCTATGCCGCTCTCAATAATCGCCTCGCAGGCTATCACGCTGCTGGCTAGGCCGCCCTTCATGTCGCAGCTGCCCCGCCCATACACCTTGCCGTCTTGCACTTGGCCACCAAAGGGCGCAAATGTCCAGCCGCTGCCCGCTTCCACTACGTCGATATGCGAGTTGAAATGCACACAATCGCCCTTGCTTGCGCCCTCGTAGCGCGCCACCACATTGGTGCGGGGGTAGGCATCGCTGTCACCCGGCGCGCCCTTGGCGCGGATGTATTCCACTGTGAAGCCGCGCTTGGCCAGGCGCTCGCCCAAAAAGTGCGCGCAGGCTTCATACGCATCGCCGGGTGGGTTGATGGTGGGGATGCGCACCAAATCTTGCGTCAGTGCGGTGACTTCGGCGCGTTTGGATTCGATGCGTTGGAGTAGTTGGTCGGTGTGCATACCGCATTGTGCCGCAAGCTACGCTGCGCCGCTCAGCGGCTTAATTTTGCCGCCAAGGCAGGCCCAGCTTGCGCCAGCCGCCCACAGCGTTGCGGTGCGCCTGCGCATCGGGGTCGCCCTCAAAGCCTTCCAAGATGTTGTAAGCCACGTAGCCCAGCGCCTGCGCGCGCTGCGCAGCGGGCACTGAGCGCAGGCCAGAGCGGCACAGCAGCATGACTTTGGCGCCTGCTGGCACTGCGGCCAACAGCTGTGCGTCGTAGTCAGGATTGAGCGCCATACCCGGCCAAATTTTGTACTCAATGCCCAGCACATCGGGCACGAAGCCCACCCACGCGCGTTCTGCGTTGGTGCGAATATCAATCAAATGCGCCTCACCGCTTGTCCACCATTGGTATGCCAAGATCGGCGAGACATCGCCACTGTAGCCCGCACTGGGTGCTACGGCTCGGGGCATCTCCAGTGCCGCGCCTGCTTCGTGCCGCAACCCAAGGCTCAGGTTAGCTGGCACGGCTTCATCTAGGCGCTTGGGGGTGGGTAGATTGAGATTATTCATGAGTTCTATAAATTCTGATTGGCTGCGCATGCGCTGCAATGCGTGGTCGTTGATTCGGCTATTGTGCCTTTTTTCGTGGGCTATGGTGCTGTGCGTATGGCCTTTGTAATCGTGGCCGGGCCACACCAGCGTATCGTCATGCAAAGCAAACAGAATCTGCGTGATGCTACGGTAGAGCGCCACCGCGCTGCCCGACTGAAAATCCGTGCGCCCACAACCGCCAATGAGCAAGGTGTCACCTGTAAATACATGTTGCGCTGCTGCTTGGCTCCACACAAAGCTCATGCTTCCTGCGGTATGCCCCGGCGTGTGAATAGCTTGGACAGACTGCGTGCCAAAATGCAAAATATCGCCATCTTTTAGTTGCAATGCCGAGGGCAGGATACCGCAGCCAGCGGGCGTTGCAGCCTGTGCACCGGTATGCTCTATCAAGCCACCCGCGCTGGTGATGTGGTCGGCGTGCGCATGCGTCTCCACTATGTAGCGCAGCTTCGCATGGTGCGCAGCCAGCACATCCAAATCGCGCTGCATCTGGGTGTCTACAGGGTCAATGATGATGGCCTCTCGGCTATCCGAATCGATAAGCACATAGGTGAAGGTGCTCGATGCGGGGTCAAACAGTTGTATGGGGTTCATGTGCGTTTTCCTCAGGCAAATTTGGCCAGCATTTTGGCCACATGCTGGGGGGATAAGTCGCCCTGCTCCATCATGCAGGCCACCATGGCAAAGAACGCCTTGTCTAGCGCCTTGCGCGCAGCCGATAGCTGCTGGGCGATTTTTTCGCAATCTGCCTCGTCATCCACCATGCTTTGCAGGCCACGCAGCTGGCCCTCTACCCGTGCCAAGCGGGCGCGAATGGCTTTTTTCTTTGCTGGATCAGTCAGTGTAGACATAAGTAGGTGTTGTGGTAATATACCCCCCAGAGTATAATACTTTTTTGCATTTTTAAATTTTGGAGCGCTTATGAACCTTGCCGCATGGTGGGCACACCCATTTTTTCAAGCCGCTGTTGGTGGCCTATTGATTGGTCTGGCCAGTTGGCTATTGCTTGCGTCCCTAGGGCGCGTTGCTGGCATCAGCGGTATTGCGTCTGCTGCCATGCTGCCTGCCAGCGGCACCAGCACGCAAGAGCGCGCATGGCGCATTGCATTTGTACTGGGGCTGGTTGGAGTGGGCGCTGTGGTGAATACCTTGCTGCACACACCAACAGTCGCCACGCGCCCATTCCCCCTGCTTATCGCGGCGGGCTTGGCGGTGGGCTTTGGCACTGTTTTGGGCTCGGGATGCACCAGCGGGCACGGCGTGTGCGGCTTGGGCAGGCGCTCTGTGCGCTCGCTGTTGGCTACTGTGGTTTTCATGGGCACTGGCATGCTCACCGTGCTGCTGGTGTCCCTGTTTGGCCGCGCATGATTGAAGGACTGAACCATGTCTAAAAAAATTATTTTCGCCCTACTCTCTGGCGCACTCTTTGCTGTTGGCTTGGTGGTCTCTGGCATGACCCAAACCGCCAAAGTCATTGGCTTTCTCAATATCGGCGGTATTTTTGCGCCAGAGCGCTTTGGCGCATGGGATCCATCGCTGGCTTTCGTCATGGGCGGGGCTTTGGCAGTTACCTCCGTGGCCTTTGCCATCACACCGCGCGCGGGCAACACCCCGTGGGCGGGCGGGCGCTTTGAGCTGCCCACGCGGCAAGATATTGATGCCAAACTACTTATTGGCGCAGCGCTGTTTGGCCTTGGCTGGGGCTTGGCAGGCTACTGCCCGGGCCCGGCCTTGGCCTCGGTGCTTACCGGCGGCTTGGATGCCTTGGTATTTGTTGTTGCATTAGTGCTGGGTATGTGGGCTGCCAAAAAATACACCGCCTAAGCGCTAGCAAGCACATGCAAAACACCCTTACCGACTGGTTCAATGGCTTGCAGGGTCGCCAAGGCGGCGATATTTTGGCGGTGCAAACACTGCGCAACGCCTTGATGGCCGCCAGTGTGCTGGCCTCGGCAGCGCTGGTGGGGCTAATGGGCGTGCTGGCCACTGCACACCTGCACCCACGCTGGAGCGCAGGCTCTGCGGCACTTCTCTTGGTAGTGAGCGCTGCTTGCGCATTTCGCGCGCTGTGGACGCTGTCGTCCGCTGGCTTTGATTTGCGACTTGATGCCAAATCCGCCGAACCCCTTAGCGCGCCGCCCGCACACAACCCCAGCAGCAGCGCCACCAACACCGCCCAAGTGCAACTGGTACATACCTTATCCGTGGCGCTGCATGGCATCCGCTGGTCTGGTATTTTGATGGTTTCAGCATTGGCGGCGGCATCGGGTGGGTTGTTTGTGCGGTAGTGGTCAACCGCAAGTCATTGGGCGCTTGGATCAAAATTCGGGCAAAATACACTGATTGACGTTTACGTCAACGTCAATGGGCGCTCCCATGGGCGCACACGTATATTTTGGAGACCCACATGACCGATCTGTCGAACGACTACAAATCTCTGGCCGACTACCGCCCCACGCACAAGGTACGCTTTGTCACGGCGGCCAGTTTGTTTGACGGGCACGACGCATCCATTAATATCATGCGCCGCATCCTCATGGGTATGGGCGTGGAAGTGGTGCATTTGGGCCACAACCGCTCGGTGGACGATGTGGTGACCGCTGCGCTGCAAGAAGACGTGCAGGGCATCGCCGTGAGCTCCTACCAAGGCGGGCATGTGGAGTATTTCAAGTACATGACAGCCCTGCTCAAGGAGCGCGGTGGCGCGCATATCAAGGTGTTTGGCGGTGGCGGCGGCGTGATTGTGCCTGAGGAAATTCGCGATTTGGCCGCCCACGGCGTGCGTATTTTCAGCCCCGAAGACGGCCAGCGCATGGGGCTGGCAGGCATGATTGGCGAGATGGTGATGGCCTGTGACCAAGACCTGAGCAAGGCCGCTACTGGCGATTTACAAGCCATTCAAGGCCACGGCGATCTGGCTTGGCGCAGTTTGGCGCAGATCATTACCAAACTAGAAATTTCCAAAGAAAAAAGTGCAGATGTCAGCGCTATAAGGTCATATGTTGCTTCTAAAAATATAGCAATACCTGTGATTGGAATCACCGGCACGGGCGGCGCTGGCAAGTCCTCGCTCACCGATGAGCTGATTCGCCGCCTGCGGCTTGACCAAAACGACAGCCTGCGCATTGCGCTGATTTCTATCGACCCTTCGCGCCGAAAATCGGGCGGTGCGCTGCTGGGCGACCGCATCCGAATGAATGCAATTGCGCCTTGGGCGGGAGGCTCTCGGGTCTTCATGCGCTCTTTGGCTACACGTGAATTCGGAAGTGAAATTTCGCAAGCCCTGCCCGATGTGATCGACGCTTGCAAAGTGGCGGGCTTTGACCTGATTATTGTGGAAACCAGTGGCATTGGCCAAGGCGACGCGGCGATTGTGCCGCATGTGAACCTGCCCATGTATGTGATGACACCTGAGTTTGGCGCAGCCAGCCAGCTAGAGAAAATCGACATGCTCGATTTTGCGCAATTTGTGGCGATTAACAAATTTGACCGCAAAGGCTCGCACGATGCCCTGCGCGACGTGAGCAAACAGGTGCAGCGCAACCAAGAGGCGTGGAGCCGCCGCATGGAAGACATGCCCGTGTTTGGCACCATGGCCGCGCGCTTTAACGACGATGGCGTGACCGCGCTGTACCAAGCCATGAAGCCGCGTCTGGTGGAGCTTGGGCTGGCGATTAGCGGCGGCGCATTACCCGTGGTCACCACCCGCCACAGTACCAACCAAAACCCCATCATCCCGCCAGCGCGCACCCGCTATTTGAGCGAAATTGCCGATACCGTGCGCGCCTACAAGCGCAAAGCCCGCGAGCAGGCCACCCTGGCGCGCGAGATTCAGCAGCTGCAAGCGGCAGCGCGCATGCTCAAAGTGGGCAAACCCGACCGCGCGCCCGCAGCCGAGGCCGCGCTAGATTTAGCCGCCCACCGCAAGGCCGCGCAAGACCCTGCGGCGCGCAAGCTTTTGCAGCAATGGCCCGACATGCAAACCGCCTATGCGGGCGACGAATACATTGTCAAAATTCGAGACAAAGAAATCCGCACGGCGCTGACCACCACGTCGCTGTCTGGCACGAAGATTCGCAAAGTCGCCCTGCCCCAGTTTGAAGACCATGGCGAAATCCTCAAGTGGCTGATGCTGGACAACGTGCCCGGCAGTTTTCCGTATACCGCTGGCACATTCGCCTTCAAACGCGAGGGCGAAGACCCCACGCGCATGTTTGCAGGCGAAGGCGATGCGTTTCGCACCAACCGCCGCTTCAAAATGGTCAGTGAAGGCACGCCCGCCAAGCGCCTGAGTACCGCGTTCGACAGCGTGACCCTGTATGGCGCAGACCCCGCCACGCGGCCCGACATATATGGCAAAGTGGGCAACAGCGGCGTGAGCATTGCCACGCTAGAAGACATGAAAGTGCTCTACAGCGGATTCGATTTAACCGCGCCCAGCACCTCCGTCAGCATGACCATCAACGGCCCAGCGCCTACGATTTTGGCGATGTTCATGAATACTGCCATTGACCAAAATTTAGACAAATTCAAAGCCGACAACAGCCGCGAACCCACCGACACCGAAGCCGCCAAAATCAAAGAATGGGTGCAAGAAAACGTGCGCGGCACGGTGCAGGCCGATATTTTGAAAGAAGACCAAGGGCAAAATACCTGCATTTTCAGCACCGAATTCAGCCTGAAAGTGATGGGCGATATTGCCGAATATTTTGTACACCACAAGGTACGCAACTTTTACAGCGTGTCGATCAGCGGCTACCACATTGCCGAGGCGGGTGCGAACCCACTCAGCCAGCTCGCGCTCACGCTGTCGAACGGCTTCACATTCGTAGAAGCGTATTTGGCACGTGGCATGCACATTGACGACTTTGCGCCCAACCTGAGCTTCTTCTTTAGCAATGGCATGGACCCCGAATACACCGTGCTGGGTCGTGTGGCAAGGCGCATTTGGGCCACCAGCATGCGTGACAAATACGGCGCGAACGAGCGCAGCCAAAAACTCAAATACCACGTGCAAACCAGCGGCCGCAGCCTGCATGCGCAAGAAATCCAGTTCAACGACATCCGCACCACCCTGCAAGCCCTGATTGCGATTTACGACAACTGCAACAGCCTGCACACCAATGCCTTTGACGAGGCGATTACCACGCCCACCGAAGATAGCGTGCGCCGCGCCATGGCGATTCAGATGATCATCAACCGCGAATGGGGCTTGGCGAAAAACGAAAATCCGTCGCAGGGTTCGTTCATCATCGAAGAGTTAACCGAGCTAGTAGAAGAAGCCGTGCTCAGTGAGTTTGAGCGCATCAGCGAGCGCGGCGGCGTGCTAGGCGCTATGGAAACCGGCTACCAACGCGGCCGCATCCAAGACGAGTCCATGCACTACGAAATGCTCAAACACACCGGCGAGCTCCCCATCATCGGTGTGAACACTTTCCGCAATCCCAAAGGCGATGCGGTGCAAGAAACCCTAGAACTCGCCCGCAGCACCGAAGAAGAAAAACAATCCCAGCTCAAGCGCTTGGATGAATTCCAAACCCAACACGCTAATGAGTCCCCCGCCATGCTCAAGCGCCTACAACAAGCAGTCATCGCCAACCAAAACGTCTTTGATGTGCTGATGGATGCCGTGCGCGTGTGCTCACTGGGCCAGATTACGAATGCGCTGTTTGAGGTGGGTGGGCAGTATCGGCGGAATATGTAAAGCCACGTTTAAAATTCTGCTATGCCAACGATCGCCACCTTCTTTGGAATCATCATCCGCATGTGGCATGATGACCACCCGCCCATACATATTCATGCGGAATACCAAGGGTTTGAGGCGCTGGTGGCAGTTCAAACGGGCGAAGTTATGAAGGGCGAGTTGCCACGCAAGGTAGCTGCTATAGTGAAAGAGTGGTGCTTAAACCACCAAACAGATTTACTAGAAAACTGGGATAAAGCGCAGCGTTTTGAGCCACTGAACAAAATCCAAGGAGCTGACCGTGATTAAAGTATTAACCTGCCAATCCATCGCTGCATTCACACTTGAATTGAAGTTCTCGAACGGCGAGTCTGGGGTATTTGACGCGAAGAACTATCTAGCAGAAAAACGCGGCAGTCTACTTGATGCGCTCAGGGATGCCAGTTTTTTCCAACGCTGCTTTATTGATGCCGGAGCTTTGTGCTGGCCCAATGGGTTGGAGCTGTCTGGGCAACGGGTTTTTGAGCTGAGCAGAATTTTAGCGGCGCACTGACACCCCTCGCAATCCCTTTTGCCAGCGTATCAATCTACTTCCCTGACATGCTTTGAAGCGCGCGCTCTAAAATCATCCGATCAAGAATATCTTTGTCGCGGGTAGTCTGCTTGGTTTTCAAAAGCCCCTCAATATTGAGCGTGCGAACAGGGATTCCATCAAAATCAATGCTAACAGCGTAAGCCAGCAGTGAGTCGTAGCTCTCGCCACAGGCGTTGAACATGACATCCACTACAAATGCATCTGCTACTCGGATGGTTTCACCCTCTTCAAACCACGCAGGGTCAAGGTCTTTGGCTACCTTGTCTGGCAGCAGCAACAAGGCGCGCTGCGCACGCTCACCCTGCTCACGTGTAGGCCGCATCAGCACGTCAATATCTGTGGTGCCGCGCTGGTAGCCAAGTGTGTAAAGCGCGTACCCGCCAATGAGCAAGTAATCGACTTTTTCTAAATGCAGGGCTTGAAGCAACGTTTTGAGATCGTCCACGCTTGCTGGCCTTGCGGTTGGCGTTTCATCGCCATGCTGCGTTTGCGCTTTCGGCAAACTATCGCCAAAAGTATCAGCCATGCGCTAAACCACAGCTTGGCGCAGCGCTATGTTGCGCACGATCACGCTAGAAAGTCCCGCTAACACTTGCTCATCTGCGGCTTCATGGGTTTTAAAGCGGTATACACCTTTGCGGATACCTGTGCTAGAAAATACCGCCAGTGATTGGCCTGTGGCTTGGTGAACGGCAGCCTCGCGCAGTGCCTGTGCGGTGGGCACTGGGTTGATGGCTCGCAGGGGTCGTCCGATATGTCGCATGGGCTAACTTTAACCCAAAGTTTGTGGTGTTGTAAAAATACCCAAAGGCTGCGCGCAGCACAGCGATGCACAAGGCATGCTTACGAAGCCACCGCCAGCGGCAAATTCAACAACAAATTCTGCGGCTTCAGGCGCAGCGTGCCGTCTGCGGCCATGGCCAGGCCCAGATAGACGGGCTTGCCTGCTACATCGGCGCGCATTTCGGCGGGGTTGGCGAAATCTAGCTTGAACAGGCTGATTAGGCGCTTCATGCGAGCATCGTCTACGGGAGCTTGGGTGTAGAGGTCGTTGAGCAGGGCGGTGGAATCGGCATCGAGCCCGATGTGCCAGCGCCACGCGGGATCCTCTACTTTGCTTAGCGGCAGTATGCGCACCTGTGTGCCGTGAAAGTGCGCTATCCACGCTTCCAGCACCTTGGCCACGGCTTTGAGGGCGCTTTTGGCGCTGCTTAGCTGCAGGGTGAACACGTGTTGACCTTGGCCTACTTGGGACGTGAATTCATGGGTGAGGTCTAGCAGCCACTGGTGGCGGTAGCTGGGCTTGGCAGCGCTTTCCCAAAAAGAACTTGCGCGCTCGGGGGTGAGCACCTGCATCTGCGCCTCTGTCAATTGCACCTTGTTTTTCATGAGCATGCGGCCTAGCTCGCCAATGCCGCCGGTTTCCGTGGTGTTGTCTAGCGCTTCTAAATCACCGCAAATAATGCGGCCATCGGTGATGGCCACGCGCTGCGGGCGAAACAGCAGCTCAGCGGCTCGCACCACCTGCGCATCGGGCTCATTGCGCAAAATATGCTGCGCAATGGCCTGCACCAGCAGGTCAATAAAAAGCGAGGGAATACGGATACTGCCACTGCGAAAAATCTGGGTATAGTACGCCTCTAGCGTGCCCGCTTGCACCAATCCGTCGCGAAAACGCAGGAAATAGGTGTAGCTCTCGCGGGCATCTTCATCGCGAATTTTGGCCAGTGCATCAGGCAGCACCGCGCCTAGCGGCTGCTCGCGCAATGCGCCATGTAGCCTGCGCTCTGCGGGGCAAGATTCGGGCAGCAGCACCAACTCGGGGCGGTCTAAAAAGCTGGCGATGTAGGCTGCCGTGGGCTGCAAATAGCCATAGGCATCGCGCGTGAGTAAATCTAAACCGCTGTGTGGCCAAAAAGCAAGAGACATAAATTAACTATTAAATATGTAGCACACTATGACCATATGACGGTGACATTGCGCAAATTTTCTATAAATAAGGCTTGCATGGGCTCTTCAAAGCGCTCACGCTTACTACCAAGGCAGCTTAGCACCCAAATAGTCTACAAAGCTGCCCGTGTCTAGCGCTGACAAGCCGTGGACAACGCCTAGTATCTCACCTGCGGCCACATGGGGCGCTCGCACGTTCAAGCCCGATTTGCCAAACGGCTTGGACAGCGCCGTGTCCACCGTGCCCGGGTGCAGCGCCACGCAGATGCTGGCTTTGTTGCGCCGGGTCAGCTCTATGGATGCTGTTTTGACGATTTGGTTGAGTGCAGCCTTGGAGGCGCGGTAACCAATCCAGCCGCCCAAAGCGTTGTCGCCCATGCTGCCCACCTTGGCCGATAGCATGGCCACGCGCACATCGCCCTGCTTGGGCAAGAGCGGCGCAAAGTGCTTGAGCACCAGCGCTGGCCCAATGGCGTTCACCGCAAACACGCTGTGCAAATACGCAGCGTCTATATTGGCCAAGGATTTTTCAGGGCCTGCGCCAGCCATGTGCAGCATGCCCGTGGCCACGATTACCAAGCGCAGCGGCGCATCTGCGCACTGCGCGCCCACCCATTGTGCAGCTTGGGCTAAGCTGTCCTCATTCGCGTAATCAACAGCGGGCAGGCTGGCGCGTGATAGCGCCAGCACTTGCGCGTAGCGTGCGTCAGTGCGCAAAGCCTGCACCATAGCAGCGCCTAAGCCGCCAGACGCGCCAATGACCAAAGCAGTGGCTGTGCCGGGCGAAAAGGCTTGGGAATCAGCAATAGATGGGTAAATGGAGGCTGTCATTTGGGTTTGTCGTATGGTTGCAAAGTGTAGTGTCTGCCAAGCTTGGCCAATAGCAAGGTCTTAACAAGGCCTTAACAAGTAAGGCCATGGCAAAAATAGGCTTGATGCAGCAGTCACTAATGGGCCACACAAATTTGTTATGATTTTCTATGCAAAACCATTCCCACCACCACCATAGCCACACCCTTTCCCAGCCCAGCTTCATTGCCCCTGCCCAGTTTACCGACGCAGACGCGGCGCTTGCCCAAGTTCAAAAAATATACGAAGGCAGCATAACCCACCTCAAAAGCAGCCTTGCCGCCTTTGTGGCAGACACGCTAGAAGCCAGCAAAGTGCGCGCCTGCTACCCCTTTGTGCGCCTGCGCACCCACAGCATGGCACGCGCCAGCACCGCCAACAAAAAGCTCAGCTACGGCTTTGTGCAGGGCCCTGGGGTGTACGAGACCACGATCACACGGCCAGATTTGTTTGCGGCGTATTTGCGCAACCAGTTTGCGCTGCTGCTGAGCAACCACGGCACGAGCCTAGAGGTGGGCACCAGCGGACAGCCGATTCCGGTGCATTTTTCGCTCTCGGAGCACGACCATATGGAAGGCAATATGCCGCCCGAGCGCCGCGCCCTGATGCGCGATGTGTTTGATCTGCCCGATTTAGCCGCCATGAACGACGACATTGCCAACGGCACCTACGAAGCCCCCGCAGGCCAGCCCCAACCACTGGGCTTATTCACCGCGCCGCGTATTGACTATTCGCTGCACCGCCTGCGCCACTACACCGGCACAGCCACTGAGCATTTTCAAAACTATGTGCTGTTTACCAATTACCAGTTTTATATTGACGAATTCGTGAAGCTCGGCCGCGAAGCCATGCAAAAAATGGATGGGGAATACATCGCCTTCATAGAGCCCGGCAACGTGGTGACCCGCCGCGTGGGGCTGCCCGCGCAGGCGCTGGATGCTTTGGGCAAAGAGCCACCTCGCCTGCCACAAATGCCTGCCTACCACTTGGTGCGCGCTGACCACAGCGGCATCACCATGGTGAACATTGGCGTGGGTCCGGCCAATGCCAAAAACATCACCGACCACATTGCCGTGCTGCGCCCCCATGTGTGGCTGATGCTGGGGCACTGCGCGGGCTTGCGCAACACGCAAGCGCTGGGGGACTACGTGTTAGCCCACGCCTATGTGCGCGATGACCATGTGCTCGATGATGACCTGCCGCTGTGGGTGCCAATCCCCGCGCTGGCCGAGGTGCAAACCGCCATGCAGCAAGCAGTGGCGCAGGTCACCCAGCTGCCCACCAAAGACCTGAAAAAAATCATGCGCACAGGCACGGTAGCCAGCACCGACAACCGCAACTGGGAGCTGCTAGGCACAGGGTATCTGACCCGCCGCTTCAACCAAAGCCGCGCCATAGCGCTAGACATGGAAAGCGCCACGATTGCGGCCAACGGATTCAGATTCAGGGTGCCCTACGGCACGCTGCTGTGCGTGAGCGACAAACCCCTGCACGGCGAGATCAAGCTGCCGGGCATGGCCAACCAGTTTTACCGCAACAGCGTGGACCAGCACCTGCGCATAGGCATGCGGGCGGTGGAGCTGCTGCGCGAAGCGGGCGCTGAGCAACTGCATAGCCGCAAGCTCAGGAGCTTTGCGGAGGTGGCGTTTCAGTAACTATTTTGGTGACCAACCAAGTACTTTGGGGTGTACACCAATACTGTTCGATCTGAGCTTTTCGAAGGAGTTCATGCTCGGCTTGGCCACTATTTCTCCGTTCGCCCTGAGCTTGTCGAAGGGTCCATACCCGGCTTGGTCGCATCTGCGGCTAAGCGAGTGCTGTGCCAACGCGCAAACGGTCGCTGGCCCCTTCGGGGGAGCTGGTTTTTTAGTGGCAAATGGGGGAAACGGCCTAACTCGGGCTTCGCCCTCAGACAGAGCCCGTTTCTGATCCCCATTTACCCCTAAAAAACCAGCCCAGCGCCCCGATTGTTTGCGCATTGGCACAGCACTCGCTTAGCCGCAGGGCAAGGTGCTTACTTGGAACGGTTAAAAACTGCTCTGCTTCAGGGTCAACAGCATACTTGACCAGTTTTTCGCACTTAGATTTCTATTTTTATGAAAAATAATGGCAATGTCTGCGTCATATGGTCATACTACGCTACGTTTTATATAGTGTGCAGCAAACTAAGAGTGACGTGCCTCAGGTATTAAAACCTCAAAGCGAGCATAGCCCGAGCAGCGTTTTGGCTATCCCGACCGACCGATTTCGGGTACTCCCGCATGAGCATAAGCGCTAACTTAACATTGCCAAAAATAGTGTAATAAGCGACACTAGAGTC
>JAYTMT010000183.1:0-5145 GCA_043728315.1 Polaromonas sp. | reverse complement strand
CGGGCTAAAGCCCTCAAACAGATGAACATTCTGATCTCCCATTTGCTCGAAAAAACAAGCCCAGCGCCCCGATTGTTTGCGCGTGGGCACAGCACTCGCTTAGCCGCAGTGGGAGGTGGTGGGTGTTTTGGCGGTATTTGACTGTAGTTTGTATTTTTTAAGAAAAAAAGTGCAAATGTCACCGTCATGTGGTCATAGTGCGCTACATATTTCGCAGTAAATACAGTACTACAAGTAGTTGATTTCGGTATTAAAACCTCAGCGTGAGCATAGCCCGAGCAGCGTTTTGGCTCTCCCGTCCGACCGATTTCCGGTACTCCGGCATGAGGGAGTGGCGGGAGAGTCAAAACGCTGCTCGGGCGAGACAGAATCAAGAAAGAATATCAAATACCCGCTTTTTTTTGCTTTAAATAATTTTAAATACTAAAATCACTCGAACCACGTCAAAATCCTCACAAGCAAAAGGCCAAAAATGCTGCAAAAATCCACACAAAAAGCAAGCCATGAAGCCGCCCGCACCGCTTGGGCGCGCCTGTCTGAAAGACAACGCAACAGCGAGGTCGGCAAAACCTTTTTGAGCGTGCTTGAGGTGCTCAATGGCACTGGCCAAGCGTCTTTGCTCAGCGTGCTAGAGGTGCTGTTTGACGGCGTGGGCTATGCAGCCGCTCATAACGCCCTCAAAACGCAATTCATCAACCGCCCCTTCAAAGACGCGCAAGGCCAGATTTTGCTCAAGCTATGCGCTAGCCGGGTAAGCCTCAAAACCAGCCGCACGTCCGATGCCGCGAGCAGCCCATATGCCCAAGCGCATGTGTGGTTTGAGCTGCCCAACAGCCTTGATGCAAGTAACCCTGCGCTGCGCACCATCCCCAAAAGCGATGTGCAACATGTGTTTACTGAAGGCGCGGCCATTGACATAGCGGGTAGCCAGAGCGTGGAGTTGGCCAAATCTGAGGCACTGCGGGCAGCCGAGGCGGCGCAGGCTTTGACAAAACCGCATAAAAGCGCCCTCAACTACGGCACTCAGTCTATGCGCCAAGGCGTAAGCAAAGAAGGCTTCAATGATGGCGCGCTGGGGCTGCATACAGATCTGAACAACGAAAGTACGATCAGAAAAAAACAGCGTGGGAAAAGCGGCGAACCATACGAGGCAGACAAATACGAGCCCTACTACGATAACCGTAACCAAGGCACAGCGCCAAACCATATCAAAGGCGATACATCAGACGACTCGGATGCGGCAGAGCAAACCACGCCGCCAGCCACCCCCACCAGAGCCCACACCGTCACCGCCCTGCCCACCCTGCTGCGTTGGGCGCAGAGCAATAGCCCCAGCGCGCCGCGCCTGTATGCCCTGCTGGGTGATGCGGGTTCGGGCAAAACCAGCCACGGCCAGCGGTTTGCGTGGATTTTAAACGGTGAGGTAGTGCATGCTGACTGGCCTGTAGCCGCGCTGGGTGAGCAAGCGCCAAAGGCTCAGTTCATCGACTTGGCCGAGTTATCAGGTGTGGACAATTTGGCCCAACTCTCACTAGAGGAAATGCTGGTGTTGGTACTCAAGCGGCGCGACGGGGTGTTGGTGCAAACCGTGGCTGACGTAGCGCCGCTGGTGGCCGATGCGCGCGCGGGGCGCTTGATTTTTATATTTGACGGGCTCGATGAGCTGCTCAAAAACGATGCCTTGGTGTTGCAAAAAGTGTTTGAGCAATTCCTCAAAGTGGTCGAGCGCCGCCCCACGGGTGCCCAAGACACCCGCCCGCCCAAGGCAATTGTCAGCTGCCGCAGCCATTATTTTAGAGATGTGGAGGCGCAGCACAGCTTTTTTACTGCCCGTGGCCGCCACCATGTGGCCACTGATGATTACCGCTGCATCACCCTGCTGCCATGGGACAATGATTTGATACAGAGCTACCTCACCCGCCGCTTGGGCGCGGCGCAGGCTAGCCGCATGCTGACGCTCATTGCCAATACCTATAACTTGGCCGAGCTGGCCAGCAAGCCCGTGTTGCTGTCGATGATGGGCGAAAACCTGCAAGCCCTGCTGGCGCTGCACGACGCAGGCCAGCCCATACTGGCTGCCACGCTGTATAACCAAACGGTGGCCAGCTGGATAGAGCGCGACGATGGCAAACACCGCATCAACTCCGCGCACAAGCCCCTGCTCATGGGCGCACTGGCCGCCGCCCTGCACAACGACCAAGCCGAGGCCTGGCCAGCAGACCGCCTAGACCAATGGCTGGTGCGCAGCGTGCACGACTTATTTGCTGGCCATTACAGTGCGCCCGACATGCAAGGCCTGCAAAACGACCTGCGCACCGCCACCTTCATCGTGCGGCCAGATGAGCGGCAATTTAACTTTGCCCACAAATCCTACGGCGAATACTTTTTGGCCCGCTTCATGGTGGACAGCCTCACCCAAGTGGCCGACGGTTTTTGGACGCTGGCGCAGCTGCGCCAGCACCTGCCCGCACACCCGCTCAACCGTGAAACCACCGCATTTTTAAACGAGCTGTGGGCGATGGATCATGCGCGCCTGCCAGAGCGCAGCATCCGCCAGCGCAGCGATGTGTTGTGCCAACTGCTGCAATACCAAGGACCAGTGCCCAGCCCAGAGCAAGACATGCCGCCAGCACCCCCGCTGCACGCCGTGCTCTGGCAAATGCTCTGCGCCATCAGCCGCCCACTGAGCATGACGAATGGCCAATCGCTAAGTCAAGCGCAGGGCTACGCCATCACAGCGCCCACCCAATCGCCCAACATCCCCCTTAATCTGCGCGGCCTGTCGTTTGCGCAGCAGCGCTGGGAAGGACTCGATACCCGCCAAGCCCCGCCGCTAGACCTGCGCGGCGCAAGCCTGCGCGGTCTGTATGCCCTGCGCTGCAAGTTTGGCGCGGTGCTGTGCAACGCGCAGACCAATGCCAACCAAGCCGTGTTTCGCGATTGCGAGACCCGAGGCATCAGTTGGAACGGCGCGCCGCGCAACGGCATGGTGCTGCGCAGCAGCGCCAATGTGCGCTATCCCGCCCGCCCATCCCTTTTGTCGCCAGAAGCTCCGCTCCCTTCAGCCCTAGCAGGCCCGTGGAGCATGCCGCGCGGAATATCTGGCTTCAACAGCGTGGCTTTTGACCCCTCGGGCGCTGTGCTGGCCAGTGGCGGCTCTGATGGCTCGGTGCGGCTGTGGGATGTGGATTTGCAGGCATTGCGCAGCCAGCTAAGTCTTCGTCAGCCAAACCCTGAGCATGTGAGCAGCGGGCAGACAAAGGCAGCGCAAGTGCCCTTCACCGTGATCGTGCCCGCGCCCTTTGCCCCCTTTGACCCGTCTTGGGCCCGCTTTAACGGCGATGGCGCTTTGCTAGAGTGGAGCGATTCGGCGGTGGACCACTGGCTGCATACGCAGCGCGATGGCAGGGCAGCGCCGATTGAGGCTGTACTTTGAGCCAGAATGCAAATACAAAAACACTACATATTCAATAGCATACTATGACTATATGACCCTGACATTGCACTAATTTTTCATAAATTACGATAAAATACAACTATGTCAGCCTCACCCGCATTTGCACGCATATCGCGCGACGTATTGCGTCTGGTGAGCACCGTGCCGCTTGGTCGGGTTTGCACATTTGCAGATCTGGGGGCGGTGATTGACGTGCCTGCTAGGCATGTGGCGTTCATGGTGTCGCGCCTTGATGCTGCTGACCGCGCCCAATTCCCTGTGCACTGCTTGGTGGGAGCTGGCGGCGTGGTGTCTGCCAAAGCTAAGTCGGCCAAAGCCATCTCAGCCAAGGCAATTGAGCAATTGGCAAAATTACAGCTCGAAGGCATTGCCGTGGTCAGCGGCAAGGTGTTAAATTTTGAAACCCTGCGCTACCTGCCCAGCGCGCAAGCCGCCTGCATTGAGCGCACCACGCGCCCGCCTGAGCACCAGCGTGGCGCTGCGGGCGAGCCAGCCCTGTCTGATCTCAGAGGTTTGGGGCCAGCATCGGTTGCCATGCTGGCCGCTGTTGGGGTGACCAGTGCAGCGCATCTGCGCAGAGCTGATGTTTTTAACCTGTACGCCACCATCAAACGCCAATTCCCCAAAACAAGTGCCAATTTGATTTACGCCATGATCGGCGCGCTGGATGACCAAGACTGGCGGGTGGTAGCGCGCGAGCGGCTCACCCAAGTGTTGCTGCGCTTGGAGGAAATGGGCTTGCTTTAGTCTAAATATTGCTACAATTTATGTAGCTAACTATGACCATATGACGCTGACATTGCGCTAATTTCTATAATAACCAAGCATTAAACGCGCTTATCGAGCGGCACTCTTTGCGCGGGATCATAGAAAAAAGTCTCTTGGGCGATGCGGTCGCCCTCCCAGCGCTGGTGGGCAATTTCCTCAAGGTCTGTCACCGAGCCATCTAGCCATTCGATTTTGAATAACCAGCGTATCACCACGGTATCGCCGCTTTGCAGCGCTGGGCGCACGCAGCGCGAATGCAGTGCTTTGGCTTTGGCCATTACTTTGCGCTCACCCGCTATGAGTTGCTCACGGCCAACTGTTGGTGCAGACTGGTTTTCCTGCATGGAAGCATTGGCGGTGTAAAACTCTTCAATTGCAGCATCGTGCGCATTGCTCTCAACTTTGGCAATGAAGCGCTCTAAGGTTTCCATGCTTGGCATTGTTTGATCCTTGGTGTTTTGCTAACGTGAAAGCCTGAATCTTAAGCCGTAACCAGAAGCCGTAACCTCAAGCCACAAACCGCACCCCAATCGCCCCCAGCGGTCCGTAATCGGCATGCACCACATCGCCGGGTTTGATGGTGATGGGGCGGGTGAATGAGCCCGCTAGCACCACTTGGCCAGCACTCAGGCCTTCGCCCACTTCGTGCAGCTTTTTCACCAGCCATGCCACGCCGGCTGCGGGGTGGCCCATCACGCCAGCGGCCAGACCGGTTTCTTCTATCACGCCGTTTTGACTGAGGGTGGCGCCTACCCAGCGCAGGTCTACGTCAAACGGGCGAATGGTGCGCCCGCCCACCACCATGCCGCCCGAGGCCGCGTTGTCGGCAATCGTGTCGCAAATGTCGCGCGGCACTTCGGTGCGGTAGTCGATGATTTCTAGCGCGGGCTGGATGAATTCGGTGGCGCGCAGCACGTCGT
>JAYTMT010000182.1:0-10960 GCA_043728315.1 Polaromonas sp. | reverse complement strand
AAATGGGGGATCAGAGTGTTCATCTGTTTGAGGGCGAAGCCCGAGTTATGAACACTCCCCCCATTTGTTCAAAAAAACCAGCTACCCCGAAGGGGCCAGCGATCCGTTTGCGCGTTGGCACAGCGCTCGCTTAGCCGCAGCAGTGACCAACTTTGCATGAACACTTCGACAAGCTCAGGGCGAACGGAAAGTGCGTGAACCCTTCGACGGGCTCAGGGCGAACGGGGAAAATGGGCGATCAGTGGTGTGTGTGCAACGCTACAAAAGCAAAGGCACTAACCAAAGAAACGATATTAATTCAATAGCAAACAATGGCCATATGACGCTGACATATGGCCAAAAAAGCTAAAAAAATCTACTTCTTAGCCGCCACGGCCTTGGCCAGCTCTTCGCCTGATTTGTAGTGCGGCACTTTGAAGGCCAGGCGCTTGGCGCGCTGCACGAAGCTGTTGGTGCCTTTCATTTCGCTGTTCCAGTACTGTTCGGCCAGTTTCAGGTTGGCGGGCTCGTCTAAGTTCCAGCCGTCTAGGGAGCCTTGGCCGCCAAAAATGTAAAGCTTGCCGTTGACCATTTTGAAGCGGTCTGCGTCGCCCCCCCATGGAATACCGTAGACCACGCCGTTGGCGCAGTAGCCGTTGTACATGGGGATGTATTTGGCAGGTTCTTTGTCAAACAGGGCTTTGTGTTCGGCGCTGGCAAAGCGGAAATTCACGCCTTCGTAGCTGCTTTGAAAGGCGGCCGTGCCTTGCATGTATTTGCCTTGGGTGAAATAGCCCACCACGTCTGCGCCTTTGAGCATCAGGGCTACGCCCTGCTCGTCGGTGGTCACGTTGGCGGGCTTGAGCAGGCCGCTGGGGTTTTGGGCATTCATGGCGGTGCAGCCGCCCAGCGCTATAACAGCTGTTAAGCTGGCAATGAGGGCGAATTGGCGTGTTTTAGCGCCTGTAGTGGTAAAAATCATGCGGGTAATCTCCAAGGTTGAATGACAGGGGTGTGAATAGAGTTGCCAGTAGGGCTGTGGGGTGTGGCTGCATGGTTAGCTGCTTGGCCATGCGTTGGATAGCCTTGCGCCGCAAAAGTTTCCGCTGCCCGCGCCCTGCGGGTAAGCACGGGCTCTGGCGTGCCATAAGGCGCTGGCCAGCCCAGTATGCCACTGGCGGCCGTGCAGCGCTGGCGCAGGTCATCAGAGTCCACACCACCCAAGTGCAATATGCCGTAGCGGTAGCTGCCCAGCCATTTGAAATCGCGGCTCAGCGAGGTGCGGTCTTTGGGGAATTGCAGCAGCAAATGGTCGGGGAATTCGCGTTGCAGCAAAGCCAGCGCTTGCGCATCGGGCATATCGGGGGCATGGCTGGCCACGGCCGAGGCATCAAAAGCGCGGTACACAAAGCTCGATGCCGCGCCTGCGGTGGCTTTGGACAAAGCAAGTGCCCACGGATCTCGCCCATGCGCCAGTGCCAGCGCCATGGCGTACAAATCTCGCCCATCCACGCGCTGGTAGAGGTCGGCAAACTGGGAGGCCATGCGCGGGTTGAATTCGATGACTGAGAGCTTGGCACTGGCCTGGTCGTAGAAAAACTCCATGTTGAAAAAACCATGGGTGTAGCCAATGTCCGTTAAAAAGCGCTGCGCCACGTCTAGCGCCTGCGCCTGTGCGGCTTGGGGCAATTGGCTGGGGTAGTCAAAGCGCATGAAGGCCTGCGTGCCGGGGTACATGACGCTGTCAACAATGCCCAGCGGTTTGATTTGGCCGTTACAAGCGATGCCGTCAAGGCTGTATTGGGGCAGGGGGCGCTCGGCGCTCCATGCGGGCGCTTCTAGCATGAGGCTGTGCGCCGTGCCCGCGTTGGGCAAGAGGCGCTTGGCCACGCGCTCAAAAGGCTCGACCAAATGCCGAATCACCCACAGCTCAAACGCGCCAAAGCGGGTGTGCGCATGCAGCTGGGCCCTGTGTGCCACCGTGCGCGCCAACACCGAAAAAGCCGCTTTTATGGGCTTGGCAAAGGCCGGATACTGCAGACCATCTGGCAACGCGCCAGGCGCGGGCGCGCCGTAAGCGCAATCTAAACGGGCAAAGGCCACGTTGGCCTCGGGTGCCACGCGCTGCAAAACTTGGCGGGCGTAGAGCTTGTGTTGGCAGGCCACCACCGCCGCTGGGGGCGTGCCGGGCCAGCCCATTTTGTCGGCCAGCAGGGCGGCGGCCAGCGCGCCAAACTGCTCGTGCTGGGAGCTCACGGCTTGCAAGCCCAGCTTTTTGGCCTTGGCCGCCCATTTGTTCACAAAGCGGTCCATGTCAAACCACGCCAAATGCGCATTGCTGGGAAAACTGAAAAGGTCAAAACCTGCGTGGGTGAACTGGTGGCGCGCGCCATGGCGGGCGTAGCCGCTGGCATCCCAGTCGTAGTTGAACAGCAGCAGGGTTTTGTCTTTTGTGTCTCTTGTATCGGTCATGGCTGGTTTTATTGTAGGTGTCCGGTAGCGAGGTAGGTGGCAAGTCATGCTTTTACTTGATTGGTCTGTCGAATCCAGCGCTGGTTTCTTACATTGTGCCAATGCCAAACCCAGCGGCCACTGGCTGTCCAAGGACCCCACTGTGCAATGGCATTACGCGCCCCAAGCTCAGTCAGATGCAGGCCGCGCGATTTAGTTGCAGGCTTTTTGGAGCGGCGCCCGTCCAGCACGGCGCGCAAATGCGCCAGCAGCGCAGGGCCCTGTGCGGGGTGAAAGCTCTCTTTATGTGGGTCGGCCAATTGCGGCCCTTGCAGGGCAATCACGGGTGCGTCGCAGCGCAGTCTGGCGCCGCTGGCCAAATGCAGCTGGTGGGCGTCTATGCCTATGCAAGCGTCTTGGATATAGCTGATGCCTTGGCGTGCCAGCGCGCGCCTTGCCAACTGCTGCGCATGGCGTGGGCAATTGAAAGCGGGGGGCGCGGCATCACCCACCAGCGTGACGCGGCTGCCGGGCAGGGCTTGCTGCAAGGCAAAGGCCAAGGCCACGCCCTGCGCGCCCGCTCCCACCACGGCCACGTTCAGGCCTTGTCCGAGCTTGTTTTCTAGGCCCATTAAAAAGCTGCTGTGGCCTGCGTGGGCGGCCATGTCGGGCCAATACTTCACAAAGCCCTCGGCTGGTTCGGCAAACAGGGCGTGCGCCCGCGCGCCGGGCATGGCGGCCTCCACGGCGGCTTTGTCAAGCATGCTGGGCCAGTCGATGCTGATGTGGTCAAAGCCCAGCTGTGCGCCATTGCCCAAAGTGATGCTCTTGGCGCTGTGGTCAATCTGCTTGGCCTGCGCCAGCACGTGGCGAATGCGGCTGCCCAAGAGCAATGGGGCAAGTTCAATGCTGCAATCGGCCTGCTGCACCAAACCCGCTACTAAGCCGGGCAGCATGGGCGCATAGACCACATGGCTGTGCGGCCACACAAGGCTAATGTCTACATCGGCAGGCTGCGCTGCAGCAAAGCCACGCAGCACATGCAGGTGCGCGTAGCCAGCGCCTACGAGCACTAGGTGGCGGTGTGCCATACCACCATTATGGCGTGAGCGCAATGTCGCCCACATAAGCCAGGCTGCTGTCGCGGGTGTTGTCGGCATCAGCTCCTACCAGCACGGCGCTGATTGCGGGTGTGGTGTCTGATTCTGCGCCAAACGCGCGTTTAAAGTCGGCCGCAATGTTGCGCTTGTGGGTTTGCCATTTGCCCAGCTGTGCAGAGCCCGAATTGAGCACGATGTAGCGCAGGCGTTTGGTATAGGCATTGGCCAGTTCGGTGTCTACTGCCAGCGTGGTATCCCACACATAGCACAGTGTGGCGGTGGGCAATTTATCGGGGCTAGAAAATTGCGCCAAACGAAACAGCGCACGCTCGGCGAAAGGTATGTTGCCAAGCGGCATGTCAAAGCTTAAGCAGACTTTCAGTGCCACGTCATCGGCATCTTTTGCAAGGAGATTGGCGTTGGGCAGGGGCTTGTCTAGCCGCCATTTGAAGCTGATGCTGGCCGATGCACTACTGACCGATGCGCCGCTGGTGGCGAACACCGCGTTGCCGTAGGAGCTGTCGGCCTTTAGGCGCAGCACTTTTGTGCCCTCAATTGGCGTGATGTCAATGGCCGTGACTGGCTTGGCATAGCGCTCTGGCAAGCCCACCACGCGCCAGCCAGCAGGCAGCTGGCTGCCCGTGGCGCCAGAGAAGGCGCTGGGATCGGCGGCAAATGCTGCTGGTGAGAGCGCGCCAACACCCAGCGCGGCCAGCGCCAGTGTGCTGGCACAAAAGGCTGCTGCGTGCAAGCAACTGCAACGCAAATCAGCGGCCAGCGTCGTTAAGGCTCCAGTCATAGTCCAAGTGGCTAATGGATACGGTTTTTGTACGAATTTGGGCTTGAATATTGGCATCGGGTGATAGTGTATCGGCATATTTAGCAAACACGTCTTCTACTTTGGCAAAGCCTTTGTAGCCTTTTTCAAAGTCTTCTTTGAACCATTTGAAAATATTGCTCACCTGCAATTTGCCATCGGCATAGCGGTTACGCGTGGCATCGCCCACAAAGCGCTTCATGCCGTCGTCAAGCTGGGCATCGAGCTTGGTGGCTGTAAAAGCCTCGGGCGGCAGGGCGGGGCAGCCTATGCTGGCGCACACAATGGCCACGTGGATGCGCGGGTCGCGATAGCCACCGCCAGCAATGTTAGGGCGCAGGCGCTCGTGCTCTAGCCAGTCAAGGGTGCGCTCTTCGCCCAGCAGGGTGTAAAACTTCTTTTTCCAAGGGCTAGAAAACGTGCTGCCAAGGTCTTTGATGGATTTAACGCTCGGGTACTTGGTCAAAATCAGTTCGATGGTGAAAGCGTTGTAGGCGTTGATTAAAAACGCCATTTGCTGCTCTTTGTTAAAGGCGGCAAACTGCTCTGGGCTCACTGCGCTTAGGCTGTCCAAAGTGGTTTTAAGCTCGGCACGCTCTGCGGCAAAGCCTTTGTAATTGACGCGGCTTTGTTTGTTGTCGGGCAGCCATTTCACCTGCTTTTTCAGCTGCGCATCCCATTTGGCATAGGAATGGTCAAAATTTTGAGAAAAAACAGGCAATGTCAGCGTCGAAAGGACAAAGCATGCTATTAAAAGTATAGTTTGTTTAAAATTTTTCATGGCGTGTAATGTATAAATTTGACCAGTGTAAATAGCATCAGCGAAATCAGCACCAGCGTACATTTTGCAAAACAGCGCTGTGCAGGCTTTGCAAAAAAGCGTTTCGGTTTAGCCGCGTTTCCAGTCGTGGTATTTGCGCAGCCACTCCAGCACTTTGAGCGGCTGGTGCGCCCGCTTCCACTCGCCAGCGGCGTATTTATTAGCTTCCGATAGAGTGGGGTAGGTGTGGATAGTTCCCAGAATTTTGTTCAATCCCATGTTGTGTTTCATGGCCAATACGTATTCGGCCAGCAAATCCCCCGCATGCTCGCCCACAATGGTCACGCCCAAAATCCGGTCTTTGCCCGGCACGGTGAGTACCTTCACAAAGCCCACCGCCGAGCCATCGGCAATGGCGCGGTCTAGGTCGTCAATGCCGTAGCGGGTGACTTCATAGGCAATGCCCTGGGCCTTGGCGTCTTGCTCATTGAGGCCCACGCGCGCCACCTCGGGGTCAATGAAGGTGGCAGCGGGTATCACGCGGTAATCCACCTTGAACTTTTTAAACGTGCCAAACAGCGCATTCACCGCCGCATACCACGCTTGGTGCGCGGCCACGTGGGTGAACTGGTAGGGCCCGGCCACATCGCCAGCAGCAAATATGTTGGGGTAAATCGTCTCTAAGTATTCGTTGGTGTCCACCGTGCGCTGGGTGGGAATACCCAGCTCTTCGAGTCCATAGCCAGTTAAACGCGCCACACGGCCCACGGCGCAAATGACCTCGTCGTATGCAATGCGCTGCTCCACGCCTTTGTGCTCCACGATCAGCGCCTTGCCTTCGGCTGTGGTTTCAAAGCGCAGCGCCTTATGCCCCGCCATCACCTTCACGCCATCGCGCACCAAGCTCACCAGCGCGTGGGCCGAGACTTCTTCGTCTTCACGAATCAAAATACGTGGCGCCATTTCAATCTGCCAAACACTAGAGCCCAGCCGCGCAAAGCTTTGCGCCAGCTCGCAGCCAATGGGCCCACCGCCCAACACCACCAAGCGCTTGGGCACATCATCGAGCTTGGCAAAGGCATCCCACAGCGTGTCGCTGGTGACATAGCCTGAGCTTTCAATACCCGGCAGCGGCGGCACGACAGGGCGCGCGCCAGCGGCTATCACTATGCTGCGGGCGGTGAGTGTCTGCTTACTTCCGTCATTCATGGCGATTTCTACGGTCCAAGGGTTCACTATTTTGGCGTAGCCTTGCAGCACTTCCACGCCCAGCCCCGTGTAGCGCTCCACGCTGTCGTGCGGCTCTATCTCGGCAATGATCTTGTGCACCCGTGCCATCACGGCTTTAAAGCTCAGTTTGGGCGCAGCCGCCTCAAGGCCGTAATGGTCGGCGTGGCGCATCTGGTGGGCTACTTTGGCCGATTTAATCAAGGCTTTGCTGGGCACGCAGCCGTAGTTCAGGCAGTCGCCCCCCAATTTGTGCGCTTCAATAAGGGTGACTTTGGCTTTCACAGCCGCTGCAATATAGGCCGACACCAGCCCACCCGCGCCGCCGCCAATCACAATCATGTTGCGGTCAAATGTGCTGGGTTTGACATGGTTCCACTTGGCATACACCTTGCGGCCTTGAAAAAACGCGATGATTTTTTTGGCAATCAGTGGAAATAAGCCCAAGAGCACAAACGAGCCCAGCAAGCCGGGCGACAAAATGCCCTTGAGAGAATCAATTTGCGCCAACTGCGTGCCTGCGTTTACATACACAATCGTGCCCAAAAACATACCCACTTGGCTCACCCAGTAAAAGGTGAGGGTTTTCATCTTGGTCAGCCCCATGAGCAAATTCACCACAAAAAACGGCACCAGCGGCACAAGGCGCAGGGTAAACAAGTAAAACGCGCCTTCTTTTTCTACGCCCTTGTTGATATCAGCCATGCGCTGGCCAAACTTGGCCTGCACCGACTCGCCCAGCACGTAGCGCGCAGCCAAAAAGGAGCAGGTAGCGCCAATGCTGGAGGCAAATGACACCACAATGGTGCCCACCACCAGCCCAAATATTGCGCCGCCCACCAGTGTCAAAATCGCCGCGCCGGGGAGTGACAGCGCCGCAACCGCCACATAAATGCCAAAAAATGCACCAATCACCAACGCGGGCTGGCTGGCATACAGTGCGGCAAACTGGGCTTGGCTGCCTTTGATGTAGGCCAAACTGAAAAAGCGCCCCAAATCAAGGAAGAAGAAAGCGGCTATCGCTGCGGCAATAACTACAAGGATGGTGATTTTTTTCTTATCCATGGGGTGGGTCTCTGGAATGGTCTTTGGTTAACGCTATCTTGCCATGATAGTCCTGTGGCGTGGCGAAATCTTACAGGTGCTCGGCTGAGCCGCAAGGCCCCTGAATTTCTTATCCGCCAGACAAGGTATAAAATGTTGTTACCTTTTAACAAATGAGGCGCGTGATGGAAGCAGCCATTGGTAAACCGAAAACTGGGCATTTGACCGTCAAATTAGATAGCGGCGAGCGCCTTCGCCTGCACACAATCGCCCAAGCCAAGCAAAGAACGCCACATTTCATCATGCGCGAAGCCATCACGCGCTACATCGAGCAAGAAGAGGTGCAGCAACGCTTCATGGCCGCAGCAGAGCAATCACGCAAGCATTACCAAGCCACCGGGCTTCACACCACGCATGAAGAATTCAGCCAGTGGGTCGATGCGCTACAGACCAATCCGCAAGCCAAACCACCAGAAATTCACGCCTAAATTTGTCTCCAGCTTATGCCGCGTGTCATTTACTCCCAGCGCGCCAGCCAAGATTTGATTCGCCTGTATCAATTTCTCGGTGAGAAAAATCCAGCCGCTGCATTGCGCGCCATCACCACCATCAGAGACTCCATCAACGCATTGCAACACATGCCAAAAATGGGTCGGCCCATAGAGCATGGCCTTAGAGAATGGATCATCGATTTCAGCAGCAGCGGCTACGTTGCGCTCTATGATCTCAACGAAATAACCGATGAACTGGTCATTGTCGCTATCAAGCATCAACGTGAAGATGGCTATGCATGAGGCAGCACGTATATAAGTAGGGCGTGGCTCAATTGAGATATGCTGACTTGAAGGATGTGATAGTGAAAAACTCAATCCCGTGACCTTAACCAGGCTTAGCGGGCTGTAAATTAGCAGTAGGGCAACACATATGAGCGACGAGAATCGATTAGCGAGCAGCGGCGAAGAGAAACCGAAGATGGTAGATATAGCCTCATTAATTCCGGTGAAGACATCAATTGCGATTTCGATTGGAACGCTTTTTATACGCCAGCTCCAATCTAGCGACTGGAAATACCTCAACCTAGATAACTCCATTGAATTGGCACGCGCCTCTGTCCAACGACTCTGCTGCCGAATCGAAGACAAGCAAGACAGTAGCCCTCTTTTCGATGACGATCTAAACTTACTGACAGACACTGACTATCAAGCTCTCGTACAGGCGATTGCAAAACAAAACGGATGGCGGGAATTGCCTGATGGAGCAGGACTCAGCGAGCTAGGAATAGTCATTACTAAGGAAAAGAAGCTAATAAAAGCGCGTCACGAGAAAACACTCGGAGATATGCGAAAGTCAATCGCAGCTAGCTATTCCTTCTTAGAGGAGGGAACGCTCGAAAAGCTTCAGAGGCAGATGGCTGGTGTTGCGGATATTCGTAAGGCGTTAGCAGGGACAGACTCAATTCAAGCTGCTTTGCGAGCTACATCATTGAAAGATGACTCATGGAGCAAGTCTCTGACCGACACGGACACAATCGGCAAAGAAAAGCGTAGCTTTGAAGTTAAAAATTCAACAACCCAACTCAGATCGCCCAAAGCTTTTGACACTCCACACATCATGCCGCCTCCTCAATTCGAGGAAACTCCGATGGGGCGAGCTACGCTTAAGAGCTTGGAAAACTCTCAACAGGTTGCAGAAAAAATGGATGCCCTTGTTGTTGTTGTCACCGGGCTGAACCAAACCATGGTTCAAGATGTTTTGCCACAATGGTTCAAAAAAATTGATAATGACCAGACGGCAGCAAATAAGGCTTTAGTCCAGGCTGCAAATAGTTTGAAATTGACAAAATGGGCAGTTTTTGTGTCGGTAGTTGCTACGATTGCATCGGTTGTTGTTGCGGTTATTGCCACGCGGTGGCAAATAGATGTCGCCAAAAGCATAGACCGCGAAAACTCAGAGCAACAAAAGCGAGTTGAAGTCGTTTTGAGGGAACAGCTTGCAGTTCAGAAGATTTTCATTGAGCAACAGGCCAAGGATGCTGCGGCCGTGAGAGGGGTTATGGAGGCATCAAACCAAGTATCGTCTATCGCTAAGCAAAACGGTCGCAAGGTAAAGTAAAAGCCAAGGAGCATCAAAGTCAGGTTTTTTTGATATTATTTTGCACAGCAGATAACTACAAATTAAATAGCACTCTGCGCAGTATCGATGCAGACTATTTACCGCTTTGTCTTCATGCCTATCGTTAGCAAGTAATGCATACAACCCATGAATTCATCATGGAGTCGTCATCAGCTGTGCGCCCTCACCCAACACCTGCCTAGCCCACACAGGCTGCGGCTCATGCAACACCTGCGTGCGCCCGCCTTCGCAAGCAGCAATCAACCGGTGCGTGCCGGGTTGTACTGTGCCTGAATCGTGCAGCAGGGCTGCATCGGCCAGGCGCACGGCTTGGCGCAAGTTCGCCAAGCTGCGGGGGTAGCGGGCGAGGATGCGCTCGGCGGGCACGTCGTGGCCGCCCTCGCCTACGCGCTGGCGCACGCGGGCGAGCAATTTTTCGGGATGATCCATGCAAACGACGAGCAGCATGACGAGAAAGCCTTGCGCCTGCGCCTCTTGGATGAGGGCGAGTTTGGATTCGTGGGAGAACACGGTCTCACTCACCAAGCTTTTGCCTGCGGCTAACAAATCAGCACGACGCTGATCGGCCCAAAGCCGCGCAGCTTCTGAGCGCTGCTGCAAATCGGCGATGTGCTGCACATGCTCGGCCTCATACAAATCGGCATTGACGAACTCTGCGTCCGCAGGCACTTTGCCAGCTGCGAGCAAAGCTTTGTAGAGAGTGGATTTGCCAGCGCCATTAGGGCCAGCAAGCAAATAGAAAACGGGCTTCATGCAGAGGCAATGGGGATGGCTTTACGCCGCATCAGGCTGCAACACGTTGGGCATGATTCGCAGAAGCTTTGGCTGCATTATTGGCCACCACTTGCCGCACATGCGCAGCCAGCGCGCCAGAGTGGTCAAAGGCGATGAAATCAGCTATCAAGGATTGGGCTTGGGAATTTGTGGCTTGTGCTGGCGCAGCTGCTTGCGCAGGCTCCATCACTGCCTGCACCTCGCGCACCGTGAGGCCCGATTCTTCAACCGCCTTGCCCAGCGTGGCCCAATACTCGATTTGCCCGGCGGTGGAGCGGCGAAAGGTGAGCGCGGCGGCGCGGGCTTGGGTGACCAAGTGCGCGGGGAGCTTCACCGAGTTGAAACTTGAATTGGCAGCAACAGCAGACGACATAGCAAGACTCCATTGGCGTGGATTGGCCACGGTGCTTGTATTATGCCAAAAAGTGGCAATTTGCGCCATAAGCGATTTTTATGGCGCATTTAGAGCCATTTCAGCCAATGCTATTCGCTTAGCGCCTCTGCAGATGCTGATCGGGCTATGCGCGCTTTGTGACTTTAATACCGCAGGCGTGGCATTCTCAGGGTGATTAATACTGAGCCACTTGCAGAATTCAAAAAAAGCGCCAGCTAAAGCTGACAAATTCCTGAATTTTCAGGAGTTTTCAATCTCTTGAGCTGCTATCGGCACTAGTG